>JAIPCJ010000023.1 GCA_021738245.1 Methylotenera sp. | reverse complement strand
CGTGCCGGGGGCGGCTGGCGGCGCGGGGCGGCGGCGTGCCGCGCGGAACACCAGGATGGCCCACACCAGGAAGCTGCCGAACAGCATGATGTCGGCCAGAGTGTTGTTCGCGATCAGGTGGGCAAAGGCCCACACCTTGACCGCCAGCGTCATCGGGTGCTGCAGCTTGGCCTTGAGGTGGTTGCGCGGCACATAGGTCGCGGCCAGCAGCACCATGGCCACCAGCATCAGTGCGGCGGCGCCGTGGTTCATGCCGCGGATGGCCGGCCACAGCACCACCGGCTGCTGGCGCGCCAGCGAGTAGCCCCACAGGATCAACGCGAAGCCGATCAGCGAGACGACGGTGTAGGCCCCCTTCCAGCCCTTCTCCCCCAGCTGCCGGATCATGGCGAGGCGCCAGCGCGGCGTGACGGCTTGGGTCAGGTGGATGCCAAGAAAGAGGGCGAGGCCCAGGGCCAACCAGGTCATGCAAGTTCTCCTTGTCCGAATGTTTGAAGGTACGACCAGTCCGGTGCAAATCTGAGCCCACCGCGCGGCTGCCGCGGAACCGGCTTTGCCGGGCCGCTGGCAGCGCCCCCTTGAGGGGGCCGGCGCAGCCGGTACGGGGTGGGCTCTCTAAGTCTGTCGATCCACGCGCAGCGCCAGCACGACGGAGCTGTTGGTGCGCAGCACGCCGTCGATCTCGCCGATTTCGTCCAGCAGCGCGTCGAGTCGGGCCGTAGTGTCGGCGCGCAAGAGTGCCATGTAATCGAACTCACCACTCACCGAAGCCAGCTGGCGCAGCTCCGGCAGTTCTGATAGGCGCTTCACCACCTCGCGCCCGGCCTTGGGGCTGACCGTGATGCCGACAAAGGCCTGCACGCTGCGGCCGGCTTCGTCGCCGCCCAAGCGCGCGGTGTAGCCCACGATGCGGCCGCTGGCCTCCAGCCGGGCCAGGCGCGCGACGACCGTGGTGCGGGCCACGCCCAGCTTGCGTGCGAGCGTGGCCGTGCTTTCGCGGGCATTGGCCTGCAGCAGCAGGATCAGGCGGCGGTCGAGGTCGTCCGGCGGGGCGCTGGTGTTTACCCGTGATTCGTCCATAACGGCGAATCATCGCGACGAAACGACGAAACAGCAATTGATTTCGTCGGAACCGTGCTTTCTTTCGTCAGGGCTCCTGCCTAGAGTGCGCCGCAGTCCATCTGTCATCTTGAGGAGCCTCCATGAAGATCGCCCTGCTCGGCGCCGGCCACATCGGCCAGACCATCGCCCGCCTGCTGCACGCCACCGGCGACTACCAGGTCACGGTGCTGGACAAGAACCCGGCCTACCTGAAGGTGCTGGCCGACGAGGGCATCGCGACGGCCGAGGTCGACAGCGACCACCGCGGCGCCCTGGCTGCCCAACTGCGTGGCAAGGATGCGGTCGTCAACGCCCTGCCTTATCACCTCGCCATCACGGCGGCCGAGCTCGCGCTGGAATGCGGCTGCCACTACTTCGACCTGACCGAAGACGTGGCCGCCACCAAGGCCATCAAGCAGATGGCCGAAGGCGCCCGCACCGCCTTCATGCCGCAATGCGGCCTGGCGCCGGGTTTCATCGGCATCGTGGCCCACCACCTGGCCAGCGGCTTCGACAGCGTGCGTGACGTGCAGATGCGCGTCGGTGCGCTGCCCGCCTTCCCGACCAACGCGCTCAAGTACAACCTGACCTGGTCGGTGGACGGCCTTATCAACGAGTACTGCCACCCCTGCGAGGCCATCCACGAGGGCGAGACCATCGCTGCCCTGCCGCTGGAGGGCCTGGAGCACTTCAGCCTGGACGGCACCGAGTACGAGGCCTTCAACACCTCCGGCGGCCTGGGCACCCTGTGCGAGACCTGGGCGGGCAAGGTGCGCAACCTCGACTACAAGACCGTGCGCTACCCCGGCCACCGCGACCTGATGCAGTTCCTGCTCGGCGACCTGGGCCTGAAGGGCGACCAGGACAACCTCAAGGCCATCATGCGCAAGAGCATGCCGGCCACCATGCAGGACGTGGTGCTGGTGTTCGTGACCGTCTCGGGCATGAAGAACGGCGTGCTGCTGCAGGAGGTGTTCGCGCGCAAGATCTTCGCGACGCGCGACGGCGCCCAGCCGCTGTCGGCCATCCAGATCACGACCGCCGCAGGCATCTGTGCTGCCGTGGACCTGTTCCGCGAAGGCAAGCTGCCGCAGAAGGGCTTCGTGCGCCAGGAGCAGGTGGCGTTGCCCGACTTCCTGGCCAACCGCTTTGGTTCTGCCTATCAGCAAAGCCGCCAGGTCGAGTCGATTTCCTGATTCGCCATTTGTTGAAGCCTGACCCAGCCACAGAGGCACAGAGACACCGAGAGCGCGGCACGGCTTCTCTGTGCCTCTGCGCCTCTGTGGCCGTGTTCTTCGATCGCGAGATGATCACGCCATGACAAATTCCATCCATTCCCTTCTCGACGCCCTCGGCGTCCACCTGCCGCCTGCCGGCGACCTCACCGTGCGCTCGCCGATCGACGGCGGCGTGCTGGCCCAGATCCCGACCGCCTCACGCGGCGACATGCAGGCCGCCATCGGCCGCGCGCACGAAGCCTTCAAGGCCTGGCGCGTCGTGCCCGCCCCCAAGCGTGGCGAACTGGTGCGCCTGTTCGGTGAGGAGCTGCGCGCGCACAAGGCAGAGCTCGCCCGGCTCGTGTCGATCGAGGCGGGCAAGGTCACGAGCGAGGGCCTGGGCGAAGTCCAGGAAATGATCGACATCTGCGAGTTCGCGGTGGGCCTCTCGCGCCAGCTGCACGGCCTCACGATTGCCAGCGAGCGCCCCGGCCATCGCATGATGGAGCAGTGGCTGCCGCTGGGCGTGGTGGGCATCATCTCGGCGTTCAACTTCCCGGTGGCGGTGTGGGCCTGGAACTCGGCGCTGGCGCTCGTCTGCGGTGATGCCTGCGTCTGGAAGCCGTCCGAGAAGACGCCGCTGACGGCCCTGGCCACGCAGGCGCTGTTCGAACGTGCGCTCAAGGCCTACCGCGCCGCGGGTCACGCGGCGCCTGACGGCCTGTCCGAGCTGATCATCGGCCGCGCCGACGTGGGCGAGGCGCTGGTGGACGACACCCGCGTTGCCCTCGTCTCGGCCACGGGCTCGACCCGCATGGGCCGTGCCGTGGGCCCGCGTGTGGCGGCGCGCTTCGGTCGCTGCCTGCTGGAGCTGGGCGGCAACAACGCCATCATCGTGACGCCCAGCGCCGACCTGGAGCTGGCGGTACGCGGCATCCTGTTCGGCGCCTACGGCACGGCCGGGCAGCGCTGCACGACGACCCGGCGCGTGATTGCGCACGAAAGCATCCACGATGCCCTCGTCGAGCGCCTGGACCGCGCCCGCGCGCAGCTGCCCATCGGCTCGCCGCTGGAGGCTGGCACGCTCATCGGCCCGCTGATCGATGCACAGGCCTTCGATGCGATGCAGTTCGCGCTGAGCGCCGCCCGCGAGCAGGGCGGCCAGGTGAGCGGCGGCGAGCGCGCGCTGGCCGACCGTTTCCCTGAGGCTTACTACGCGGTGCCGGCGCTGGTGCGCATGCCAGCACAGACCGAGGTGGTCTGCCACGAGACCTTCGCACCCATCCTCTACACGCTCAAATACAAGACGCTGGAAGAAGCGATCGCGCTCCAGAACGGCGTGCCGCAAGGCCTGTCGAGCGCCATCTTCACGACTGACCTGCGCGAGGCCGAGGCCTTCATGAGCGCGGCGGGCAGCGACTGCGGCATCGCCAACGTCAACATCGGCACCTCGGGCGCGGAGATCGGCGGCGCCTTCGGCGGCGAAAAGGAAACCGGTGGCGGCCGCGAGAGCGGCTCCGACGCCTGGAAGGCCTACATGCGCCGCACGACCAACACCGTGAACTACTCCAGCGAACTGCCGCTGGCGCAGGGCGTCAAGTTCGAGATCTGAGCTTTTCTTTCGAGGGCCGCAAAATCTGCGCTATCATGCGCGGCTCCTGAAAGCCCAGGTGGCGGAATTGGTAGACGCACTAGTTTCAGGTACTAGCGGGTAACTCCGTGGAGGTTCGAGTCCTCTCCTGGGCACCAAACAAGAAAGGCCAGCACGCAAGTGCTGGCCTTTTGCGTTTGGGCCTAGGAGAGGGCTCGAAAGGCACGTCGACAAGGACCGAGGCCAGGCCCTGTGGCCTGGCCGACGCCTTGTCGAAGGTCTGGCGCATGCAGGCGCAAGACCGTCTGCCGGGGTCGCCGAAGGTGACCGAGTCCCCGCTGAGGCGCCCTCGATGGGCGCTTCAGCGAGCCGTGCCAGTCACCGTGCCTTGGACCGCGCCCGACAACCACCGCTCCTCAAACGCCTCCGCCGAAACCCCCTTCCCAAACCACCATCCCTGCCCCCAGTCGCAGCCCATCGCCTGCAGCGCCCGCATCTGAGCCTCGGTCTCGATGCCTTCGGCCACGACCTGCATGCCCAGTTCGTGGGCCATGGTCACGATGGCCCGGCACAGCGCCAGCGCCTTGCCGCCGGCTTCCAGCCCCGCCACGAAGCTGCGGTCGATCTTCACGGTGTCGATGTCGTGGTGCTGCAGATAGCTCAGAGATGAGTAGCCGGTGCCGAAGTCATCCAGCGAGATCGACAGCCCCGCCTCCCGCAACGAGCGCAGTCGTTCAGCCACGGCTTCGTCGCGCTCCAGCAGCAGGCCTTCGGTGATCTCCACGGCCAGCGCGTGGCCCGGCAGGCCGAGTTCGCGCAGGTGCGCCACCCAGTCGGGTTGCAGCCGCTGGCTGCGTTCGTTGAAGAACTGCACCGGCGACTTGTTGACACTCACCTGGAAGCCTTCATGCCCGGCAGCACGCCAGGCCTTGACCTGGGCGGCGGCCTCGCGGAACACCCAATCGCCGATGTCCACGATCAGTCCGCTGGCCTCGGCCAGCGGGATGAACTGCGCCGGGCTCACCTCGCCGAGCTTGGGGTGGGTCCAGCGCAGCAGGGCTTCGGCCTTGCGCGGCGGCGACGCCGGCTCGCGCAGCGACAGGATGGGTTGGTAGACGAGGCTGAACTGCCGCGCCGGCAGCGCCTCGCGCAATTCGGCGGCCAGTCGTGCGCGCCGTTGGGCGGCCTCGTGCAGCGCCGGCGTGAAGAGCCGCATGCGGTTGCGGCCGGCGCCCTTGGCTTCGTACAGGGCCTGGTCGGCATGTTTGAAAAGCGCCTCGATCTCCACGCCGTCGCGCGGCGCCAGGCTCACGCCGATGCTGGCGGACACGTACACCCGCTCGCCGCCCACCGCGAAGGCAGCCGAGACCGCATCCAGCAGCTGCTGGCCGATGCGCTCGGCGGCTGCAGCTGCATCGGGCGCGGCCAGCAGCACCGTGAATTCGTCGCCCCCCATGCGCGCCACCACCCCGGACGCGGCATCGCCTGCCGGCATGCAGGCCTGCAGCCGCAGTGCCACCTGCACCAGCAGCGCGTCGCCCACGTCGTGGCCCAGCGAATCGTTCACCTCTTTGAAGTGATCGAGGTCGACGAACATCACCGCGAGTTCTTCCTGCCGCACGGCGCGCTGCGCCAAGGCCCGCTCGATGCGTTCGCGCAGCGCGCGCCGGTTGGGCAGGCCGGTCAAGGCATCCAGGCGCGCCTGCTGCCACACCAGCGCCTCCTGGCGCTTGCGGTCAGTGATGTCGGTGTGCGTGCCGACCATGCGCACCGGTTGGCCTTGCGCATCGCGCTCGATCACCATGCCGCGGCTGAGCACCCACTTCCAGGTGCCGTCCTTGGCCAGTACCCGGTGCTCGTTGCGGTAGATGGCCGTGCGCCCGGCGAAGTGGTCTTCGCGGTCGCGGTTCATCTGCGGGACGTCATCGGGATGCGTGCGCGCATCGAACGCTGCCGGCGTGGCGTCCAAATCGCCCGGCTGGAAGCCGTGCAGGCGCAGGTAGCGCTCCGAGAAGTGTTCGGTGCCGCGCTGCACATGCCAGTCCCACACGCCATCGCCGCTGCATTCCAGAGCCAGCTTCCAGACGTCGTCGGCCTGCTGCAGCCTCGCCTCCGCCATGCGGCGCGCCGAGATGTCGATGTGGGTGCCCAGCCAGTGGGGCGAGTCCGGCAGGCGTTGCGCCTGGGCCAGCACCCAGTGCTGACCGAGCCGGTACTCCATCTCGAAACGCCCGCTGGCCTGGGCCAGGGCCCAGCAGTGGCTGAAGGCCTCGCGGTCGTCGGCATGCAGCCAGTTCACCAACGGCGACGGCAGTGCAGGGCGGTTGAGCGCCTCGGCCAGGCGAGCGTTCATCCACAGCAGGCGGCCCTGCGCGTCGGCCTTCCAGACCTGCTGCGGGAGGGCATCGAGCAAAGTGGAAAACTGCACGGGCACGAACCTCCGCGATGGATACGGGACTCTGCCGGACTGTATGCCTCTCGCAATAGGCCACAATCGCGCCCGCCCGAGCCGTTCGGGCGCGTTATTTCGCGAGACCCCCCGCATGAACAAGACCGATCTGATCGAACACCTGGCCGCCAAGCACGAGCTGAGCAAGGCCGAAGCCGGCCGCATCCTGGAGACCCTGCTGGACGCCGTCGTCACCACCGTGAAAAAGGGTGGCGCCGTGTCGATCCCGGGCTTCGGCTCCTTCAAGCAGCACGCCCGTGCCGCCCGCAACGGCGTGAACCCCAGCACCGGCGCCAAGATCAAGATCGCCGCCGCCAAGCTGCCCAAGTTCACCCCGGGCGCTGGCTTCAAGGCTGCCGTCGATCCCAAGGCCGCTGCGAAGAAGGCGGCTGCCAAGCCCGCCGCCAAGCCGGCCGCCAAGGCCAAGAAGAAGTAACCACTTCGTCTGACAGTGCGCCCCTGTTACCGTATTCGGGCCGAGCGCTGGGCCGCTCCCGAGCCGGCCCGCGTAGGCGATGTGCTTGACGGTCAATCCGGCAAGCATCGCCGTCCCCCCGGGGGACCGGCCAAGGTACGCCTTGGGCGAGGGGTGCCATGAGCTTACGCGGGGGAAGTCCCACCATCGTCGACGTCGCCCGCGAGGCGGGCGTGTCGATCAAGACTGTCTCGCGTGTGCTCAACCATGAGCCCGGGGTGCATGAGAGCACCCGGGCCCAGGTGCTCAAGGTCGTGGAGGCCTTGCGGTACCGCCCCAAACAATCGGCGCGCAGTCTGGCAGGCGGGCGATCTTTCCTGATCGGCCTGCTGTACTACGACCCGAGCGCGATCTTCGTCGGCAGCGTGCAGCAAGGCGCCACGCTGCGATGCCGCGAGCTGGGCTACCACCTGGTGGTGGAGTCCCTGCACAACGATGCCCCCGACCTGCGCCAGCAGATCGACCGCATGGTGCTGGCGCTGCGGCCCGACGGCATGATCCTCACGCCGCCCTTGTGCGACAACCCCGAGGTGTTGGCCGCGCTGCGCGACAGCGGCACCCCTTGCGTGCTGATGTCTCCCGAGCGCGATCTGCGCGGCGTGCCTTCGGTGCGCATGGACGACGTGCACGCGGCCGAAGAGATCACCAACCTGCTGCTGAGCCTGGGCCACGAGCACATCGCCTTCATCAAAGGCCCGCCCGACCAGTCGGCCAGTGGGCTGCGTTACCAGGGCTTCGTCCAGGCGCTGCGCGCGCACGGCCTGCAGCCCGATCCCGAGCTCGTCCAGCCGGGCCAGTTCACCTTTGCCAGCGGCCGCGATGCCGCGCACCAGCTGCTCAGCCGCCGCCAGCGGCCCACGGCGGTGTTCGCCAGCAATGACGACATGGCCCTGGGCGTGCTTGCCGCGGCACAGCGCCTGGGGCTGTCGGTGCCGGGGGAGCTGTCGGTTGCCGGCTTCGACGATTCCCCGACCGCCGCGCTGGTCTGGCCGCCGCTGACCACCGTGCGCCAGCCGGTCGCCGAGATGGCGCGCGCCGCCGTCGAGATGCTGGTGTCGGTGCAGCGCCCCGACATGACCGCGCCTGAAGACGAAGCCGACCTGCACAAGGTCCTGCCGCACGAGCTCGTCGTGCGGGACTCCACCCGCGCCCGCTGATCCCGCCTCGGCGGCGGCCCGCCCGGCCGCCTCAAGGACCGCACGCTCGCGGCGAATTGACAGCGTTGTCAATCGGCGGCAAGATGCCGCGGTGGGGTCGGCAGTCGCAGTGCGCCGGCGCCCAGGGTCGGGCTCCAGGGTGAGCCTGCTGCAAACCGGTGGGCGTCCCTAGGCGCGCCGCCATTTCCGTACCCGGGCTCGCTGCACGCCGCCCGCCGCTGCCATGAACCTCTCCGACACCACCCGCATCGACCCGGCCGCCCTGGCCGCCGCCTTCCCGCCCGACTTCCGCTGGGGCGTGGCCACCAGCGCCGCACAAATCGAGGGCGCCGCGTTCGAAGACGGCAAGGGCGCGTCCATCTGGGACGCCTTCTGCCGCCAGCCGGGCCGCATCAAGGACGGCTCCAACATCGATGTCGCCTGCGACCACTACCACCGCTTCCGTGACGACGTCGCCCTGATGAAGGGCCTGGGTCTGGACTGCTACCGCTTCAGCTTTGCCTGGCCACGCGTGCAGCCGCAGGGGCAGGGCGCCTGGAACGAGGCGGGCTTCGGCTTCTACGACCGCCTGATCGACAGCCTGCTCGAGGCGGGCATCCAGCCCCACGCCACGCTCTATCACTGGGACCTGCCGCAGGCGCTGGACGAGGGGCTGGGCGGTTGGTTGTCGCGCGACGTGGTCGGGCATTTCGCCACCTACGCGGCCGAGGTGGCGCGCCGCTTCGGTGACCGCCTGGCCAGCATCGCCACGCACAACGAGCCCTGGTGCACCGCGACGCTGGGCTACGAGACGGCCCAGTTCGCGCCCGGCCACACCAGCCGCGCCGAAAGCCTGCAGGTCGCCCACCATTTGATGCTGTCGCACGGTGCCGCCGTGCAGGCCATGCGGGCGGTGTGCAAAACGCGCCTGGGCATCGTGCTCAACCACACGCCTTCCTTCCCGGCCACGCCGAACGAAGCCGACCGCCGCGCCGCCCGCATCGACGACGGCCTCAACGTGCGCTGGTACATGGACCCGATCTTCCGCGGCGCCTACCCGGCCGACGCGCTGGCCTACGTGGGGGCGGACGCGCCCCAGGTCCTGACGGGCGACCTCGCGTTGATCCGCCAGCCGCTGGATTTCCTCGGCATCAACTTCTACACCCGCAGCCTCTTCGATGCCGACGGCAAAACCGTGCCGGGCCCGGGCAAGCGCGGCTTCACCGACATGGGCTGGGAGATCGTGCCCGAGGTGTTCGCCCAGCACCTGGTGCGCCTGGCCCGCGAGTACAACCCGCCGCCGATGTTCATCACCGAAAACGGCATGGCCAATGCCGACCGCGTGGTGGATGGCCGCGTGCCGGATGAGGCACGCATCAGCTACCTCAGCAGCCATTTACAGGCCTTGGCCGCCGCGATGAGCCTGGGCGCTGACGTGCGGGGCTATTTCTATTGGAGCCTGCTCGACAACTTCGAGTGGAACTCGGGCTACGACAAGCGCTTCGGCCTGGTCCATGTCGACTATGCGACCCAGGCGCGCCTGCTCAAGGACAGCGCCCACTGGTACCGAGATTTCGTGGCCCGCCACCGGGCCAGCCGCTGACGCAGCTTTCTGGCCCCGCGGGCGCACCCATGAAACGTGAGGAGGTGCTCACCCCACCCGTCCAGGGGGGCGCAGGTCATGCATTCCTTCGCGTTTGCCCCGACTTGCACTCGGAATTTCGGTAACGATCAGGCGCTAAGCTCCACCGTGCGCACCACCATGGGATTTTTCCCCGCAGCCGGTGGCGCGTGATCTGTCGATTTGACGTATGACTGGAAACCAGCCCGGTTTCTGCAGCACCCCTGCCGCAGACCGGGTGGAGTTCAGGGGTGCCCGCGCCACGGGTTCTGAGTGAATGCAGGATAGAACAAGCGATCCGCTGATTGATGTCAGCCAGTTGACCGTCGGGATGTTCATACATCTGGACCTCGGCTGGATGTCGCATCCGTTTCCGCTGTCGAGCTTCAAGATCGCGTCCGCCGATCAGCTCCTCATCCTGCGTCGCCTGGGCCTGACCCAGGTGCGGTGGAGCCCGGCCAAGAGCGACCTCAATCTGCAGCCTCAGGCGGAGCCCGCGCCGGCTGCGGCCGACAGCGGCGCGCAGGCCGATGCCGCCTCACCCGCCGAGCCCAGCCCGGAAGAACTCGCCCGCGAGGCCCATCGCCGCGCGCTTGCCGCCCAGCGCGAAGCCCTGCGCCTGTGTGAGCAGCAGTACAGCGAGGCCGCCGACGGCTTTCGCGGCGTCATGGAGAAGGTGCAGGCCTCGCCCCAGGAGGCGCGCGAACAGGCCGAGCGCCTGACCGCGGCCCTGCTCGACAAGATGCTTGTCGAGGGTGATCTCAATATGCGCCTGCTCAATGAAGCGGCAGGCGACCGCAGCACGGCGCATGCGCTCAACGTCTGCATCATCGCGCTGCTGCTGGGCCGGGCGTTCGGCCTGGGCCGTGACGAGATGATGGACCTGGGCGTCGGCTCGCTCCTGCATGACGTCGGCAAGCTCGAGATCGCGGCGCGACTGCGTCACCGCGACGAGAGCTTCACGGCAGCAGAGACCCAGGCCTACCAGCAGCACGTCGTCAAGGGCGTGGCGATCGCGCAGAGCATGGGGCTGGCGCCGGCGCCGCTGCTCATCATTGCTCAGCACCACGAGCATGCCGACGGCAGCGGCTTCCCGCAGCGCATCAACATGGACCGCATGAGCACGGGCGCCCGCATCGTGGCCCTCGTCAACCGTTTCGACGGCCTGTGCAATCCGCTGATCACCTCCAAGGCCATGACGCCGCATGAGGCGCTGTCGCTGATGTTTGCCCAGGGGCGCAACCGCTTCGACGCCACCATGCTGAACGCCTTCATCCGCATGATGGGCGTCTACCCGCCGGGCTCGACCGTGCAGCTGACCGACGACCGCTATGCGCTGGTGGTCTCAGTCAACTCGGCCCGGCCGCTGAAGCCGCGGGTGATGGTGCACGACCCCAAGGTGCCGAAGGACGACGCGCTCATCCTGAATCTGGAAGAGATGCCCGACCTCGGCATCCGCCGCAGCCTCAAGCCCCAGTTCCTGCCGCGCGCCTCGCTCGACTACCTCAGCCCGCGTGCACGCATCGCCTATTTCTTCGATGCGGTGACCACCGGCCCCGGGGAGCTGACGACGTGAACCCCGTCCGCGAGGCCAGTCCCGCACTGCCTCGCAATTCCGAGGCGCCGTCATCCTTGATCGGCGCCCTGCTGGAAGGCCTGCCCGAACCGGCCTGGCTGGTGGATGGTGAGAGCCTCACGGTCTCGGTGATCAACCGCGCCGCCTTGCGGCTGCTGGGGCTCAAGCCCGAGCGCGCACTCGGCCAGCCGCCGGCGGCGCTGTGCGGCTCTCTCGAAGACGAAGCCTTCTGGCAGGGCGCCTCGCGAGACCCCTTCGCCCGCATCCGCTCCGACACCGTGCTGACCCACAGCGACGGCCAGCCGCGCTGGGTCAGCCGCAGCATCAGCCCCGTGCACACGCCCGGTGGGGCTCGCTACTGGCTGGTGCTGTTGCACGACCAGACCCGCCGCCGCCGCGCCGAGGCCGAGCGCGAGACTCTGCTGGCCGAGCTGCGCGCCACCCTCGAATCAACTGCGGACGGCATCCTCGTCGTCGACCTGAGCGGCCGGGTGCGCAGCTTCAACCGGCGTTTCGCCAAGCTCTGGGGCCTGCCCGGCGGGCTGACACACGAGCCGGGCGACGCCGGCATCTGGCTCAGCCTGCAGCGCGTCATGCGCGACGGCGAGCAATACCGCCTGCGCATCGAAGCCCTGCTGGATGCGCCGCTGATGCGCTCCAGCGACGTGCTGCGCCTGGCCGACGGCCGCGTGCTGGAACAGGTGTCGCTGCCGCAGATGAGCCGAGGCGAGCCGATCGGGCGGGTGTTCTCCTTCCGCGACCTCAGCGAGAAGCTAGCGGCCCACCAGCGCATCGAAGAGCTCGGCCGCTCCGACGTGCTGACCGGCGCTCCAAATCGCCGTGCGCTGGCCGATCGCATCGTGCAGCTGATGGCCGCCGTCGAGACCGGTGAGCCGTCGCCGGTATTCGCCCTGCTGCACCTGGACCTGGACCGCTTCAAGCAGATCAACGACACCCTTGGGCACAGCTACGGCGACCGCGTGCTGCGGGAGGTGGTGGAGCGGCTGCGCGGCGCGGTCGGCGCCAACGACACCCTCGCCCGCCTGGGCGGCGACGAGTTCGCGTTGCTGGTCGACGGCGCGCAGATGTTCGAGGCCGAGGCGGCGGCGCGGCGCGTGCAGCAGGTGCTGGCCGAGCCCTTCACGTTCGACACCCTGAGCTTCACCGTCACGGCCAGCTGCGGCGTGGCGCTCTACCCGGGCGACGGCGGCACGCCGGACGAACTGATGGCGAGCGCCGAGCGCGCCATGCACTGGGTGAAGGAAGGCGGCCGCGCGGGCTTTCGCTTCCATGTGCCGCGCAAGGAGGTCGATCTCCTCTACCGCATGCGGCTGGATCACGACATGCGCCAGGCGCTCGCACAAGGACGCTTTCGCCTGTATTACCAGCCGCAGGTGGAGTTGGGCAGTGACCGCGTCATTGGCGCCGAAGCCCTGATCCGCTGGCGCGACCCGCAGCGCGGCGAGATCTCGCCGGCCGAGTTCATCCCGCTGGCCGAGGAAAGCGGCTTCGTCGTCGCCATCGGCGACTGGGTGCTGCGCGAGGCCGTGGCCCAGGCGGCGCACTGGCTCAGCCGCGGGTTGCGCATGCCGGTGGCGGTGAACGTCTCGGCGCTGCAGTTCCAGCAGGCCCATTTCGTTCAGACCGTGGCCGACGCCCTCCAGGAGTCCATGCTGCCGGCCAGCATGCTGGAGCTGGAGCTGACCGAGGGGGTGCTGCTCGGCGATGCCGACGAGGCGCTCAAACGCATGCAGGCCCTCGATGCACTGGGGGTGACCTTGTCCATCGACGACTTCGGCACCGGCTATTCGTCGCTGGCCTACCTGAAGCGCTTCCCGATCCGGCGGCTGAAGATCGACCGCAGTTTCGTGCAGGGGCTGCCGGGCGACGCCAGCGACGTCGGCATCGCGAACGCCATCGTGCAGATGGGCCGGGCGCTGGGGCTGCAGGTCATCGCCGAAGGCGTCGAGACCGAAGCCCAGCGGGATTTCCTTGCCCAGGCCGGCTGCCATGAGTTCCAGGGCTATCTGTTCGCCCGGCCGCTGCGTCCGGACGAATTCGAGCAGCGGGTTCGCCCGCGTCGGCATGTGGTGGATGCGGCCGTCTCCGGCTGGCTCGGATTGGCCAACGGCTGACACCACAGGCGACGGGCGGCGCGCACAATCGCTGCATGCTCTATTGCTTCAAATCCAAGGCTGCGGCCGACGTGATCATGATGGCCGACTCGGCCGAGGCGGTGCTCCGCCTGATGGGGCGCGAGCCGTCGCCCAAGGGCATCCTCACGTCGGCGGATTTGGCCGGCTACATCCAGCAGCTCGAAGCCGGCGTCGCCGAGGACGAAGCGCAGTTCCAGCGCGCCGTGGATGAAGCCGTGGCGGCCGGTCAACCCGCTCCGCGCCGCCAAGGGGTGACGCTGCGCCAGCGCGCCTGGCCGCTGCGCGACCTGATGCAGCGCAGCCTGAAGGAAGGCGCCGACGTCGTCTGGGGCGTCTAGTGCTGGACAACGCCACACGATTGATCGTCATACGCCACGGCGAGACCGCCTGGAACCGCGCCACGCGCATTCAGGGCCACACCGACATCCCGCTGAGCGCGCTGGGCCTGGCCCAGGCCGAGCGGCTGGCCCAGGCGCTGGCCGATGAGCCCTTGGCCGCCATCTATGCCAGCGACCTCAGCCGCGCCCGCCAGACAGCCGAGGCGCTGGCAGCGGTCCACGGCCTGCCGGTTCGGCAGGACCGCGGGCTGCGTGAGCGCGCCTTCGGTCGTTTCGAAGGCTTGAGCTGGCAGGAGATTGACCAGGGTTATCCCGAGGAGGCCGCGCGCTGGCGTCGTCGCGAGCCGGACTATCCCGTCGGCGGTGGCGAAAGCCTGGTTGACTTCAGTGCACGCTGTTTGGCGGCTGCGCAGCGGGCCGCCGCCACTCACCCCGGGCAAAGCATCGCGCTGGTGGCGCACGGCGGCGTGCTGGACTGCCTCTACCGTGCCGCCACCCGGGTGGCGCTAGATGCGCCGCGCAGCTGGCAGCTGGGCAACGCCACCATCAACCGGCTGCTGGCCACGCCCGACGGCTTCACGCTGGTGGGCTGGAATGACGATCAGCACCTGGCCGGCTTGAGTGCCGACGACATCGCGGCCTGAGTTCGGGACGTCGTTTCAGCGCTGTCACCTAACTGTTGCGTCCGCGCGTCGTTCCTGTCGGGTCCGGCAAAACCCGCTCCTATACTGGCCGCCACTGTCCTTCAAGGCTGGGCTGCAAAGCCCCGTCCAACCCTACTGAAAAGGCAAACGATGAAAAAGATCGCTCTCGTCGCCGCTCTGGCTGCTACCGCTGCCGCTCCGGCTTTCGCACAAAGCGTCACCCTGTGGGGTCGCCTGAACACCACGGTCGAAAGCCAGAAGGTGGGTTCCGCTGACCGCAAGGTGGTCGTGCAGAACAACTCGTCGCGTCTGGGCCTGCGTGGCAGCGAAGACCTCGGCGGCGGCCTGAAGGCTTCGTTCTCGCTGGAACACGGCCTGGATTCGGACACCGGTGCCGTTTCCAACGGCGGCGTGTTCTGGGGCCGCGCTTCCTGGGTCCAACTGGAAGGCTCCTTCGGCGCCGTGCGTCTGGGCAACTGGTTCCCGGATTCCTACTTCTCGAGCGTTGACCGCACGAGCAACCACAACCACGACACCGGCACGTCGTCGGATGCGCTGTTCTCGTCGTTCGGCTTCGGCACCCGCACCAACAAGGTCGGTTACTTCTCGCCGACGGTGGGTGGCTTCGGCTTCATCGGCTCGGTTCGCGCCGGTGAGGGCTCGGGCCCGCGCGGCTACGACCTGTCGGCCAACTACGAAGTGGGCGGTCTGCACATTGCCGGCACGCTGGCTCGCAACGATCGCTTCGGTGCCTCGGCTGCTCGCAAGGCCTACGGCCTGGAAGCCGACTACAGTGTCGGTCCCTTCCTGGTGACCGGCTACTACCAGCGCGAAGACGTGGACGGCTTCAAGTCGCGTGACATCGGTCGCGTGTCGGCCATGTACACGGTCGGTCAATCTGAGTTCCACGTGAACGTCGGCGGCACCAAGGCCGGTGGCGATGCCGAGTTCCGCACGGGCGGCGCCAAGCAGTACACCGTGGGCTACAACTACAACCTGAGCAAGCGCACCAAGCTCTACGGCTTCTTCACGAAGACCGACTACAACGGCGTGGGCGTGAACGACTTCTCGTCGCTGGCTGCCGGCATCCGCCACAACTTCTGATCCTCGCGATCGGACACAGAAAAGCGCCCCGCGGGGCGCTTTTTTCATGGCCGCTCGGGCCTCGGCGTTTTGCAGCCAGTCGTGCGGCGCTCACTCCGAGAAGAGGTCGCCCCGGCTCGGCGGTGCCAGGCCCAGGTGGCGCCAGGCGGCCAGCGTGGCCACCCGGCCGCGCGGCGTGCGCTGCAGGAAGCCTTGCTGGATCAGATAGGGTTCGATGACGTCCTCGATGGTGCCCGCCTCCTCGCCAATGGCGGCGGCCACGTTCTCCAGGCCCACGGGCCCGCCGTCGAAGCGGTGCACCACCGCCTCCAGGAACTTGCGGTCCATCAGATCGAAGCCTTGCGGGTCGACGTCCAGCATGGCCAGCGCCTTGTCGGCGATGCCGGCCACGATGCGACCGTCGGCCTTGACCTCGGCATAGTCCCGCACGCGGCGCAGCAGCCGGTTGGCGATCCGGGGCGTGCCCCGCGAGCGGCGGGCGATCTCCAGCGCGCCGTCGGGGTCGATGGGCGCGCCCAGCAGCCCGGCGGAGCGGGTCACGATGCGCTGCAGCTCGGCCGGCGTGTAGAACTCCAGCCGCGCGACGATGCCGAAGCGGTCGCGCAGCGGGTTGGTCAGCATGCCGGCGCGGGTGGTGGCGCCAACCAGGGTGAAGGGCTGCAGGTCGAGCTTGATGGAGCGAGCCGCCGGGCCCTCGCCGATCATGATGTCGATCTGGTAGTCCTCCAGTGCGGGGTAGAGGATCTCCTCGACCACCGGGCTCAACCGGTGGATCTCATCAATGAAGAGGACGTCGTTTTTCTCGAGGTTGGTGAGGAGGGCCGCCAGGTCCTTGGGCTTTTCGAGCACCGGGCCGGAGGTCTGGCGCAGGTTCACGCCGAGTTCCGCCGCGATGATGTGCGACAGCGTCGTCTTGCCCAGGCCTGGCGGGCCGAACAGCAGCACATGGTCCAGCGCTTCGCGCCGCTTGCGGGCGGCGCCGATGAAGATCTCCAGCTGCTCGCGGGCCTTGCTCTGGCCGACGTAGTCGTCCAGCAGCTTGGGACGCAGGGCGCGCTCCAGCGCCTCTTCGCGGCTGGACTCGGGCGCAGCGCTGACGATGCGCGGCGCGGGGGCGAACTCATCGCCGAACTTGTCCGTCTGGATGCTCATGACCAGCGGCTCATGACAGCTTCTTCAGCGCCAGCTTGATGCCGTCGCTGACGCCCACGTCCGCCGGCAGCGCCTTCAGCGCCGCGGCAGCGTCCTTCTCGCTGTAACCCAGCGCCACCAGGGCCTGGAGGATGTCCGCCTGGGCATCATTGGCCACGGTGGCGGGCAGGGCGAGATCCGGCCCGAGCTTGCCCTTGAGCTCCAGCAGCAGCCGCTCGGCGGTCTTCTTGCCGATGCCGGGCACCTTGGTGAGCCGGCCCGCCTCCTGTCGCGACACGGCCTGCGCCAGCTCTGCCACCGACAGGCCGGACAGCAGCCCGAGCGCCATCTTGGGCCCGATGCCGCTGATCTTGATGAGCTGGCGGAAGGTGGCGCGTTCTTCCTGGGTCAGGAAGCCGAACAGGTGGTGCGCATCCTCGCGCACGACGAGGTGGGTCAGCAGCACTGCGCGCTCGCCCAGGCCGCCGAGGTTGAAGAAGGTGCTCATGGGCACGTCGACTTCGTAGCCGACGCCGCCCACGTCGATCACCACCTGCGGTGGTGTTTTCTCGGCAATGACGCCGCTGAGTCGTCCAATCATCGGCCCATTATCCGGGCCGGCCTGGCGTCAATTGCGACCGAACAAACCCAGGCGCTGGGCTTCCAGGGCCGCCTCGGCACGCGAGCTCACATTGAGCTTGCGGTAGATCTGCTTCACGTAGTCGGCGATCGTGTGGCGCGACAGGCCCAGCTGCACGCCGATCTCGGGCAGCGTGAACCCCTTGGCCACGCGCAGCAGCACCTCGGTCTCGCGGTCGGTCAGCGACACCTCGTGCAGCAGCGCCTGCGAGCTGGGCTTGGCCTGGGCGGCGAAGTAGGCGATGACCTTGCGGGCGATCGACGGCGACAGCGGCGGCTCGCCCTGGCTCATGCGCTGGAGTTGCTCGACCAGCAGCTCGCGCGACTGTTCCTTCAGCAGGTAGCCGAAGGCGCCGGCCTGCAGCGCGGGGAAGAGATGCTCATCGTCGTCATGGATGGTCACGATGACCGACTGCACCTCGGGTTGCTTCTCGCGCAGTGCGGCAATCACGTCCACGCCGGAGCCGTCGGGCAGGCCCAGATCCAGCAGGGCGAGAGTGAAGCGCTGCCCGTTCACCAGGGACAGCGCATCCTGCACGCGGGAGCATTCGGTGATCTGGGCGTTGGCAAAGACCTGCTTGACCAGGGCCTTGAGCCAGGCACGGATCTCCGGAATGTCTTCAAGCAGCAGGATGTGGTTCATGGCAGGGCCTCGGGATACAGGGGCGGCAACGGGGGCGGTAACAAGAGCGATCGCGGCCGCGAAATCACAGCGGTATCGTCAGACGGATGACAGTACCCCAGCCGGGCCCGGATTCCACCAGGCATTGGCCATGCATTTGCTTGGCGCGTGACTTCATGCTCGCCATGCCGTGGCCTCTGTCCAACCTGCCGTCCAGTTCGGTGGGGATGCCGTTGCCGTTGTCCTGGATGGTCAGGATGAAATCGCCGTCCTGCACGGTGCTGGAGATGGTGGCGTGGGTGGCGGCGCTGTGCTTGATGATGTTGGACACCGACTCGCGCAGGATGCGTGTCGTCTGCACGTAGGAGCGGGCCTGCAGCGTGTGCTCCACGTCTTCGGCGGGCGACTTCCACTCGGCCAGGATGTTGGCCTGGCCCAGGCGCGAGACGACCTCTGCGCGCCAGTCGCCCAGCGCGTCGATCAGATGCACCGGCTTGCCCGTGAGTCCTCGCACCGACAGGCGCATTTCTTCCAGCGCCTCGCGGGCGAGCGTGGAGATGCGATCGGATTCGCTGGTGTGCACGATGGTCAGCAGCTTGGCGCCCAGGTCGTCGTGCAGGTCGGCGGCGATGCGCTTGCGCTCGCGTTCGGTCACCTGCTCGAGCTTCTGCTCGGCCAGCTGGCTGTGCGTGCGCTCCACTTCGGCAATGCGCTCGGCCATGCGCTGCTCGATGGCACCGATGCGCCGTTCAGCCTCCAGCCGGGCCTGCGCCACGCCATTGATCAGTTGCAGGCCCAGGGCCAGCATCAGCACCGGCAGCAGCAGGCCCAGCCACGGCGAGGCCGTCCACCACAGCGATTCGCTGGTGGCTGCCAACATGGTTTCAGCCAGCAAGGCCACCATCGTCGGCAGCAGCAGGGCTGCCATCAGCACGAAATCGCGCTGCAGGCTCTCGTCCGGCGTGGCCTGCAGCCGGGCGCGGCGCAACCAGAGCGCCCAGCCCATGGCAGCCACGAGCTCCAGGCTCAGCACCGCATGCCAGATCGTGCCCAGCAGGCTGACCTGGTTGCCGGCCAGCAGCAGACTGGCCGGCACCACCAGGCACTGGATGAGCAGCGCATGGTCGATCCAGCTGCGTTTCCAGTTCATCTGCCGCAGCAGATACTGCACGCCGCACAGCACCAGCAGCGTCATCAGCAAAGGGCGCAGGCCCGATGCACCGGGCGCCGCCGCGGCGCGCAGCACCACCCAGCTCAGCATCATGCCGGTCAGGAAAGTGGCCGGGCGCTCGCGCGAATGCAGCCCGGAGATCAGCCCGACGATGGTGGCCATCAGGGCCAGCATCGCAGCCAGCCAGGCGTGCACGGTGGTGGCCCAATACAAGCCGGGCGTCATGACCTGGGCCTGAGCTGCCGGGCAGAGCAGGGTCAGGGCAATCAACAGAAACAAGGGCAGGCGCCGGGGCAGGCCGGCCCGGGGCGCGAGGTTCAACGTCATGGGGCGGCATTGTGCGGGAGGCCTTGACACTCGCGCGCCGGGGAATGCACCAGCGACAATCCCGACAACACTTTCATCAAGCACCGTGATCCTGCGCTTCACCCTCGAACCTGTCGACAACACCCGGCTGGCCCGCGTCTGCGGCAGCCTGGATGCCCACCTCCGCGAGATCGAGGCGGCGCTGGGCGTGAAGCTCACCCGGCGTGACGCGGAGTTCCGCGTCGACGGCGCCAAGACGGCCGCCGAGCGCACTCGCGGCTTGCTGGAAGGCCTGTACGAGCGTGCCCGCCGCCCGCTCTCGGCCAAGACCCAGCACCTGGCCCTCGTCGAGGCCAAGGCGCCGGTGACCGCGCCGCGCGCCGAGGGCCATGAAGATGCCAACGCGCCCCTGGTGCTGCGTACCCGTCGCGCCGACCTGTCCGCCCGAACGCCCCGTCAGCACCAGTATCTGCAGCAGATCCTGTCGCATGACATCACCTTCGGCCTGGGCCCGGCAGGCACCGGCAAGACCTTCCTGGCGGTCGCCTGCGCGGTGGACGCCCTGGAGCGGGCCGCGGTGCAGCGCATCATCCTGACGCGCCCGGCCGTCGAGGCCGGCGAGCGACTGGGCTTTCTGCCTGGCGATCTGACGCAGAAGGTCGACCCCTACCTGCGCCCGCTCTACGATGCCCTCTACGACCTGCTGGGCTTCGAC
Organism: Methylotenera sp.; assembly: GCA_021738245.1. Lineage (GTDB taxonomy): Bacteria > Pseudomonadota > Gammaproteobacteria > Burkholderiales > Burkholderiaceae_C > Pelomonas. Next base: position 18,088 of record JAIPCJ010000023.1, on the reverse strand, counting down.
CGCGTCACCAAGGCTTTCGAGAAAGGTCAGCTGGAGGTCGCGCCGCTGGCCTTCATGCGCGGGCGTACCCTGAACCATGCCTTTGTCATCCTCGACGAGGCGCAGAACACCACGCCCGAGCAGATGAAGATGTTCCTGACCCGCATCGGCTTCGGCAGCCGCTGCGTTGTCACCGGTGATACCAGCCAGATCGACCTGCCGCGCGGCGTGCAGTCCGGCCTTATCGACGCGGAGCGGGTGCTGGCCAAGGTCAAAGGCATCGCTATGACGCACTTCACGAGTGCCGACGTGGTTCGACACCCGTTGGTGGCCCGCATCGTGGAGGCCTACGAGGCGCGTGCCAAGCGCGAGGGGAGAAATTGATGAGCCGGCCCGAGTTGAGCCTGTCCCTGCAGTTCGCCGACCCGCGCCACCGCGCGCTGCTGCCGCGCCACAAGGTCCAGCGGTTCATTCGTGCGGCCCTGGAGCTGCCCGGCGAGATCGCTGTGCGCATCGTCGATGCCGAGGAAGGCCGGGCGCTGAACCGCGAGTACCGCGCCAAGGATTACGCGACCAACGTGCTCACCTTCGACTATGCGCACGAGCCGGTGGTGGGGGCCGACCTGGTCATCTGCGCAGAAGTCGTCGAGCGCGAGGCGGCCGAGATGGGCATCCCGCTGCTGGACCACTACGCCCACATGCTGGTGCACGGCACCCTGCATGCGCAGGGCTATGACCACGAGGAAGACGACGAAGCCGCCTGCATGGAGGCCCGCGAAACCGAGATCCTCGCCGGCCTGGGCGTGCCCGACCCCTACGCGCGCTGAAACCTAGCGGCTGGTCAGGTAGCGCTTGCGGCGGAACAGCAGCCACAGACCCACGGCCAGCGCCAGGATCAGCGCGATGGACTCCCAGAAGCCGTTGGGGTTCTTGATCAGCGGCATCCACTCGAAGTTCATGCCGAAGATGCCGGTGATCAGGTTCAGCGGCAGGAAGATCGCGGTCAGCACGGTCAGCGTGCGCATGATGCTGTTGGTGCGGTGACCCAGCGCGCTGAAGTGCATCTGCACCGCCGACTCCGCTGACGACTCCAGCCGGCGCACATGCGTCAGCACGCGCTCCACATGCTCCAGCACGTCGCGTGAGCGCACCCGCAGCAGCTCGCGCTCACGGTTGACTTGCGGATCGTCATCCACCGGCCATTCCTCCAGCGCGTCGATCCACTCCTGGATGGCAGCGCGCTGGTCTTCACAGGTGTCTTCCAGCCGGTGCAGGGCATCGCGGCTTTCGAGCAGCAGCGGCCAGTCGTTGAACTCGCTGTTCTGGTCCAGCAGCACGCGCTGCAGCGTGCCGAGCTGGCGGGTCAGCAAGCGGCGCAGTTCCAGGTAGCTGTCCACCATGTGGTTGACCATGCGCAGCATCAGGTCGGCCGGGCTGGCCGGCAGCCGCGCGCCGCCGCGGGCCGACTTTTCTCGGCCTTCCGTCAGGCGGTCGAGCTTGTGGGCGAAGAAGTCGCGCACCTGGCAGTCGGTCGGGTGCACCGTGATCAGCACCCGGTCGAACACCGCAAAGCCCACCGGGCTGGTGTCGATGGCCCGCAACGCCCGTTGAGCCGAGGCCAGCGTGCCATGCTCGTCGTCCACGAACAAGTCTTCGCTGCCCGGCGCGGCCGCCAGGCGGCGGAACACCAGCATGTCGTACCAGGACGTGTAGTCGAAGTGTGAGGGCAGCTGGTTGTTGATCAGGTCGGACACATGCAGGTCGACGATGTTGCCGCAGCCCCAGCGCGCGAGCGCGTTCTGCAGCACCGGCTCGCCCACCTCGAACACCCGCCGGCCGTAGCCCAGCCACAGGAAGCCGCGCTCCGGCAGTTGCTCCGGCAGGGCCGGCAACTCGCGGAAGCTGTCGGGTTCGATGTGGAAGACCCGCACGGGTCAGCCCTTCTTCAGCAGGCGCGCGGCGTCCAGCGCGAAGTAGGTCAGCACGCCGTCGGCGCCAGCGCGCTTGAAGGCGAGCAGGCTTTCCATCATGACGGCGTCATGGTCGAGCCAGCCATGGGCGGCGGCGGCCTTGACCATCGCGTACTCACCGCTGACCTGGTAGGCGAAGGTCGGCACGCGGAACTCATCCTTCACGCGGCGCACGATGTCCAGGTAAGGCAGCCCGGGCTTGACCATGACCATGTCGGCGCCTTCGGCCAGGTCCAGTGCCACCTCGCGCAACGCTTCGTCGCTGTTGCCCGGGTCCATCTGGTAGGTCTTCTTGTCGGCCTTGCCGAGGTTGGCGGCCGAGCCGACCGCGTCACGGAAGGGGCCGTAGAAGCTGCTCGCGTACTTGGCGCTGTAGGCCATGATCCGGGTGTGGATGTGGCCGGCCGCTTCGAGCGTCTGGCGGATGGCGCCGATGCGGCCGTCCATCATGTCGCTGGGCGCGACGATGTCCACGCCGGCATCGGCCTGCACGCGGGCCTGCTTGGCCAGGATGTCGACCGTCACGTCGTTCAGGATGTAGCCGGTTTCGTCGATGACGCCATCCTGGCCGTGGCTCGTGAACGGGTCCAGCGCCACGTCGGTCAGCACGCCGAGTTGCGGGAAGTGCTGCTTCAGCGCCCGCACCGCGCGTGGCACCAGGCCGTCCGGGTTCAGTGCCTCGGCACCGTCCGGCGTTTTCAGGGCCGCGTCGATGACCGGGAACAGCGCGATCACCGGCACCCCGAGTGCCACACATTGTTCAGCGGTGCGCAGCAGGTGATCCAGGCTCTGGCGGGCCACGCCAGGCATGGAGGGGACGGGCTGGAGAAGATCGTTGCCTTCGTGGATGAAGACGGGGTAGATCAGGTCTGACGCCTGCAGCGAATGCTCGCGCACCAGCGCCCGGGTGAAGGCATCACGACGAAGGCGGCGCGGCCGAGCCGCAGGGAAGGCGGGAGTGATCGGGGAGCGGGGCACGTGTGTTCCTCGGGCGGGGGGCAGAAGAAGAGGCTGCGGCCCGGCGCGTGATGGACAACACATCAAGGCGTCATATATTCGTGACGCAACCGCTCAAGCGCGCTAAACTTGCCGCCGGATGATAGCCGCAAGGTGGTCGTCCCCTGCTTTTCCTCCCTGAGCAGGAGCCTTACCGTGATGACAGCGATAAGGCTTTGCCGCCCCGGTTTCTACCGGGGCTTTTTTTTGCCTCTGTGACAGCCTGACAGCGGCGCTCACGGCGAGCGGGCGGCCAAATCAGAAAAGGCCTACGCCCGCTGACGGCTCGCCCACAGGTGGCCTGCCCATAATGGGCCCATGCTCTGGGTCAAAGCTTTTCACATCGTCTTCGTTGCTGCCTGGTTTGCCGGCCTGTTCTACCTGCCGCGCATCTTCGTGAACCTGGCCATGGTGCCGGCCGACAGCCATGCCGAGCGCGAACGCCTGCTGCTAATGGCGCACAAGCTGCATCGCTTCACCAGCATCCTGATGGGCGTGGCCCTGCTGCTGGGCTTCTGGGTCTGGCTGGGCTTTGGCGCGACCCGCTTCAGCGGCAGCTACTGGCTGCATGCCAAGCTGCTGCTGGTGGTGTTGGTGGTGGGCTACCACCACATGAACCGCCGGCTGCTGCGCAGCTTCGAGGAACTGGCCAACCGCCGCAGCCACCGCTGGTTCCGGGTCTACAACGAAACCTCGGTCCTGCTGTTCACCGCCATCGTCGTGCTGGTGACGGTCAAGCCTTTCTGAGCCGGAGGACTGCGGTGCCCCGCCGCCAAAGCTCCGCCACCTGGCTGCTGCTGGCCCACATCGGGCTCGTCCTGTACGCCAGCCTCTACCCCTTCTGGCCGCTGCGCGCACCGCCTGGGTTGGGCGTGCCCTGGCTGTTCAGCCTGCCCTGGCCGACCCGCTTCTACGCCTTCGATGTGCAGGCCAACCTGATCGGCTATGTGCCGCTGGGCCTGCTCGGGTTCGCTGCCGCCATCCGGTCCGGTTGGGGGTTGCGCGCGGCGCTGGTTGCGGCGCTGCTGCCCGGGCCGCTGCTGTCCTTCCTGATGGAGACGCTGCAGTTCTACGTGCCGGGGCGTGTGCCCTCGCTGTCGGACTGGGCGCTCAATTCGGCGGGCAGCACGCTGGGGGCGGTGCTCGGGCTGCTGTTCAACGCGCTGGGCTGGGTGCGGCGCTGGCAGGACATGCGTGAGCACTGGTTCGGCGCCAGCAGCGCGCCGGCCCTGGCGCTGCTGGCGCTGTGGCCGCTGGCGCTGCTCTACCCCACACCGCTGCCCTTCGGGCTCGGCCAGTGGCTGCCCTGGTGGCGCGAGTCACTCGTCGATGCCCTGGCCGGCACGCCCTGGGCGCTGAACTGGGGTGAAGGCGTCATCATCGAGCGAGAGCTGCCGCCGGGCCTGGAGGCGCTGGCCATCGGCCTGGGCTTGCTGGCGCCAGTGCTGCTGATGATCACGGTCGCCCGGCCGGGGCTGCGCCGGCTGGCCCTGGCCGCCGGGTCGATCGCGCTCGGTCTGCTGGGCACCACGACCGCCACCGCCATGGCCTTCGGCCCCGACCATGCCTGGGCCTGGCTCAGCGACGCCACGCGCCCGGGCGTCGGCCTCGGGGTGGGCCTGGCGCTGCTGGCCTGCCTGCTGCCCTCGCGCGTGGCCGCCGCTTTTGGCCTGTTCGCGCTGTGTGCCCTGGTGGGCCTGATCAGCATCGCGCCGGGTGACCCGTATCTGACGCTCAACCTGCAGGCGTGGGAGCATGGCCGCTTCGTCAACCTGTACGGCCTCACCCGCTGGCTGGCCTGGACGTGGCCTTTCGTTGCACTCGTCTGGCTCGCCGCGCGCCTCGTGCAGAAACCCCAGTGAGAGAATCCATCGCGATGAGTTACTACCAGCGCCACGTCTTCTTCTGCCTCAACCAGCGCACCAACGGCGAGGCCAGTTGCGGCGACCACGACCCGCAGGGCGCCTTCGACCACTGCAAGTCCCGCGTGAAGCAGCTCGGTCTGGCGGGCAAGGGCGGTGTGCGGGTCAACAAGGCCGGCTGTCTGGACCGCTGCGCCGGCGGGCCGGTCGCGGTCGTCTACCCCGAAGCCGTCTGGTACTCGTGGGTCGACCAGAGCGACATCGACGAGATCGTCGAGCGCCATCTGCGAGATGGCGAGGTGGTCGAGCGTCTGGTGCTCCCCGAGTCCGTCGGCCGATGAACGCGCAGACCGAGAAGCGCCTCGTGCCCGGCCCGGCCGGCCTCATTGAGGTGGCCATCGACCTCCCGCCGGGCGGCGCCGCGCCCCAGGGCACCGCGCTGATCTGCCACCCCAACCCCACCCAGGGCGGCACGATGGACAACAAGGTCGTGCAGACCCTGGCGCGCGCCTTCCTGCAACTGGGCTGGCGTGCCGTGCGCTTCAACTTCCGCGGCATCGGCCAAAGCCAGGGCGGTTGGGACGAGGGCCGCGGCGAGGTTGATGACGCCCTCGCGGTGCTGCAGGCCGAGCACACCGACGCATCCCCGCTCATCCTGGCTGGTTTCTCCTTCGGCGGCTATGTGGCGTCGCGCGCGGCGCAGCGCCTGGCGGTGCCGCCGCAGCGCCTCGTGCTGGTCGGCCCGGCCACCAGCCGGTTCGACACCGCGCCCGTGCCGGCCGACACCGTGGTCATCCACGGCGAGGTCGACGATGTGGTGCCGCTGTCCTCCGTGCTCGACTGGGCACGCCCTCAGAACCTGCCCGTGACCGTGGTCCCGGGCGTGGGCCATTTCTTCCATGGGCAGCTGCCGCTGCTCAAGTCTCTTGTGGTGCGCGCTTTCGACCCCACCAAGGTCTGACGCCCTGCGCCTGAATTCGATCCCATGAAACGACTGCTTGCTTCCTTCCTTTCCGCCCTGGCCCTGACCGCGCAGGCCCAGGCTCCCGTGCCGCCCGAGATCGCCGCGCGCAACTACGTGCTGATCGACCTGACCGCGCACAAGACCCTCGCCGAGCGCGAGGCCGACGTGCCGCAGGACCCCGCCTCGCTGACCAAGCTGATGACGGCCTATGTCGTCTTCGGTGCGCTGCGCGACAAGAAGCTGACCCTGGAGCAGACCCTGCCGGTATCCAAGCGCGCCTGGGACGAGCGCAAGGGCGACCCGTCGCTGATGTTCATCGACACCACGATGACGCCCAAGGTCGACGAGCTGCTGCGCGGCCTCATCATCCAGAGCGGCAACGACGCTGCGGTGGCCCTGGCCGAAGGCGTGGGCGGCACGGTCGAGAACTTCGTGCAGCTGATGAACCGCCAGGCGCAGGCCTGGGGCCTGAAGAACACCGAGTTCAAGAACGTGACCGGCATGACCGAGCCGGGCCACAAGGCCAGCGCGCGCGACATCGCGGTCATCGCGTCGCACATCATCACTGACTTCCCTGAGTACTACGCCTACTACTCGCAGCGCGACTACACCTTCAACAAGATCCGCCAGGACAACCGCAACCTGCTGCTGCGCCGCGACCCCACGGTCGACGGCATGAAGACCGGCTACACCGACGCGGCGGGCTACTGCCTGGTGTCCAGCGCCAACCGCGACTTCCCGAATGGCAAGCGCCGCCTGCTGTCCGTCGTCATGGGCACGGCCTCCAAGGAAGCCCGTGCCAGCGAAAGCCAGAAGCTGCTGAACTGGGGCTACACCGCCTTCGATGCGGTCAAGGTGTTCGACGCCGGCAAGGCCATCGCCACCGTGCCCGTCTGGAAGGGCGAGGCCAAGGAAGTGAAGCTCGGCGCCGCCGACGCGGTCTTCGTCGCCGTGCCGCATGGCGATGCCGCCAAGCTGCAGACCCAGGTCGAGCGCACCGACCCGCTGGTCGCCCCGCTGAACAAGGGCCAGCGCGTGGGCACGCTGCGCGTGACCCCCACCGCCGGCGCGCCGGTGGCCGAGGTGCCGCTGATCGTGCAGGAAGCCGTGCCCCTGGCCGGCATCTTCGGCCGCGCCTTCGACGCCATCCGTCTGTGGATCAAGTGAGCCAGGAGACCGTGATGAACATGCCGCCCGACATCCCGCCTGAGCAGTCGCTGATCGAGTACCCCTCGCAGTTCCCCATCAAGGTGATGGGTGCGCATGTCGAGGGCTTCGTGGAAGCCATCACCTCCGTGGTGCTCCAGTTCGACCCCGGCTTTGATGCCGCCACCATCGAGCACCGCCCGAGCAAGGGCGGCAACTACCTCGGCCTGACCGTCACCGTCACGGCCACCAGCCGCGAGCAGCTCGACGAGCTCTACCGCACGCTGACCACGCACCCGATGGTCAAGGTGGTGCTCTGACGCCTTGAGGCGCCCTCGCCCGGTGCGGCGGTGTCAGCTTGCCTGATCCCGTTCGCGCAGGGCTTTGAGCTTGGCCTGGGCGGCGACATCGCCATTGCGGGCGGCAGCGTCATACCAGTAGCGCGACAGTCGGTCGTCGCTCTGCACGCCCAGCCCGTTCTCGAACATCGACGCGACGATGTACTGCGCCCCCACGTCACCGGCCTTGGCCGCCTCCAGGTACCAGCGGTGCGCCTGCGCCATGTCCTGCTTGCGACCGCGGCCGAGGTAATAGCAGGTGGCGGTGGCCAAGGCGCCGTCGGCATTGCCGTGTTCGGCGGCGCGCTCGAACCAGCCGCAGGCGGCCTTGGGTTCAGGCTTGCCGCGGCGGCCCTGCTCGATCATCTCGCCCAGCGCGTTCTCAGCCAGGGCCAGTTGCTGGTCTGCGGCCTTCCGCAACAGGCGCCAGGCCGTGGCGTCACGGGCGTCAGGGAGCTCCTTGCGCAGATGCATCATGGCCAGGTTGAACTGACCCAGGGCGTTGCCCTGGCTGGCTGACGCGGTGAAGCCGCGGGCGGCGGCCTTCAGGTCGCCTTCGTCGTAGGCGCTCAGGGCCTCGGTCAGCGGGTTGGCATGGGCCAGAGTGGCTGCGAGCAGCAGGGCGGAGATCAGGGGCGTTTTCATCATGCGCAGTCGTCCTGGGCCGGCGAGGCCTTACGGCGGTTGCCTATGATGCCGCGCATGATCGTCAAGACCCTGGGGCCCGTCGAATACCTGCCCACGCTGGAGGCCATGCGGGCCTTCACCGCGTCACGCGGCCCCGACACCCCCGACGAGCTCTGGCTCTGCGAGCACCCGCCCACCTTCACCCAAGGCCTGGCGGGCAAGCCGGAGCACCTGCTGCTGCCCGGCGACATCCCGGTCGTGCCCACCGAGCGCGGCGGCCAGGTGACCTACCACGGCCCCGGCCAAGTCACGGCCTATCCGCTGGTGGACCTGCGGCGCCTGGGCATCTTCGTCAAGGAATACGTGTTCCGGCTGGAGACGGCGCTCATCCAGACGCTGGACAGCTACGGCATCACCGGCCTGCGCGTGGCCGGCGCGCCGGGCATCTATGTGCGCCCGGCCGATCCTGGCAGCCATGCGGCGCTGGCCGGGCCAGCAGATCCGACCGATGCGTTCCGCGGCCTGGCCAAGGTGGCGGCGCTGGGGATCAAGGTCAGCCGGCACTGCACGTATCACGGCCTCGCGCTGAATGTCGCGATGGACCTGGAACCCTTTCGCCGCATCAACCCCTGCGGTTACGAAGGGCTGGAAACGACATCCCTCGATAAACTCGGGGTTTCCACCGACTGGCCGACCGCGGCCGGGCGGCTCGCCGAGCGGCTCTCGGCACAGCTGACGCCATGACCATGTCCGACACCACCTACGACCCCACGATCAAGCAGAAAGCCGAGGCCAAGACCTCGCGCATCCCGATCAAGATCGTGCCCGCCGAGGTGCTCAAGAAGCCGGAGTGGATCCGCGTCAAGGCCGGCTCGCCCAGCACGCGCTTCTACGAGATCAAGCAGATCCTGCGCGAGCACAAGCTGCACACCGTGTGTGAAGAAGCCAGCTGCCCCAACATCGGCGAATGCTTCGGCAAGGGCACGGCCACCTTCATGATCATGGGCGACAAGTGCACCCGTCGCTGCCCGTTCTGTGACGTCGGCCACGGCCGGCCCGACCCGCTGGACGTCAACGAGCCGCTGAACCTGGCCAAGACGATCGCGGCACTCAAGCTGAAGTACGTCGTCATCACCAGCGTGGACCGCGACGACCTCAAGGACGGCGGTGCCGGCCACTTCGCCGAGTGCATCACCAAGGTCCGCGAGCTCAGCCCCACGACGCAGATCGAAGTGCTGGTGCCCGACTTCCGCGGCCGCGCCGACCGGGCGCTGAACATCCTGAAGGCGGCACCGCCCGACGTGATGAACCACAACCTCGAAACCGCGCCGCGCCTGTACAAGGAAGCGCGCCCGGGGTCGGACTACGAATTCAGCCTGAACCTGCTCAAGCGCTTCAAGGAAGAAGTGCCCGGCGTGCCGACCAAGAGCGGCATCATGGTCGGCCTGGGCGAGACGGACGACGAGATCCGCCAGGTGATGCGCGACATGCGCGCGCACAACATCGACATGATCACCATCGGCCAGTACCTCGCGCCCTCGGGCCACCACCTGCCGGTGCGCCGCTACGTGACGCCCGATGCCTTCAAGCAGTTCGAGCAGGAAGCCTACGAGCTGGGTTTCACGCACGCCGCCGTGGGCGCCATGGTGCGCTCCAGCTACCACGCCGACCAGCAGGCCCACGCCGCGCTGAACCCGACGGCAGCCTGACCCAGGCGCCCGTCAGGGCGTCAGCGCGGCCGGCCGGGGCGGGCGCGGCTGGGGGGCCATCGGCGGCGCCTGCGGTGCCTCGTTCAGGCGCAGGAACTTGAAGCCGGCCAGGCTTGCCTTGCCTTGGCCGGCTTGGCGCGCATCGCGCTCCGTCAGGCGGGCGATGAAGGCCTGCAGCGTCTCCTCCCGCACCTGCGGCTCGGCCGAATGCAGCAACCGGCGCGAGCCATCCGCACCGGTGACGATCAGCCCGACGTGCGAGGCCCAGTAGTTGCCATCGCGCCCTGAGATCACGTTGACGAAGTCCCCATCCTGCAGCTGCGCCTCGATGGCCGCCACGTCCTGCTTGGCGATGAAGACATCGTCGAAGACCTGCACCGGCCACTCGCGCGTCACCTTGAACTGCTTTTTCAGGAAGGCCTGCCGGTCGATGCGTTGCCGGTAGTTTTGCGTCGGCGCCCCCAGGCTGGCGGTCACGTCCTGCACCAGCCAGGCGTTGGCCAGGTTCCAGTCGGCCTCGGTGTAGTGGTTGCGCGTGGCCACGCCGATGATGCCGTCGCGGTAGCGGATGCGTTGCAGCATCCAGAAGAACTCCGGCCAGGAGGCGCTCAGCGCCATCGCGTAGGTGTGCTCGACGAACACCACGCAGTCGCTCTTGGCCAGGTCGAACAGCGGCTGGCTGTCGTAGACCTCATACGGGAACTCGCCGAGCAGGTAGAGCTCGTAGGGCTGGCCGATGTTCTTGCGTGCCAGGGCCGCGATGCGCTGGCGCAGCTGCGGCTGGTCGAGCTGCTGCCAGGCCAGGAAGCGGTCCACCTCGGCGGGCGACATGCGGAAGGTGGGCTTGTTCAGCAGAGGCGTCAGCTCGGCCTCGCTCAGCCCCCCGCGGGCCCCCGCCTGCAGCTGGGCGGCGGTGGGCGTGAGGCGCGGGGCCTCAGGCGGGGGCGGCGTGTGGGCGCAGCCGGTCAGCAGCAGCGCCATCGTCAGGGATGCCAGGGTCTTGTGCATGGCCGCCAGTGTGCGGCGGGCAGGCGCGCTGCGCTCATGCCGGCATGTCGGCCGGCCATAACCTGACGGTTTGACGTGACGCCCCGGTGCGCCGCGGGTTCAGGCCTCGGCGAGGAGCTTTTCGATCAGCTCGTGGAAGGCGGCGAAATCCGGCTCACCCACGTAGCGCTTGACGATCTCGCCACGCTTGTTGATGAGAAAGGTCGTCGGCGTCATCTGCACCGGGCCGAAGGCGTTGGCCACGTTGCCGGTGTTGTCGATGGCCACGCCGAAGGGCAGCTTGCGCGTCTCGGCAAAGCGCGAGACGAACGCGGGCGGGTCGTAGCTCATGGCCACGGCCACGGTGTCCAGGCCACGCGCCTTGTACTTTTCGTGTGTGGCGACGATCTGCGGCATTTCCTTCACGCAGGTGGCGCAGCTCGTCGCCCAGAAGTTCACGACCATCACCTTGCCCGCCCACTGCTTGGAGCTGATTTTCTGGCCGTCCAGCAGGGTGTACTCCACCGCGGGCGCCTGCTCGCGGGCGCAACCCGAGAGCGCCGCGGCGCAGATCAGGGCCAGGGCAGGGGCGAAGAGGCGACGGTGCAGCATGCCGAGCATTCTAGGAAAACCGCCAAAGACCACGGCGACCGCAGGCTGACGGCGGCTCAGGGCCGGCGAGCCAGCTCGAACATCAGCAGCGAGGGCAGGGCGTCAGGCAGGTGGCGGCGCGAGATGCGCGCGATGCCGTCGCTCGTGGCGGTGGACAGCTGGGTGCGGTGCTCGCCGTCGAACATCTCGATGAAGGCGAAATCCGGCGCGTCGCGGCTGATGCCGGCAATCAGCTGCATCAGCGGCTCGCTCATCTGGGCCGCATCGAAGAGCAGTGCATGCGGCAGGCCTTCATCGCAGAACTGCTCGGCCTCGGCGACATTGCCCACCGCATCCACCAACAGGCCCATGTGGCGCACCGCGTTCTGCGCCTCGGCGCGCAGCTCGCGGTTGGCCGACAGGATGAGCAACTGGCAGCCGGCCAGTGGCCGTGAGTTGCCGCCCATGCGCTCCGCTTCGGCTTCCAGGCGTGCGTGGGTACTGTCCAGCGGCGCGGGGGCCTCTTCGTCCGGCGCGAGCTGGTTGAATTCCAGCGTCAGCATCGTGATGCCCGCCTCTTGTTCGCGCAACGGCAGCACGCCCAGCGTGATGGCCGTCTGCTCCAGCAGGCGCCAGGCCAGCGAGTCCAGGCCGGCCGTGTCGTCGCCCGGGTCGACCTCGTCGGTCAGCAGGTCCAGCGAACGGTGGGCGAAGCGGCAGCTCAGCCGGGCCTTGACCGGCCAGGGCGTCAGGTCCAGCCGCAGGTCGACCGACGAATGCGTGTTGGCCAGCGCCCAGTCCATCAGCGCATTGATCAGCGAGAACAGCAGCGCGCCGTCCGCCCAGATCTCCACGGGCTTGAGCGACTGGCGCACCTGCACGCCGCGCGCCTGGGTCTCGCGGCTGCGCTGGGCCAGCACGCTGCGAAGCATCTGGGTGAGGTGCTGGCGCTCACGGTTCAGGCGCAGCCGGCCCGAGGCCAGCCGTGCCAGCTGCTGGCCGAGCATGCCGGCCGTGCGGGCATCGTCCACGCTGCGGCGCAGCAGACGCAGGCCGCGGCGGTCGATCTGCCCGGTGGTGGCGAGGTTCTGGATCTGCTCCAGCGCCGCACTCAGCGGCCCTGCAATCTCGGCGCCGAGCTGCTGGACGATGTCCGCCCACTGGACCGGCGTCGGCTCAGGCGTGACATCGTTGGCGGCACTCGCGGGCGCTGGAGAAGGAGGTGTAGGCATGACCCGTTGACGGCGAACCTGCGGCAGATGGTTCTAGGAGGTGGGCCCGCCGCAGTGCGTGGACGCATCCTGAGGACAGCTCGTCTCACGCTCCATCCCCCGGGCAGGGGGAAACCCTTGGTTCAGGGGTGGGTGAACCCTCACGCGATCACGCCACCCTGCCGCCAGACTGTGATTTCCTCCTCGGAACAGCCGGCTTCACGCAGCAATTCGTCGCTGTGCTGCCCAAGCAGCGGCGGCGCATGCCGGTAGGCCACCGGCGTCGCGGAGAGCTTCATCGGGCTGGCGATCAGGCGCAGGTCGGGCGTCAGCGGGTGGTCCATGGGCACGACCGCACCGCGGGCCTGGGCCTGCGGGTCGGCCAGGGCTTCGCCGATGGAGTTGATGGAGCCGCAGGGCACCTTGGCCGCCTCCAACGCGGCCAGCCACGTGTCGCGCGGCCGCTGCCGGATGACGTCTTCCAGCATCGGCACCAGGGTCGCGCGGTGACGCACCCGTTCGGCATTGGTCGCGAAGCGCGGGTCCGTCGCCCAGCCGGGCTGGCCCGCAATCTCGCAGAACTTGGCGAACTGCCGGTCATTGCCCACCGCCAGGATCAGGTGGCCGTCGCTGGCCTCGAACACCTGGTAGGGCACGATGTTCTGGTGCGCGTTGCCCATGCGGCCGGGTGCCTTGCCGCTGCACAGGTAGTTGCTGCCCAGGTTGGCGAGCATGGCGAGCTGGGTGTCGAACAGCGCCATGTCGATGACCTGGCCCTGGCCGGTGGCGTCCCGATGCCGCAGTGCTGCCAGGATGGCGACGGTGGCGTACATGCCCGTGAAGAGGTCCGCCACGGCCACGCCGACCTTCTGCGGGCCGCCGCCCGGCAGGTCGTCACGCTCGCCCGTCACGCTCATCAGGCCGCCCATGCCCTGCACCGCGTAGTCGTAGCCGGCCCGCTCGGCATAAGGCCCGGTCTGGCCAAAGCCGGTGATGGAGCAGATGACCAGACCCGGGTGTTCGGCCAGCAGGGTCTGGGCATCCAGGCCGTAGCGGGCCAGGTCGCCCACCTTGAAGTTCTCGACCAGCACGTCCACCTGGCCCGCCAGCCGCCGCACGATGGCCTGGCCCTCGGGCCTCGACAGGTCCACGGCCAGGGAGCGCTTGTTGCGGTTGGCGCCAAGGAAGTAGGCCGCCTCGGAGGTGTCCTGGCCGTCAGCGTCCTTCAGATAGGGCGGGCCCCAGGCGCGGGTGTCGTCACCGCTGCCCGGGCGTTCGATCTTGATGACGTCAGCGCCGAGGTCGGCCAGGGTCTGGGTGCACCAGGGGCCGGCAAGCACGCGCGACAGGTCGAGCACGCGCACGCCGGTGAGCGCTTGGGGAGAGGGCGGTTGTTGCATCGCGGAATTGTCAGCCGCCGGCTGCCGATAATCCGGCTATGCGCCTGAGCCCCCTTGTCGGATTTGCCCTAATGCTGGCCTCGTTGGCGGCCTGTCAACCCGCCCTGAACTGGCGCCAGGTGCACCCGGCCGGCTCCGGCGCCGTGGCGCTCTTTCCGTGCAAGCCTGATGTGGATCAGCGCCAGGGCATGGGGCTGGCTCAGTGTGAAACTGGGGGCAAGGGCTTCGCACTGTCCTGGGCCGAGGTGCCGGACGCGACGCAGGTCGGCGCTGCCCTCAAGGCCATGCCGCAGGCGCTGGCGACAAAGCTCGGCCGGCCGCTGCCGCCGGGGCAGGCCCTGCAGGTGGCGGGCATGACGCCGATGCCCGAGGCCTCGCACTATGTATTGAGCAGCAACGGCGCCGTCACGCACGTGGCGGTGTTTGCGCATGGCACCCGGGTCTACCAGGCGCTGATGACGGCGCCGCAGGACGATGCAGCCGCCTGGGACAGCTTCCGTGCCGGGTTGGCCATCGAGGCCGCCCGCTAACATGCCGCCATGCCTCACCTGCTCGTGATCGCCCACGCCCCGCTGGCTTCCGCCCTGCGGCAAGTGGCCGAGCACACCTTTCCCGACTGCGCGCCCACGCTGTCGGTGCTCGATGTCCAACCCGGCATGTGTGCCGACGACGTCGAGGCTGCCGCCCGCGCACTGATGGCCGGCTCGGCCCAGCCCGAGTGGCTGGTGCTGACCGACGTGTTCGGCGCCACGCCTTGCAACGGTGCCCAACGCCTGGCGGGCGATCAGGTGCAGGTGCTCAGCGGTGTCAGCGTGCCCATGCTGTGGCGCACGCTGTGCTACGCCAGTCAGAAGCCCTTGACCGAGCTGGCACGGCGCGCCATGCAGGGCGCGGTCACCGGCATCGTCGCCACGCCTCCCTTGCCCCCCGACGAATGATCAAGTCCAACCTCACCATCAGCAACAAGCTGGGTCTTCATGCGCGCGCCTCGGCCAAGCTGACCAAGCTGGCCGGCAGCTTCAAGTGCGAGGTCTACATGAGCCGCAACGGCCGCCGCGTGAACGCCAAGAGCATCATGGGCGTGATGATGCTGGCCGCCGGCCTGGGCGCCACCGTGGAACTGGAGACCGACGGCGAGGACGAGCAGGCCGCGCAGGACGCCATCACCGCCCTCGTCAACGACAAGTTCGGCGAAGGCCAGTAAGCGCTGGGCTTCAGCCGGCGGTGCGGCGGAAGCGCGCCGGCAGGTCGGCGGTGCGCAGCATCAGCGGCAGGTCGGCGGTGTTGAAGTCCGGGTCCCAGGCCGGCTCGCCCATGATGCGGGCGCCGCAGCGCAGGTAGCCGCGGATCAGTGCCGGCGGCTCGACCACCAGATCCTGGCGCAGGTGCTCGATCGGCAGCGGCAGGCGCGGGCGCACCCGGCAGTCGATGGGGGCCAGGTGGTCAGCCGACAGCTGGCGCCACAGGCTGGCGGCCACGTGCCCGCCGTCGCGCATGTTGATGCTGGCGCAGCCGATGATGGTGTCCAGCCCGTTGCGCGCCATGAATTCCGCCAGCGCGCCCCACAGGGCCAGGATGGCACCGCCATTGCGATGGTCCGGATGCACGCAGGAGCGGCCGATTTCCGCCAGGCGTGAGCGCATGCCGCGCAGCCGGGTCAGGTCGAACTCGGTGTCGCTGGAGAAGCCGCCCGCGCACTTGGCGGCCGCCGGCGTGAGCACGCGGTAGGTGCCCACGACTGGGCCGGGGCTGTCTTCGCTCTCGCTGGCGCGCACCAGCAGGTGTTCGCAATAGGCGTCGAACAGGTCCACGTCCAGGCCAGGCGGTTGGCCAGGCGGCGTGGGCAGGCGGGCGCCCATCTCCGTGGTGAACACCTGGTAGCGCAGCGCCTGCGCCTCGCGCACCTCCGCGTCGTTGCGGGCCCAGCTGATGCTGAGTCGCGGGGGCGTGGCTCGCTGGATGCGCTGCAGCGACGGGGCATGCGGCACCGCATGCGCAAGGATGATCTGGCTTCTGTTCATGGCTCGCCATGCTGGGCATGGGGTTTGACGCGGCCGTGAAGTCACCATGAAAAAACCATGACGCAGCCGTGCCGCGTCACGCGCTACATTGGCCCCTCGATCTGCGGAGAGCGTCATGAGTTTTCAGGTCTTCGGCATTCCGGTCTCGCGAGGCGTGGCCATCGGCCGTGCCGTGCTGGTCGCATCCAGCCGCATCGACGTGGCGCACTACTTCGTCACGCCGAACGAGATCCAGGGCGAGGTGGACCGTCTGCTGCGCGCGCGCGATGCCGTCGCCCTGGAGCTGACGACGCTGAAGGACGAACTCCCCGAAGACGCGCCGCACGAACTGGCCGCTCTGCTGGACGTGCACCTCATGCTGCTGCACGACGAGGCCTTCACGGGCGGTGCCAGCCACTGGATCGTCGACCGGCACTACAACGCCGAATGGGCGTTGTCCGCTCACCTGGAAGTGCTCGCCCGCCAGTTCGACGAGATGGAGGACGACTACCTGCGGGAGCGCAAGGCCGACCTGGAGCAGGTCGTGGAGCGAGTGCTGCGTGCGTTGGCCGAAGCGCAGGGCGAGGCGCCCACGCCCGTGACGCCGCGTGATTTCGCCGGTGAAGACCCGCTGCTGCTGGTCGCTGCCGACATCGCACCCGCCGACATGATCCAGTTCAAGCGCAGCGTCTTCCGCGGCTTCATCACCGACATCGGCGGCAAGACCTCGCACACGGCCATCGTGGCGCGCAGCATGGACATCCCGGCGGTGGTCGGCACCCGCGAGGCGTCGCGTCTGATCATGCAGGACGACTGGGTCATCATCGACGGCGACGCTGGCACCGTCATCGTCAACCCGTCGCCCATCGTGCTGGAGGAGTACCGCTTCCGGCAGCGCCAGAGCGAACTGGAACGGGCACGCCTCAGCCGGCTCCGGCACACCCCCGCTGTCACGCTGGATGGCGAGCACATCGAACTGCACGCCAACATCGAGATGCCGGCGGATGCCGAAGCGGCGGTACAGGCGGGCGCCACGGGCGTGGGGCTGTTCCGCAGCGAATTCCTCTTCATGAATCGCGACGGAGAGTTGCCGAGCGAGGAGGAGCAGTTCGAGGCTTACAAGGCCGCGGTGATCGCGATGAAGGGCATGCCCGTGACCATCCGCACGGTGGACGTCGGGGCGGACAAGCCGCTGGATCGCTTGAGCATCAACGAATTGCGACACGAGCATGTGCTCAACCCCGCCATGGGCCTGCGAGCGATTCGCTGGAGCCTGGCCGAGCCCAGCATGTTCCGCCAGCAACTCCGCGCGATCTACCGGGCCAGCGCCTTCGGCAAGGTGCGCTTGCTCATTCCGATGGTGGCGCACCTGTCGGAAGTGCGTCAGATCCTCGACATGGTCAAGCGTGTGCAGCAGCAACTGACCGATGCAGGGCATGCGTTCACGCGCGTGGAGCTGGGCGTCATGATCGAGATCCCGGCGGCCGCTGTCATGCTGCCGCTGCTGCTCAAGCATGTGGACTTCGTCTCCATCGGCACGAATGACCTGATCCAGTACACGCTGGCCATCGACCGGGCTGATGAGGCGGTCGCTCATCTGTACGACCCTTGGCATCCAGCGGTGCTGCAGTTGATCAGCCAGTCCATCGCGCAGGCGCGGGCGGCGGGAAAGAGTGTCAGCGTTTGCGGCGAGATGGCGGGCGACCCGGTGTTCACCGAACTGCTGCTCGGCATGGGGCTGCGCAGCTTTTCCATGCATCCCTCGCAAATCCCTGCCGTCAAGCAGCGGGTGTTGCGCGCCGATGCGCAGCGGCTGGCTTCGGTGCTGACCGCCGTGCTTGCCAGTGAAGACCCTCAGGCTACGGCGGAGAGAGAGCTGTCAGGCGGCCGCTCTGGGTTGGGGGCGATCCACTGAGGAGATGGGCGCGCAGGGCAGGTCGAATCTGTGCATCTCTATATAGATAGTGGATCGCGGCTGTCGATGCCGTGCTCGCCGGTGGGCCGTTTGAGTCGGTGGCACCGGAACCGGATCGCGAGTGGCAACGCGACGGGCAGACGCGCAGGCTCGGGCAGCCTTTTGAAGAGATTTCTTAGATCTCTTGCGTTCCCCAAAAAAGCTGTGCTACAGTCGTGGGCTTCGCTGATCACAAAGCGCAGCGCAAGCCGGAAACGGTGGCGCAGCGGGTTGGGATTGGCGGCCAAGCCGAAAGGTTTGGGGCGAGCTGGAGAGTTCGTTGGGTGCTGGAAAGTCTTGCAGACGGCGTCTGAAAGAAATTTTCAAAAAGTACTTGACGACGCTGCGAAAGCA
>JAIPCJ010000209.1 GCA_021738245.1 Methylotenera sp. | reverse complement strand
TGCTTTCGCAGCGTCGTCAAGTACTTTTTGAAAATTTCTTTCAGACGCCGTCTGCAAGACTTTCCAGCACCCAACGAACTCTCCAGCTCGCCCCAAACCTTTCGGCTTGGCCGCCAATCCCAACCCGCTGCGCCACCGTCTCCGGCTTGCGCTGCGCTTTGTGATCAGCGAAGCCCACGACTGTAGCACAGCTTTTTTGGGGAACGCAAGAGTTATAAGAAATCTCGCACAAAAGTCTTCAGCCGCCCGTCTCGACGGCGCCAGGCAACGAGCGCTGTGCGCCTCACTCTCTTAGGTGAAGCCGCGGCAGCTCCTCTCCCACTCCTCTATATAGAGAAGCGGGCAGCCCATGTGATCCAGCGGCGCCTTGCCTCAGCCTTCTTCCTGGAAAGCCTCTTCCCGCTTGCTCTTGATGGACGGCAGCATGACCACCACGATCATCAATGCGGCGGCGATCAGCAGGCCTGCCGACAGCGGTCGGGTCAGGAACGTGCTCCAGTCTCCACGCGCGAGCAGCAGCGCACGGCGCAGGTTCTCTTCCATCATGGGGCCAAGAATGAAGCCAAGCAGCAGCGGCGCCGGCTCGCAGCTCAGCTTGTAGAACGCATAACCCACCAGCGCGAAGCCTGCCGTGAGGTAAACGTCGAAGCTGTTGTTGTTGAGCGAGTAGGTGCCAATGCAGCAGAACACCACGATCGCCGGAAACAGGAAGCGGTAAGGCACCGTCAGCAGCTTGATCCAGATGCCGATCAGCGGCAGGTTCAGCACGATCAGCATCAGGTTGCCAATCCACATCGATGCGATCAGCCCCCAGAAAAGCTCAGGGTTGCTGGTCATGACCTGCGGCCCCGGCTGGATGCCCTTGATGGTCATCGCACCGACCATCAGCGCCATCACCGCGTTGGGCGGGATGCCCAGGGTCAGCATTGGGATGAAGGACGTCTGTGCCCCCGCGTTGTTGGCGCTTTCAGGCCCGGCCACCCCCTGGATGGCGCCCTTCCCGAATGGCACACGCGGATTGCGCACCACCTTCTTTTCCAGCGTGTAGGAGGCAAACGACGCCAGCAGAGCGCCGCCGCCCGGCAGTACGCCCAAGATGGAGCCCAGCGCAGTCCCGCGCAGCACCGAGGGCCAGGCCTCCTTGAAGTCTTCCCGCGTGGGCCACAGGCCTTTCACTTCCTTGGTGAAGACCTCGCGCTGCTCTTCCGGCTGGCCCAGGTTGGCGATGATCTCGCCGAAACCGAACACGCCCATGGCGATGACGACGAAGCCAATGCCATCAGTCAGCTCCGGGATGTCGAAGGAAAAGCGCGCCGTGCCGGTGATCACATCGGTGTTGATCTGCCCCAGCAGCAGCCCGAGCACGATCATCGCAATCGCCTTGATCAGCGAGCCGGACGCCAGCACGACGGCTCCGACCAGGCCCAGCACCATCAGCGAGAAATACTCTGCTGAGCCGAACTTGAAGGCCAGCTCCGTGAGCGGGGGCGCAAAGGCCGCGATGATGATCGTGCCCACGCAGCCCGCAAAGAAGCTGCCCAGGCCTGCTGCCGCCAGCGCGGCACCCGCCCGGCCGCGCCGTGCCATCTGGTAGCCATCGATGGCGGTCACCACCGAGCTGGACTCACCCGGCACGTTGATCAGGATGGCGGTCGTCGAGCCGCCGTATTGGGCGCCGTAATAGATACCCGCCAGCATGATGAGCGCGGGCGTCGCATCCAGGGTGTAGATGGACGGCAGCAGCATGGCGATGGTCGCCACGGGGCCCAGCCCCGGCAACACGCCGATCAGCGTGCCCAGGACCGCGCCGAAGAAGGCGTAGGCCAGGTTCTGCAGCGACAGCGCCGTCTGGAAACCGAGGCCGAGGTTGTTCAACAGATCCATGATGCGCCTCAGCCGTTGATGAACACGGGCCAGACCGGGATGGTCAGCTTGAGCCCCAGGATGAACAGCGCCCAGCTGCCGGCCGTCAGCACCACGGAGCTGATCAGCACATCACGCCAGTGGAACTCCTTGCTGGCCAATGCCGACAGCGTGATGAGCAGGGGCAGCGTCACGATCAGGCCCAGCCGCGGCAAGGCCAGCCCGAAGATCGCCACCGCGGCCACGATGATCAACAGCGGCCGCCAGGCGATGTCACCAATCGGGTCACCGCCTTCGGACTCCAGGGTCAGCGCCTTGAACAGCACCAGCGCGCCCAGCAGAGCGAGCAGGATGCCGAGCCCGAAGGGAAAGTAGCCGGGGCCGGGCCGGGCTGACGTGCCGAAGGAGTACTCGGTCGCGCCCCAGGCGAATGCCACGCCCACCACGAGAAAGAGCAGCCCGGACACGAAGTCCCGCTGACTTTTGATTTTCATTGCTTGTCGCCCCCAGAGCGGGCCCCATGACCCGCTCGATTGGCGGCGATTCTGGCAGTGGGCCCAAGTCCCCCCGCCTGTGGATTACACGTAAGCCTCGGCGAGCCTGACGTCAGCTTTCGTTCAGCCTTCCCAGGCGGGCGTGCTGCGCAGCACTTCCTCGACGGTCGTGGCCCCTTCGGCGATCTTCATGGCGCCGGCCAGGCGCAACGGCCGCAGGCCCTCCTGCACGGCATGGCGGCGCAGCATCGGCAGGTCATCCAGGGATGACTTGACGTTCTCGCTCACCGTCAGCAGCTCATACAAGCCAGCCCGACCGCGGAAGCCCGTATTGCGGCACTCCAGGCAACCCACCGGCTTGTAGGGCTTGACCCCGCCACCGATGCGCCAGTGCTTGACCAGCTCGTTCAAGCTCTCACGCGTCACCAGCGGATCAGGCTGCTTGCAGTGCGGGCAGAGTGTGCGCACCAGGCGCTGCGCCAGCACGCCAATGACGGTGGCGCTGATCAGGTAGGAGGGCACGCCCAGGTCCATCAGCCGGGTGATGGCGGACACCGAGTCGTTGGTGTGCAGCGTACTGAACACCAGGTGACCTGTCAGCGCCGCCTGGATGGCCATCTCGGCCGTCTCCAGGTCGCGGATTTCGCCGACCATGATGATGTCCGGGTCCTGGCGCATCAACGCGCGCAGGCCCTCGGCGAAGCCGAAGTCCAGCACGTTCTGCACCTGCGTCTGGTTGAAGGCCGGCTCGATCATCTCGATCGGGTCTTCGATCGTGCAGACATTCACCTCGTCCGTCGCCAGCCGCTTGAGCGTGGAGTAGAGAGTCGTGGTCTTGCCGCTGCCCGTCGGGCCGGTCACGAGGATGATGCCGTGGGGCTGCTTGACGAGCGACTCCCAGCGGTCGGAGTCATGCTGGCCAAAGCCCAGTGAGGCCAGGTCCTTGACCGCGGTGTCGGGGTCGAAGATGCGCATCACCATCTTCTCGCCAAAGGCCGTCGGCAAGGTGGACAGGCGCATTTCCACTTCATCGCCCGCCGGGTTGCGCGTCTTGATGCGGCCGTCCAGCGGCCGGCGCTTCTCGACCACGTCCATGCGGCCCAGCAGCTTGATGCGAGACGTCATGGCCGACATCACCGTCGGCGGCAGCTGGTAGACCGTGTGCAGCACGCCATCGATGCGAAAGCGGATGACGCCCATCTCCCGGCGCGGCTCCAGGTGGATGTCGGAGGCGCGCTGGTCGAAGGCGTATTGCCACAGCCAGTCCACCACCTGCACCACGCCCTGGTCGTTGGCGTCGAGCTGCTTGTTGTTGCGGCCCAGCTCCACCAACTGCTCGAAGCTCGCCACCTGGCTTTGTTCACCTGCCTTGGCAGCGGCGCGCACCGAGCGGGCCAGCGTGAAGAACTCGGTGGTGTAGCGCGCGATGTCCAGCGGGTTGGCCACCACCAGCTTGATCGGCTTGCGCACATGCGATTCGATCTGCGCCACCCAGCTGGTGTCGAAGGGCTCCGACGTCGCGATCGTCACGTCGTTCACGCCAAACTGCACCGGCAGGCAGCGCTTGGCCTCGGCATAGCCGATGGACATCACGTCACCCACGCGGCCCACATCGACCTTCAGCGGGTCGATGCGCAGATAAGGCAGCCGCGCGCGCACGGCCAGCCATTCGCTGAGCGCGTCCACGTCCAGCGGCTTGCCGGTGGACAGGCGCACGAGGCTCGCATGGCCCAGCCGCACCAGCGGGTGCAACGAGCTGTCGCCCGCCGCGAAGCGCTGCTCGGTGCGCTGCATTTGGCCTTCGTCGATCAGGCCGTCTTCCAGCAGCCAGTGCAGCAGGGCGCGCCATTCCAGGCGGCCATCGGTCTTGGCGGCGGGGGCCGCGGGCTTGGACTTGGAGGTGGACATCGCGCAGCTCGGGTCAGATGGCGGTGAGTATGCTCATCGGCAACGGGCGCACCAGGCGCAGCCATTTGCGGGCCGGTAACTTGACACGCGACTCGATGGTAGCGGCGCGCTGCTCCAGCACCTCGCGGTGCGGCACCTGCACCCCACGGCCGGCCACCACCACGGTATTGCCCTCCTTCGTGGGCGCCAGGCTCCAGACCTGGGCCGACCCGAAGGCCCGGGCGATGCGCAGCGCGCTGCGCGCGAAACTGGCACTGCGCCCGAACAGGTTCACCGTCATCAGGCCGCCGTCGGCCAGCACGCCGCGGCAGGCGCGGTAGAAGTCTTCGTCATCGAGCACCGGCGCGGCGGCGTCATGGTCGTAGAGATCGACGTTGAGCACGTCCACCGTCTGCAAATGCGCGTCATCTCGCACCCAGGCCGCCGCATCGGCATTGACCACCGTGAGGCGAGCATCGTTGGCCGGCAGGCGGAACCACTGGCGGCAGGCGGCAATCACCTCGGGGTTGATCTCCACCGCCGTCGTGCGCATCTTGAGCTGGCCGTGGCAGAAGCGCGTCAGCGCTGCCGCCCCCAGGCCGAGCTGCACCGCATGCCCGTCAGCGAGCGAGGCCGGGTCGCGCCACAGCATCCAGGCGCACATGCGCTGGATGTACTCCAGCTCCAGCTGATCGGGCTTGCGGATGCGCATGGCGCCCTGCACCCAGATGGAGTCCAGGTGCAGGAAGCGCACGCCGTCGAATTCGCTCAGCGTCGCCGGTCCCCAGGTCTGTTTCTTCGCGGTCATGCGTGCATCCTAGAGGCTGGTGCCCAGATAAAGCGCCAGCGCAGCGCGCCAGGCATCGATCTTGTCGGCCTGGCTGCGGCCAGCATGCGCCGGACTGGTGGAAGGCAGTTGCAGCACGGGCAGCCCGACCTGACCGAGCGCGGCCACGGCCTGGCGGTAGGCCAGCGCCCCGTTGCAGGCAATTGCCCGCAAGGCAGGCAGCCGGGCCACGAGCGCCGCCACATCGCTGGGCACGGCGGCCTGGATGGCGGTGTCGAGGCTGCCTTCCCGGTGGCAGGCGGCCACGGCGTCCCACAGCGCGATGTGGTGCTGCTTCAACCGCGCCAGCCGGTCGGCATACGGCAGCGCCGGCAAGCCGGGCTCGCCAGTCACTGCCGCCATCACCGGCCAGAAGGCATTGCGCGGATGCGCGTAGTACTGGGCCGCCTGCAGTGAGGCAGCGCCCGGAAAGCTGCCCAGCACCAGCAGCCGCGCGCTGGCGTCGAACACCGGCGCCAGGCCGACGAGTCGCTGCTGCGCCTCGGGCGCCAGGGGGTTGGCAGCCGGGTGGGCGGCCTGAGAGGATGCGCGTGTCTTCACGGGAGGAACATCATGCTGAACACCGAAGCGATCTGGCAGTTTCTCAGCACCCAGGGGGTGGATTTCGGGCTCAAGGTGCTCGCCGCGATTGCGGCCTGGGTGGTGGGGCGCTGGCTCATCAGCCTGGCCCTGCGCGTGTTCTCTGCGGCGTTGGACCGCGGCAAGCGCATCGACTCCACGCTCGCCACCTATCTGCGCTCCATCCTGAGCGTGCTGCTCAATCTGGTGCTGATCCTGGCGATCCTCGACATCTTCGGCGTCAAGACCACGTCCTTCGCCGCGTTGCTGGCTGGCGCGGGCCTGGCCATCGGCACGGCCTGGGGCGGCCTGCTGACGCATTTCGCGGCCGGAGTGTTCATGCAGGTGCTGCGGCCCTTCAAGGTGGGAGATTTCGTGCAGGCCGGCGGCGTGACCGGCACCGTGACCGAGATCGGCCTCTTCGGCACCTCCATCACCACACCCGACAACGTGCACACGCTGGTGGGCAACAACACCATCTTCAGCGGCTCCATCCAGAACTACTCCGCCCTGCCCCACCGCCGGGTGGACTGCACCGCCAAGGTCGCCAACAGCGTGGACCCGCACGAGGCCATCGAGAAACTGCGGCCGGTCATTGCCGACATCCAGAACGTGCTCAAGACCCCGGCGCCCGACATCGAGATCCTGCAGTTCACGCCCGAGGGCCCGCTGCTGTGCGTGCGGCCGTACTGCCATACCGATCATTACTGGCAGGTGTACTTCGACGTGCACAAGGCCATCGTCACCACCTTCGGTGCCGCGGGCTACCCGGTCCCTGAGACGCCGATCGCGCCCCGCAATCGCTGACCCGCCGTGGCCGACCTCATCGCCCGCATCTCGGCGCTGTGGCGCTACCCGGTCAAGTCTTGCGCCGGGGAGGCCGTCGACGAACTGGTGATCGACGATGGCGGTTGGCCGGTGGGTGACCGCGAGTGGGGCGTCGTCGACGCCGCTGGCGAACTGACCTGGATGGGCGCCCATCCGCGGCTCGCACGGGTGCAAGCGGCCTTGAAGGCAGACCATCTGTGGCTCACCACACCCGATGCGCAACTGGCCGTGCCGCTGGACGGCGGCACCGCCCTCACCGCCCGCGGCTGGAATGCGCAGCACCAGGACTTCGACCTGCTGCAAGCCTGGGATGCCGGCGACGCCGCCGCCGACCTGCTGCACGCAGCCACGGGCACGCCACTGCGCCTGGTGCGACTGAGCCTGCCCGCGCGCCGTCGACCGGTGCTGAACGCCCTGCACCTGCTTGGCGATGGCTCGCTGCAGGCCTGGCAGCAGCGCCTGACACCCCCGCTGGCGCGCCTGCACGAACGCGCCCGGCCCAACCTGGTGCTGACGGCCGAGGACGGTGGGCCGCTCATGCCCTTCATCGAGGAGCTCATCACCGAAGCCCAGGTCGGCACGCTCACCCTGCGCCGCACCGGCATCTGCGAGCGCTGCCTGATGACCACGGTCGACCCCGCGACCGGCGAGCCCCAAGCCGCCGCGCTGGAGGCACTGACCCGGCTGAGCCAGGAACGCGCCCCGGGCGCCCCGGTGCAATTGGGTCTCTACGCCAGCGCCTCGGGCGCGGGCGAGCTGCGGGTCGGTGACCGCGTCTCCATGGCGTTAGCATTCGGCTGACAACAGGGAGGATTCGATGAACTCACACTTGCGCCTTCAGGCTTGCGCCTGGGCCCTGGCGCTCAGCAGCGGCGGCGCGCTGGCCGCGCCCGACAGCGGGTCCGCCCATGCGACCACCCATGGGACGGATACCGCCACAGACAACACGGCCCCGGCAACGGCCAGCCCGGTCAAGCTGCCCAAGGACCGTTGCCCCACCATGCCGGTGCCCGCCATCCGCACCTCGCTGCCTGACGGCGACCACCGGGTCAACGTGCGCTTCACCCTCAAGGCGGATGGCAGCGTCACGCAGATCCGCGCCGAAGGCCGTCGGGTCTCACAGCCGTTTGTGCGTGCGGTGGAGGAGGCGGTCGGCGCCTACCAATGCCTGCCGGGCGAGACCGACCTCGACATCACCAGCGAGTTCAGGCTGGTGATCACCAGCCGCTGAGTGCCGCCAGCCGCGGCAGCGCGGCGTGCGCATTGGCCGTGGTAACCGCCGCGGTCTGTGCCGGCGACCATCCCCGCAGCGCGGCCAGGCTCTCGGCAATGCGCGGCAGTTCGGCCGATTCATTGCGGCCCTGGCCAGGCTCGGCCGCCCGCTGCTCGGCGGTCTTGTAGAGCCACTGCGGCGGGATGTCGGGCGCGTCGGTCTCCAGCACCAGGGCCGACCCGGGCACCGCGGCGGCAATGCGGCGGATCTGCAGGGATCGATCGAACGTCAGCGTGCCGCCAAAGCCAAGCCTGAATCC
>JAIPCJ010000022.1 GCA_021738245.1 Methylotenera sp. | reverse complement strand
CAGCGGGATCGACAGCCCCAGGCCGATGATGAGCAGCACGGTGCGAGCCCCCTCGGGCGCGCTGTTGGCGGCTGCGGGGACCGCAATGACGTTGTCCAGGCTCATGACGAGGTCGGCCACGAGGATGGTGCGGATGGCGACCCAGATGCTGCTGGAGGCGTGCACGTCGTCGTCGTCGTCGCCATCGGCGAGCAGCTGGATGCCGATCCACAGCAGCAGCGCCGCGCCGATCAGCTTCAGATAGGGGAGCTGCAGCAGCTGCACCGCGAAGAGGGTGAGCACCACGCGCAGCACGATGGCGGCGCCGCTGCCGAAGATGATGGCGCGCTTTTGCTGATCAGCCCCGAGGTTGCGGGCGGCCAGCGCGATCACGACCGCGTTGTCGCCGGACAGCAGGATGTTGACCCAGATGATCTTCAGCAGCGCGATGAAGAAGGCGGCGTTGAGCAGGTCCATGGTGTGGTCGTGTGGTGGCACCGCAGTGTCAGGGGCGCGGCAGGCGGCGTGCCAGCGTGCAACTACGCAGGCGCACGGCCTGCGGCGTTGCCAGTGCCGGAAATGAACAAGGGCCGTTCAGCGAACGGCCCTTGGCGGTCAGGTCAGTCCCGGATTACAGCAGGCCCTTGAGCAGCTTGCCCATTTCCGACGGGTTGCGCGTGATGGTGAAGCCGCACTCTTCCATGATGGCGAGCTTGGCATCGGCCGTGTCGGCGCCGCCCGAGATCAGCGCGCCAGCGTGGCCCATGCGCTTGCCCGGAGGGGCGGTGACACCGGCGATGAAGCCGACGATCGGCTTCTTCATGTTGGCCTTGCACCAGCGGGCTGCTTCGGCCTCGTCCGGGCCGCCGATCTCGCCGATCATGATGACGGCGTCGGTGTCCGGGTCGTCATTGAAGGCCTTCATCACGTCGATGTGCTTCAGGCCGTTGATCGGGTCGCCACCGATGCCGACGGCCGACGATTGGCCGATGCCCAGCTCGGTCAGCTGCGCCACGGCTTCATAGGTCAGCGTGCCGGAGCGCGAGACGACGCCCACACGACCCTTGCGGTGGATGTGGCCGGGCATGATGCCGATCTTGATTTCTTCCGGCGTGATCAGGCCCGGGCAGTTGGGGCCCAGCAGCAGCGTGCGCTTGCCGCCGGCGGCTTCCTTGGCCTTCATCTTGTTGCGCACTTCGAGCATGTCGCGCACAGGGATGCCTTCGGTGATGCAGATGGCCAGGTCCAGGTCGGCTTCGACGGCTTCCCAGATGGCAGCGGCAGCGCCCGCGGGCGGCACGTAGATGACCGAGACGGTGGCGCCGGTTTGCGAGGCGGCTTCCTTGACGGTGGCGTAGATGGGAATCTCGGAGAACTTCTCGCCGGCCTTCTTCGGGTTCACGCCCGCGACGAAGGCGTTCTTGCCGTTGGCATAGGCCTGGCAGCCCAGGGTGTGGAACTGGCCGGTCTTGCCGGTGATGCCCTGGGTGATGACCTTGGTGTCTTTGTTGATGTAGATCGACATGGTGTGGAACTCCTGGGCGTTTACTTGACGGCGGCGACGATCTTGGTGGCCGCTTCGGCCATCGTGTCGGCGGCGATGATGGGCAGGCCGGATTCGGCCAGCATCTTCTTGCCCAGTTCTTCGTTGGTGCCCTTCATGCGCACGACCAGCGGCACGGACAGGTTCACGGCCTTGCAGGCGGTGATCACGCCTTCGGCGATGGTGTCGCACTTCATGATGCCGCCGAAGATGTTGACCAGGATGCCCTTGACGGCCTTGTTCTTCAGCATGATCTTGAAGGCCTCGGTCACCTTCTCGGCCGTGGCGCCGCCGCCGACGTCCAGGAAGTTGGCCGGCTCGCCGCCGAACAGCTTGATGGTGTCCATGGTGGCCATGGCCAGGCCGGCACCGTTCACCAGGCAGCCGATGTTGCCGTCGAGCGAGATGTAAGCGAGGTCGAACTTGGAGGCCTCGACTTCCGCCGGGTCTTCTTCGTCGAGGTCGCGGTAGGCAACGATCTCGGGGTGGCGGAACAGCGCGTTGGCGTCGAAGTTGAACTTCGCGTCCAGGGCCATCAGGTTGCCCTTGCTGTCACGGTTCAGCGGGTTGATTTCCACCAGCGACGCGTCCGTGTCCATGTAGCACTTGTACAGCTTGGCGAACAGGTCGACGGCCTGGTCGACCGTGTGGCCTTCCATGCCGATGGCGGCAGCGATCTTCTTGGATTGCTCGGGCGTAATGCCGGTCAGCGGATCGATCACTTCGGTGACGATCTTCTCGGGCGTGCTGTGGGCCACCTCTTCGATGTCCATGCCGCCTTCGCTGGAGGCAATGAAGGCAACCTTCTGCGTGGCGCGGTCGGTCACCAGCGACACGTAGAACTCCTTGCCGATGTCAGCGCCGTCTTCGATGTAGAGGCGGCGGACCTTCTGGCCTTCGGGGCCGGTCTGGTGCGTCTTGAGCTGCATGCCCAGGATGGCCTCGGACTTTTCCTTCACGTCCTCGATGGTCTTGGCGACCTTGACGCCACCGCCCTTGCCGCGGCCACCGGCGTGGATCTGGGCCTTCACGACCCAGACCGGGCCGCCCAGCTTCTGGGCGGCCTCAACGGCCTCCTGCACGGTGAAAGCCGGGATGCCGCGCGGCACCGGCACGCCAAACTGGCGCAGGATTTCTTTGCCCTGGTATTCGTGGATTTTCATGGCTGGGTCTCTCGGGTCGGGAAGTCAGGAAACGGTGGTCGCGCGGGCGGGCTTGTGGTGCCAGCGCGGGTAGAAGGTGGCGACGGTCTCGCCGTCACGTCGCAGGGCGTGGCAACGGTCGAGCTGGAAGGGCGGGTTGCCGTCCGCGTCGCCTTCGCGGGTGTCGATGATGGAGCCGGCCATGGCCTGCAGGACGGCCGTGGGTAGCACGAGGCAGAGTTCGGTCAAGTGGGTGCAGCCGCGCGTGCCACGCAATCGTTCCTGGACGGCCTGACGGAAGCCTTTCAACAGGTTCAGGCCCACCAGCTGGCCGTAGGCGTCGCCGTGCTGGTCACAGGCGCCGACGTAGGGCATCCACAACGTCCGGGAGGTCGCGGCCGTGATCGTGAGGTGGCGGTCGACCGTCAGCAGCAGGCGCATGTCGTGGATGGGATCCCCGGCCTTGCGGGCCTCGCCCGCCAGCGGCACGTCGTGCGTCTTGGTGTCGGTGAGGCTGGCTTCGACGTCGAACAGCCCGTCATCGCGCGCGAAAACCTGCACATCAATGGCGCGGCGATGCAGCAGGCGGCGCGGGATGGACGGGTGGTCGGCGGGCATGGGAGACGGATCTGGCTGCAGAACCCGGCGCGTGCCGGGACGGGGTCCTGCCGGCGCAGGCGCTGTGTTTCGAAGGTCGAAAAGCGCCTGTAACCGGGTGAACCCTCGTTTTGGGGCAGCCGGCAATGTAGCACGGAGGGTGAAAAGTCCCCTCGTGCGCTCAATCAAGTGAACCTTGTGCCCTCAGCAAGCGACGCACGAGATCAGGGGAAAACCCGCGCGCCAGCAGGAAGCGAGTCTGCCTCGCCTGCTCGGTGGGTTCCCGGGCGGGCTCGGGGCCGAAGCGCTTGAGCCATACCTCGCGTGCGCGCTCGAGCTCGCTGGCGCGCAGCGCGTCTTGCTGCTCGGCGTCGAGCTTGAGGCCGTGCTGGGCCAGCTCCTGCTGGATGCGCTGCACGCCGAACCGCGACGCGCGCTGATGCACGCGAGATTCGACAAAGCGGGTTTCGTTCAGGTACCCGCCCGCGGCGAGGCTGTCGAGCAGGGCGTCGACGGTCGCTTCCACGGCTTCCGCAGCGTCGGCCCCGCCAGCGTGGGCCGCTCCGCTGGCGTCCAACACGTCGCCATGGGCTTCATCGAAGCCCTCCTGGGCGGCCGACCCGGCCGCGCCCACGGCTGCGGCCGCCCGCTGCCGCCGTTCGATGGTCAGCAGCTTGCGCCGCAGCTCCAGCCGGCTGTGCTCCCGTTGAGCCAGCAGGGCAATGGCCCGCGCCTTCAGCGACAGAGGCTGCCGCACCATGCCCGGGCGGTGGCCTTACTCGTCGGTCGGCGCGGCCAGCAGCGCCACACCCAGCGAGTCACGGATCTTGTTCTCGATCTCGCGGGCGATGTCGGGGTTCTCGCGCAGGAACTCGCGGGCGTTGTCCTTGCCCTGGCCAATCTTCTCGCCCTGATAGGCATACCAAGCACCCGACTTGTCGACCACCTTGGCCACCACGCCCATGTCGATGATTTCGCCTTCGCGGCTGATGCCTTCGCCGTAGAGGATGTCGAATTCAGCGGTCTTGAACGGGGGGCTGACCTTGTTCTTGACGACCTTGACCTTGGTCTCGGAGCCGATGACCTCTTCGCCCTTCTTGATGGAGCCGATGCGGCGGATGTCCAGGCGCACGGAGGCGTAGAACTTCAGCGCGTTGCCGCCGGTGGTCGTTTCGGGCGAGCCGAACATCACGCCGATCTTCATGCGGATCTGGTTGATGAAGATGACCGTGCAGTTGGTCTTCTTGATGGTGGCGGTGAGCTTGCGCAGCGCCTGGCTCATCAGGCGGGCCTGCAGGCCGGGGAGGCTGTCGCCCATCTCGCCTTCGAGTTCGGCCTTGGGTGTGAGGGCGGCGACCGAGTCGACCACGATGAGGTCCACCGAGCCGGAGCGCACCAACGCGTCGACGATCTCGAGGGCTTGTTCGCCAGTGTCAGGCTGGCTGATCAACAGGTCCTGCAGGTTGACGCCGAGCTTCTGGGCGTACTGGATGTCCAGCGCGTGCTCGGCGTCGATGAAGGCGGCGGTGCCACCGAGCTTCTGCATCTCGGCGATGACTTGCAGC
Organism: Methylotenera sp.; assembly: GCA_021738245.1. Classification (GTDB taxonomy): domain Bacteria; phylum Pseudomonadota; class Gammaproteobacteria; order Burkholderiales; family Burkholderiaceae_C; genus Pelomonas. The sequence goes on along the minus strand of JAIPCJ010000022.1, from coordinate 33,468 downwards.
GTGAGCGTGGTCTTGCCGGAAGACTCGGGGCCGTAGATCTCGACGACGCGGCCGCGCGGCAGGCCACCGACGCCCAGCGCGATGTCCAGGCCCAGGGAGCCGGTGGAGACGACCTGGATGTCTTCGATGACCTCGCCCTCACCGAGGCGCATGATGGAACCCTTGCCGAACTGCTTTTCGATCTGGGCGAGGGCGGCCTGCAGGGCCTTGGCTTTTTCAGTATTGAGGGCTTTGACCGGGGCGTCCATGCGAATCTCCGTGGGAATGGGGCGGATTATGGGGCAATCTGTATGTTTGTACAGTGTTTCATGCCTGCGCCGCGGCGGGGAGCGGCGCAGGATCGAACGAGATCGTAGGCGGAAGGTGGCTCAAGAGGTGAGCCACCCCCACAAGACCTAACATCGGCCCAGGAGACAACAGAAATGCGCATCCTCATTGCAGAAGACGATCAGGTCCTGGCCGACGGCCTGTTGCGCGCGCTGCGGGCCTCGGGCTACGCGGTAGACCGCGTGAGTAGCGGCACCGAGGCGGACACGGCGCTGGCCACCCACGAGTTCGACCTCGTCATCCTGGACCTCGGCCTGCCTCGGCTGCATGGCCTGGAGGTGCTGCGCAAGTTGCGCGCCCGCGGTTCGACGATGCCGGTGCTGATCCTGACCGCGGCCGACAGCGTCGAGCAGCGCGTGAAGGGGCTGGACCTGGGCGCCGATGACTACATGGCCAAGCCTTTTTCGTTGCAGGAGCTGGAAGCCCGCGTGCGCGCCTTGACCCGCCGCGGCCTTGGCACGGCCAGCAGCCTGATCAAGCACGGACCGCTCACGTTCGATGCCACGGGCCGCGTGGCCTACATCAATGAGCAGATGCTGGAGCTGTCAGCGCGCGAGCTGTCGCTGCTGGAGGTGCTGTTGCAGCGCGCGGGGCGCCTGGTGAGCAAGGACCAACTCGTGGAGCGCCTGTGCGAATGGGGCGAGGAGGTTTCGAACAATGCCATCGAGGTCTACATCCACCGCTTGCGCAAGAAGATCGAGCAGGGCCCGATCCGCATTGCGACGGTGCGCGGCCTCGGTTATTGCCTGGAGAAGATCGCTTCATGACGCAGCCCGGCGGCCGCGCTCAGACGCTCACCCGCGCTGAGGGCCGGGTCTTGCCCCACGGCGACCCGGCGCTGCGGCCCGCCTGATGCCGGCCCGCGACGGCGCCAGCCCGCAGCAGGGCTCGCTGTTCGGCGAGATCCTGGACTGGATGCTCGCGCCGCTGCTGTTGATCTGGCCGATCAGCGTTGCCTTGACCTGGCTGGTGGCGCAGGGCATTGCGAGTCGGCCCTATGACCGTGAGCTCGGCGAGATGGCGCGCAGCCTGGGTCTGCAGGTGGCCGCTGAGGCGCCGCCGCCGGGGCTGGCCAAGGGAAAAGACCGTTATGCCCTCGCGCCCGAGGCCGCGGCGCTGCTGCGGGCGGATGCGTCCGACACCGTCTTCTATCAAGTGCTCGGCCTGCGCGGCGAACTGCTCAGTGGCGATGCCACGCTGCCCGTGCCCACCGAGGAGGCGCCCATCGTGCCGTGGGAGCTGCACTTCCGTGACGACGAGGTTGGCAGCGATGCGGTGCGCGTGGCCTACCTCTGGGTGTCACCGGAAGGCCAGGCGGGGTCCAGCAAGGTGATGCTGGTGCAGGTGGCCGAGACGCTGGGCAAGCGGGCGCGGCTCACCAACGAGATCATCAAGGGCGTCATCCTGCCGCAGTTTGTCATCCTGCCGCTGGCGGTGCTGCTGGTGTGGCTGGCGTTGGCCCGTGGCATTTCGCCGCTGAACGAGCTGCAGCGGCGCATCCGCTCGCGTGAGGCGTCAGACCTGTCGCCCATCGACGAGCAGCGGGTGCCCGACGAGGTGGCGCCGCTGGTGCAGGCCATCAACGACCTGCTGATGCGGCTGGACTCGTCGATGAGCCGGCAGAAGCACTTCCTTGCCGATGCGGCCCATCAGCTGAAGACGCCGCTGGCGGGGCTGCGCACCCAGGCCGAGCTGGTGCAGCGCGAGATCGACGCGGGGCGGTCGTCGCCCGATGAGCTCAAGCGCTCGCTTGCGCAGATCGCCCGGGCCAGCGAGCGGGCGGCGCACATGGTCAACCAGTTGCTGTCGATGGCGCGCGCCGAAGACGCCGAGCATGCGCTGCGGCGCGAGCCGGTGGACCTGGCCGAGGTCGCCATCGACACCGTGCGCGACTTCGTCCCGCGCGCGCTGGAGCGGCGCATCGACCTGGGTTATGACGGCGTGGTGCCTGACGACAGCCGGCTGCGGGTGCACGGCCACCCGGTGCTGCTGGGCGAGTTGGTGCGCAACCTGGTCGACAACGCCCTGCTTTACACGCCCGCAGGCGGTGTGGTGACGGTGCGCGTGGTGGAAGACCCCTTCGGCCAGGTCGTGGTGCTCCAGGTCGAGGACACAGGCCCGGGCATCCCGCCGGGCGAGCGCGAGAAGGTGTTCCAGCCCTTCTACCGGTCTCTGGGCAGTGGCGTGGAGGGCTCGGGCCTGGGCCTGGCCATCGTGCAGGAGATCGTGCAGCAGCACGATGCCGAGCTCGCGCTGGACGACACCCGCGTGCGCCGGGCGGCGGGTGGCGAATCGCCCGACGGCCAGGGGCCGGGCGCGCGCTTCACCATCCGTTTCCCCGCCACGGCGCTGGCCGTGCCACTCAAGTCTTGACGAGCTTCTTGACCCGCGCGATGGACAGCAGCAGGCCGAGCGACAGGCCCAGCGTCACCATCGCCGTGCCGCCATAGCTGATGAAGGGCAGCGGCACCCCCACCACCGGCAGGATGCCGCTGACCATGCCCATGTTCACGAACACGTAGGTGAAGAAGCTCAACGTCACCGCGCCGGCCATCAGCCGCGTGAAGAGCGTGGGCGCATCGGAGGCGATCATCAGCCCGCGCAGGATGAGCGCCGAAAAGCCGAGCAGCAGCGCCAGTGCGCCTATCAGGCCGAACTCCTCGCCGAAGGCTGCAAAGATGAAGTCGGTGGTGCGCTCCGGGATGAACTCCAGGTGCGTCTGCGTGCCCTGCATGAAGCCCTTGCCGGTCACGCCGCCGGAGCCGATGGCGATCTCGCCCTGGATGATGTGAAAGCCCTTGCCGAGCGGGTCTTTGCTGGGGTCCAGCAGCGTGCAGACGCGGTGCTTCTGGTACTCCTTGAGCAGCACCCATTTCACGTCGGGCTCGCAGATGTGGTCTTCGCTGGCCACCAGCGTGACGATGCCGGCCGCGGCCAGCACCATCACCGGCAGGATCAGGCGCCAGGGCAGGCCGGCGAAGAAGATCACGTACAGGCCCGCGGCCAGCACCAGCAGTCCGGTGCCGAGGTCGGGTTGCTTGGCGATCAGCAGGAAGGGCAGCAGCAGCAGGCCGAAGGCGGCGATGAAGTCAGGCCAGCGCAGCAGGCCTTCGCGCTTCTGGAACCACCAGGCCAGCATCAGCGGCGTGGCGATCTTGAGCAGCTCGGAGGGCTGGATCTGCGTGATGCCGATGTTGAGCCAGCGGGTGGCGCCCTTCTTGGTGATGCCGAACAGCGCGGTGGCGATCAGCAGCGTCACCCCGAAAGCGTAGAGCGGGATGGCCACCGCCATCAGCCGCTGCGGCGGCACCTGCGCGACGAGGAACATCAGCGTGAGGCCCAGCACCATGTTGCGAGCGTGGTCGACGAAGCGGGTGCCGTGGTCGTAACCCGCCGAGTACATGCACAGCAGCCCCCAGAAGCACAGCCAGAACACGGCCAGCAGCAGCGGGATGTCGAAGCCGACGAGCCAGGGCTTGAGCCGGCTCCACAGCGGGGGGCGCTCGATGACCGTCATCGGGAGGCTCCTGAAGCAGGCGTGGCGGGCGGCGATGAGGCAGCGCTCGGTGCCGAGGAGGCGCTGGCGGCGGTGCCAGGCGCGGCGCCCGACGCGGCTACCGGAGGCTGCCAGCCCACCAGCGGCACGTCGGCCGCCTTGCGCGGTGTGCCGATGGGGGCGAAGGTCTGGCCCAGCTGTGTCTTGGCGATGTCTTCCTCGCTCGGGTACTGGCCCAGCAGCAGGTAGTCGAACACCCGGCGGGCGATGGGCGCGGCGGAGGACGAACCCCAGCCCGCGTTCTCGACGATGACCGCCAGGGCCACGGTGGGCTTGTCCAGCGGCGCGAAGGCGACGTAGAGGGAATGGTCGCGCTTGCGCTCGTCGGCCTTGATGCTGCTGTACTTCTCGCCGGCCTTCAGGCCCACGGCCTGCGCGGTGCCGGTCTTGCCGCCGCTCTGGTAGGGCGCGCCCATGAAGACCTGGCGCGAGGTGCCTTCCAGCGTCACGCCGTTCATCGCGTTGCGGATCACGTCGACATCGGCGGGCCTGAGCGGCAGCGGCTCGCGCGCATCGCTGGCGATGCGGCGCTGCTCGTGCTTGACCACATCCTCGATCTCGCGCACCAGGCGCGGGCGGAAGCGCTGGCCACCTGAGGCGATGGTGGCGTAGGCATTGGCCATCTGCAGCATGGTGAAGCTGTTGTAGCCCTGGCCGATGCCCAGCGAGATGGTTTCGCCGGCAAACCATTTCTGGTTGGCCGGGCTCCTGCGGAAGTAGTTGCGCTTCCATTCCTGCGAGGGCAGCACGCCCGTCACCTCGCCCTGCAGGTCGATCTCGGTCTTGGCGCCGAGGCCAAAGGGGGCGAGCTGGTCGTGGATGAGGTCCACGCCCATTTCGTTGGCCAGGCTGTAGAAGTAGACGTTGGAGGAGCTGACGATGGCCAGGCGCATGTCCTTCGGCCCGGCCCGGTCGGTCTCGGGGCTGCCGAAGGTGCGGCCGCCGAAGCTGTAGGTCAGGGTGTCCATGATGACCGTGCCCGGCGCGCGCTTGCCGCTGTTGAGCGCGGCCATGGCCATCAGCGGCTTGAAGGTGGAGCCGGGCGGGTAGGTGCCTCGCAGGGCCCGGTTCAGCAGCGGCTTGTCGATGTCTTCGTTGAGGTCGCGCCAGCTGTCGGCGTCGATGCCGTCGACGAAGAGGTTGGGGTCAAACGTGGGCTTGGACACGAAGGCCAGCACCTCGCCGTTGCGCGGGTCGATGGCCACCAGCGCGCCGCGGCGCTCGCCGAACAGGCGCTCCACCAGCGCCTGCAGCTTGATGTCGATGGACAGGTTCAGCGTGTTGCCCGGCGTGGGCGGGCGGTGGTCGAGCCGGCGCACGGCGCGGCCGCCGGCACTGGTCTCGACCTGCTCGAAGCCGGTGATGCCGTGCAGTTCCTTCTCGTAGGCCTGCTCCAGGCCGAGCTTGCCGATGTACTCGGTGCCGCGGTAATTGGCGAGGTCTTCTTCCTCCCAATCGTCCATCTGCTTCTTCTCGGCCTGGTTGATGCGGCCGATGTAGCCGATCAGGTGCGAGCCGATGTCGCCCAGCGGGTAGGAGCGGAAGAGCCGCGCCTTGATCTCCACGCCGGGGAAGCGGAAGCGCTGCGCGGTGAAGCGGGCGACCTCTTCGTCGGTCAGCTTGGTGCGGATGGGCAGGGAGTCGGTGTGCTTGGCCTCCTCCAGCAGGCGCTTGAAGCGGCGCTTGTCGCGCGACTGGATCTCGATGACCTGGCCGAGGGCCTCGATGGTGCCGTCCAGGTCGGTCACCTTCTCGGGGTTGATCTCCAAAGTGTAGGCCGAGTAGTTGCTGGCCAGCACGACGCCGTTGCGGTCCTTGATCAGGCCCCGGTTGGGCACGATGGGCACGACCGCGATGCGGTTGGATTCGGCCCGCTCCGCAAAGGTGTCGTACTGCGCGACTTGCAGCCAGAGCAGCCGGGCCAGCAGCAGGCCGAAGCAAAACAGCACGAAGGCGCCCGCCGCAAGCACCCGCAGGCGGAAGCGCGCGAGCTCCTGGTGGAGGTTCTTGATGACGACCACGTTGGTTTACAGGGGCCGGTGTGCGTCGCGGTCGGGTGCGCGCCGCTGCGGCGCGAGCAGCAGCACGCTGGCCAGCGGCCACAGCGCCGCCTCCAAGATCGGCGCCAGCAGCACCGTCCAACCCGGCCACATGCCGCCCACCATCAGCCGCACGATGAGGGACAGCGCATGCGCGGCCAGGAACAGCGGCAGCACCTGGACGGCCTGTGCGCCCAGCGGGAACCAGGTGAGGCGACGGTGCAGCGAGATGGCGCCGAAGCTCAGGCCGCTGTAGGCCAGCGCATGCTGGCCCAGCAGCGCGCCGTCATGCACGTCCACCAGCAGCCCGAAGATGAAGGCCCACAGCACGCCCACGCGGCGCGGCTGGTGCACGCCCCAGAACACGAGCACGACCGCCAGCACGTCGGGCATGGCGGCCAGCCGGCCGGTGGGCACCATGTCGATCATCAGCGCCACCACGAGGGTGAAGCCGATGAACCAGGGGTTGGCGGGCAGCAGCAGTTGGCCGGCCGCGCGCGGCATGATCATGGTGTCACTCCCGAAGCCTTGGCGGCCGCCTTCTCAGCCCTTTCGGCCTTTTCCGCCTTGCGGGCCGCCCGCGCCGCCGTCTTGGCGGCGGCTGCCGACGCGGCTTCCTCGGCGGCCGCCACCTCCGCTTCCTTCTTGGCCGCCAGGTGACGGTCGTGCGGCAGCAGCACGAGCACGTGCCGTGCGCTGTCGGGCTGCGCGATGGGCGCGAGCAGCACCTGGGCGAAGCTGGAGTCGCCACGGCGCTCGACGGACACGACCTTGGCCACCGGCAGCCCGGGCGGGTAGACGCCGTCCAGGCCCGAGGTGGTCATCAGGTCGCCCACCTTGACGTCGGCATTGGCGGCCAGGAAGCGCAGCTCCATGCCGGTTCCGTCGGCGCGGCCCGCGGCGGCATTGCGCATCTGGGTTCGGGCGTTGAGCAGCGGAATGGCGGCGTCCTTGTCGGTCAGCAGCGTGACCTCGCTGGACAGCGGGTAGACGCGCGTCACCTGCCCCAGCACGCCGGCCTCGTTGATGACCGGCGAGCCGGCCACGATGCCCTGTGTGGCGCCGCGGTCGATGACGACACGGCGCGAGAAGGGGTCCGGCGCCTCGTACAGCACCTCCGCGGCCAGCGAGGGCACGCTCAGAGACGGTTGCAGCCCCAGCAGCTTGCGCAGGCGCTCGTTCTCGGCCTGCAGCGCCTCCGCGCGGCTCAGGCGTTCGGCCTGCTGGGCGAGCTGGCGGCGGGCGAGGTCTTCGGCCTGCATGGCGCGCTGGGTGCCGCGCAGGTAGTCGCCTGCGGTCTCCCAGGCGTCAACCGGCGTGAGGAGCAGGCGCTGCACCGGATGGAGCACCAGCGCCAGCGTGGCGCGGGCGGGCTGCATGAGCTTGAAGCGGGCGTCTGCCACCATCAGCAGCAACGCCAGCGCCGAGCACAGCGCCAGCTTGGTCAGCGCCGACGGACCTTGGCGGAAAAACGGCGGTGGGGAGCGATCGAGGGTGCCGAGGGGCATCTTGGAAGCAGGGCGCGCGTCTTTGTTAACTGACCCGCGGGCCGAGCGCCGGGCCGCTCCCAAGCCGGCCCGCTTCGGCGATGTGCACTCGGCTCAATGCCGAGACCATCGCCGTCCCCTTGGGGGCTGAGGCCGGACACGTTACGCCCTGTGGGCGTGACGTGCCTACCGAAGGGCTGCGGCGCAAGCCGCGGCGCGGTCTGCAAGACCGGCCAGACGCACCGCGTTCAGCGGTGTGCGGCTGGACGAGGGGCGCCATGTCACTCGGAAGTGAAGATGCTGCCCAGGCGCTCCATGCGCTCCAGGGCCATGCCGCAGCCGCGCACGACGCAGGTCAGCGGGTCTTCGGCCACCAGCACGGGCAGGCCGGTCTCTTCGCCCAGCAGGCGGTCCAGGTCGCGCAGCAGCGCGCCGCCGCCGGTCAGCATCATGCCGCGCTCGGCGATGTCGGCGCCGAGTTCCGGCGGGGTCTGCTCCAGCGCGTTCTTCACGGCGCTGACGATCTGGTTGAGCGGGTCAGTCAGGGCTTCGAGGATCTCGTTCGACGAGATGGTGAAGCTGCGCGGCACGCCTTCGGAGAGGTTGCGGCCCTTGACCTCCATCTCCTTGACTTCGCTGCCCGGGAAGGCGCTGCCGATGTTCTTCTTGATGGCCTCGGCGGTGGGCTCGCCGATCAGCATGCCGTAGTTGCGGCGGATGTAGTTGATGATGGCCTCGTCGAACTTGTCGCCGCCGACGCGCACCGAGCCCTTGTAGACCATGCCGCCGAGCGAAATGACGCCGACTTCCGTCGTGCCGCCGCCGATGTCGACCACCATGGAGCCCGAGGCCTCGGCCACCGGCAGGCCGGCGCCGATGGCCGCGGCCATGGGTTCCTCGATCAGGTAGACCTCGCTGGCGCCGGCGCCCAGGGCGCTTTCACGGATGGCGCGGCGCTCGACCTGGGTGGAACCGCAGGGCACGCAGATGATGATGCGCGGCGACGGCTTGAAGGTCTTGCTGTCGTGGACCATCTTGATGAACTGCTTGAGCATCTGCTCCGTCACCGTGAAGTCCGCGATCACGCCGTCCTTCATGGGGCGGATGGCTTCGATGTTGCCGGGCACCTTGCCCAGCATGGCCTTGGCCTCACGGCCCACGGCCTGGATGGTCTTCTTGCCGTTGGGGCCGCCCTCGTGGCGGATCGACACGACCGACGGCTCGTCGAGGACGATGCCCTTGCCGCGCACGTAGATCAGGGTGTTGGCGGTGCCGAGGTCGATGGCGAGGTCGGTGGAGAAATAGCGGCGCAGGGAGGCGAACATGGTGTGGCGCAAGGAGCCTCGCCGGCGGGCGCGGCTCAGAAAACGGGGGCTGAATAAGCAGCGAGGCCGCCCGAACCGCGACAAAAACCGTCGCTGACAGGGCAGCCCCGAAGGCCATGAAGATGGGCGGCGATAATAACCGATCACCCTGTTTTTTAGCCCGTCAGCACTAGGTTTCTGGCGCACGGCTTACATCTGAAAACCCTTCATGAGCCTCACCCCTGACGACGTGAGCCGCATCGCCCATCTGGCCCGGCTGGAACTGCAGCCGGCCGAATCGGAGGCGCTGCTGGGCAACCTGAACGATTTTTTCAAGATCGTGGACCAGATGAGCGCCGTCGACACGGCGGGCATCGAGCCGCTGTACACGCCGCTGTCGGCCATCCAGCAGGTGCAGTTGCGCCTGCGGGACGACGTCGTCACCGAGACCAATCAGCGCGAGCTCAACCAGCAGAGCGCTCCGGCCGTGGAAGACGGCCTCTTCCTCGTTCCCAAGGTCATCGAATGAAGCCCGTTCACGACATGGGCGTGGCCGAACTGGCCGCCGCCCTGCAAACCCGCGCCGTCTCCAGCCGCGAGGCGACGCAAGCCCTGCTGGACCGCATCGCTGCGCACGACCAGGCGCTCGGTGCCTTCCTGCATGTCGACGCCGAAGGCGCCCTGGCTCGCGCAGCCGCTGCCGATGCGGCGCGGGCCGCCGGTTCCGCCGGGCCGCTGGCGGGCGTGCCCATCGCCCACAAGGACATCTACGTCACGGCCGACATGCCCACCACGGCCGGCTCCAGGATCCTGGCCGGCTACCGCAGCCCGTTCGACGCCACGGTCGTTGCGCGGCTGAACGCGGCAGGCACGGTGTCTCTCGGCAAGCTCAACTGCGACGAGTTCGCGATGGGCTCGGCCAACGAGAACAGCGCCTTCTTCCCCGCCAACAACCCGTGGGACGTCTCCCGCGTGCCTGGCGGCTCCTCCGGCGGTTCGGCCGTGGCGGTGGCGGCGCGCCTCGTGCCGGGCGTGACGGGCACCGACACCGGCGGCTCCATCCGCCAGCCGGCCAGCTTCACCGGCATCACCGGCATCAAGCCGACCTATGGCGTGTGCTCGCGCTACGGGATGATCGCCTTCGCCTCCAGTCTGGACCAGGCTGGCCCGATGGCCCGCTCGGCAGAAGACTGCGCCCTGCTGCTCTCGGCCATGAGCGGCTTCGATGAGCGCGACGCCACCAGCGTCAACCAGCCGCCGCAGGACTTCCACGCCCAGATGCTGGCCGCCCGTGAGGGTGCCAGCGCCGCCCAGCCGCTCCAGGGCCTGCGCATCGGTCTGCCGCGGGAGTTCTTCCCGGCGGGCCTCTCGGCCGACGTGAACGCGGCCGTGCGGGCGGGTCTGGCGGAGCTGGAGAAGCTCGGCGCCACGCTCGTGGACGTCAGCCTGCCGCGCACCGAGCTGGCCATCCCGGTGTACTACATCATTGCCCCGGCCGAGGCGAGCTCCAACCTGAGCCGCTTCGATGGCGTCAAGTTCGGTCATCGTGCTGCCAAGTACGACGATCTGATCGATATGTACAAGAAGACGCGCGCCGAGGGCTTCGGCCCCGAGGTCAAGCGCCGGATCATGATCGGCAGCTACGTGCTCAGTCACGGCTACTACGACGCCTACTATCTGCAGGCCCAGAAGCTGCGCCGCATGATCGCGGACGACTTCCAGCAGTGCTTCACCCAGTGCGACCTGATCGCCGGCCCGGTGGCGCCCACCGTCGCCTGGAAGCACGGCGAGGGCAAGGACGATCCGACGCAGGCTTACCTCGCCGACATCTTCACGCTGCCCGGCTCGCTCGCCGGCCTGCCCGGCATGAGCGTGCCGGTGGGCACGGGCGCAGGCGGCATGCCGGTCGGCCTGCAGCTCATCGGCAACTACTTCAAGGAAGGGCAGCTGCTGCACGCCGCACACGCCCTTCAGCAAGCCACCGACTGGCACACCCGTGCCCCGGCGGGGATCTGATATGCCTACATCCAAGCTCATCCGCGGCTATGAGGTCGTCATCGGCCTCGAAAACCATGTCCAGCTCTCCACGCAGAGCAAGATCTTCAGCGGCAGCTCGACCGCCTTCGGCGCGGCCCCCAACACCCAGGCCTCGCCCGTGGACCTGGCCTTGCCCGGCACGCTGCCGGTGCTGAACCGCGCGGCCGTTGAGCGCGCGATCCGCTTCGGCCTGGCGGTCGGCGCCAAGGTGGCGCCGCTGTCCATCTTCGCCCGCAAGAACTACTTCTACCCCGACCTGCCCAAGGGCTACCAGATCAGCCAGTTCGAGATCCCGGTGGTGCAGGGCGGTTCGGTCGAGTTCTTCGTCGGTGACGTGAAGCACAAGGTCAACCTGACCCGCGCCCACCTGGAAGAAGACGCGGGCAAGAGCCTGCACGAGGACTACCACGGCCAGTCGGGCATCGACCTGAACCGCGCCGGCACGCCGCTGTTGGAGATCGTGTCCGAGCCCGACATGCGCTCGGCCCAGGAGGCGGCCGAGTACGCCAAGACGCTGCATGCGCTGGTGATGTGGCTGGGCATCTGCGACGGCAATATGCAGGAAGGCAGCTTCCGCTGCGACGTGAACGTGTCGGTGCGCAAGCCCGGCGAGCCGTTCGGCACGCGCCGCGAGATCAAGAACCTCAACAGCTTCCGCTTCCTGGTGGACGCGGTGAACTACGAGGTCAACTGGCAGATCGACGAGATCGAGGACGGCCGCAAGATCCAACAGGCCACCGTGCTCTACAACCCCGACACCGGCGAGACCCGCGCGATGCGCAGCAAGGAAGACTCGGCCGACTACCGCTACTTCCCCGACCCCGACCTGCCGCCGCTGGTGATTGCGCCGGAGTGGGTGGAGCGCGTGAAGGGCGAGATGCCCGAGCTGCCCTCGGTGATGGCCGCGCGCTTCGAGAGCGTGGACGGCCTGCCCGCCTACGACGCGACCATGATGACGCAGAGCCTGGCCACGGCCCGCTACTACGAGGCGGCCAAGGCGGCGGGCGCGACGCCCAAGCTGGTTGCCAACTGGGTGATGGGCGAGATCAGCAAGCGGCTGAATGCCTCGGGCGCGGAGATCGACACCGCGCCGGTCGGCCCGGAGCTGTTGGCCCGGCTCATCGCCCGCATCAGTGACGGCACCATCTCCAACAACGCCGCCAAGCAGGTGTTCGAAGCGCTGTGGAGCGGCGAGTCGGCGGATGTGGACGCCGTCATCGAGGCCAAGGGCCTGAAGCAGGTCAGCGACACCGGCGCCATCGAGGCCATCCTGGACGAGGTGCTGGCCGCCAACCAGAAATCCGTCGACGAGTACCGCGCCGGCAAGGACAAGGCCTTCAATGCGCTGGTCGGCCAGGCCATGAAGGCCACCAAAGGCAAGGCCAACCCGGCGCTGGTGAACGAACTGCTGAAGAAGAAGCTCGGCTGAGTGCGCGGCAGGGCGTGACGGGTGCTTTGCGCATCCGCCGCCCTCGCTGCGCTGCCGACGGTGGCGCAGGCGCTCAGCGCTTGGGCGTGGTGCCGCCGGCGGGCTTGGGGGTCGTGGCGGGCGCGGTCGGCTGCATCTCGCCCAAAGCCGGCAGGCTGCCCGGCGCCGTGCCGGACCACAGCTTGCGCAGCCGGGCCAGCTCGGCGTCATAGCCCTTGTTGATGCGCACGAGTTCGGCCTTCTGGTTCTCGATCAGCACCTGCTGGGCCTCGACGGCGGCCTCATTGGTGTCCAGCGCCTGCTTGAGCTTGGCCGGCAGGGGCTTGCCCTTGTAGAACTCGGCCTCGTCCAGCAGCGGCTTGCGCTCCTTGGTCAGGTCCTCGATGCGGCGCTCCGACAGCCGCATGGCCTTGCTGGCGTCGTCCAGCGCCGCGTTGCGCGCACGTTGATGGGCAGCTTCGTTCGGGTAGCGCTGCACGAGCGTGCGGTCGCGGCGGACGGCGTCCTGCTGCGCCAGGCGCTCGGCGGCGGCGCGGCGGTCGGCGGCTTCCTTGGCGGCGCGCTCCTCGGGGCTCAGGAAGGGCGGCAGCGTCGTGCGCTGGGAGCCATCGGGGTTGAGCACCCGCTGCTCGCGCGACGTGCACTCCAGGATGGGCCGGTCACTCGTCAGCTTGCGGCCGTCGGGCGTGGTGCAGGTGTAGATGCCCTTGCCGGGCGCGGCGTCCTGGGCCAGCGCAGCACTGGTGAACCAGAGGGCAGCAGCGGCGACGGGCAGGATGCGCATCAGACGCCGTAACGCTCGCGGTAGGCCAGCACGGCCGGGCGGTGGGCGGCGAGCTCGGGCGTGCCGTCCAGATAGGCCAGCAGGTCGGCCAGCCCCGCCACGGCCTCCCCCGGCAGCCCGTAGCGCTGCTCCACCTGCTGCACGGCCGACAGCGGGCTGTCGACGCCGCCCTCGGCGGCTTTCTCCTGGCGGTCCAGCGCGATGGCCACGCCGCAAGGCTGGGCGCCGGCCGCCTCGATCATCTGGATGGATTCGCGCACCGAGGTGCCGGCAGAGATCACGTCGTCAATGATCAGTACGCGCCCCTTCACCGGGGCGCCGACCAGGGTGCCGCCCTCGCCGTGATCCTTGGCTTCCTTGCGGTTGTAGGCGAACGGCAGGTTATGCCCGCGGCGCGCCAGCTCCATCGACACCGCCGCGGCAAGCGTGATGCCCTTGTAGGCAGGGCCGAAGATCATGTCGAACGCCAGGCCCGAGGCAATCAGGCGTTCGGCGTAGTAGCCGGCCAGGCGGCCGAGCTTGGCGCCGTCATCGAAGAGGCCGGCGTTGAAGAAATAGGGGCTGAGCCGCCCGGCCTTGGTCTTGAACTCGCCGAAGCGCAGCACGCCGGCCTCCACGGCGAAGGCGACGAAGGACTGGGCGAGGGCATCAAGCGGCGCGGCGGACATGGCGAAGATTCTAGAGGTCAAAGAAAACGGCCCGGCCCCTGGGTAGGGGGCCGGGCCGGGCGTGGTTTTTACCGAGGAACCGGCGCGGGCCGCCGGTCACGCAGCGGCCGAGGCGTCAGAACGAGGCCTTGAACTGCACGCCGTAGCTGCGCGGCTCGTTGACGATGCCGGTCAGGTTGTCGAAGTCGATGGCCGCGACGACCTGGCGGTGGTTGGTGATGTTGCGCGAGAAGGCCGCCACTTCGTACTTGCCGGCGTTCCAGGCGTAGCCCACGCGCAGGCCGCCTTCCAGGGCCGACTTGGCCTTGTACTCCACGGCCTCGTACAGGAACATGTTGTACTTGTCCTTGTAGGCCCAGTCAGTCAGCACGGTGAGTTCACCCGCGCCGATCTCGGTGCTGTACTTCAGCGTCCAGTTCCACACCACCTTGGGGGCGCGCGGCAGCGGGTTGCCGTTGATGCTGACCGTGCCGGCCAGCGGGCCTGCCGGGTCGAGCACCGTGCAGCCCGTGTTGGGCGTCAGGAACTGGAAGTTGGCATTGCCGCAGGGCTGCACGAAGAGGTTGGGGTCCTTGATCTTCGTGTCGTTGTACGAGAAGTTCAGCGTGGTGCGCCAGTCGCGGGAGATGATGGCCTGCGCATCCAGCTCGAAGCCCTGGCCTTCCGCCTTGGCGGCATTGACCAGGCGGTTCTGGTTGGTCGAGCCCGAGCCGGCGGTCAGCTGCAGGTCCTTCACGCGGTACTTGAACACCGTGCCGCTGATGCGGGCGGTGTTGTCCAGCAGGTCGGCCTTGAAGCCGGCCTCGACGCTGAGCACCTTTTCGGAATTGGCGATCGAGATCGAGTCGCCGAACAGCACGCGCCCCTGGATGCTGGGTGCGCGGTAGCCGGTGGCCACGCGGGCGAACAGGCTGGTGGCCTTGTCCAGGTTGTAGTTGGCGCCCAGGTCCCAGCTCCAGTTGGTGGACTTGGGGTTGGCGTAGAAGGGGCCGATGATGTCGACGTTGACGGCCTTGCCCGGCGTCCAGGTGCGCACCGCGTCGAAGTCCTTCTTGTCGTCGGTGTAACGCAGGCCAGCGGTGAGCTTGAGGTCAGGCGTCAGCGCGTACTTGATGTTGCCGAAGGCGGCCCAGGACTTGGCGTTCTGGTGCTGCACGGCATAGCCGTTCTGCGGGTCGCCGGTGGCGAAGCTGTCGAAGTTGAAGCTGTCCACCTGCAGCTTCTCGTTGAAGTAGTACACGCCCAGGATCCACTGCAGCGCGTCGGCGGTGTTGGACTGCAGGCGGAACTCCTGCGTCGTCTGGCGCAGGTAGGGGATGCCGTCGGCCGTCTGGGAGTCGAAGGGGATGACCGACGGGTAGGGCGTCGTGGAGCCGGCCGGGTAGTACTTCGGGCCGTCCGGGATGCCACCGAAGCGGCTGCCGAAGCCACCGTCCACGTCACCGCGGCTGTAGAACTTGGCGCGGTCATGGGCCGTGATCGAGTACAGCGACATGCCGTCGAAGTCCCAGCGCAGGCGGGCGCTGACCTCGCTGGACTTCAGCGTCTGCGAGTTGTAGCCGTCGGTGGGGTAGTAGCTGTCGTCGTAGCCGTCGACCAGGTCGTTGGTGCCGCGCTTGATGATGTTGGCGCGGAAGGTGGTGGCCGTGCCCTTGTAGTCACGGGCCTGGACCTTGAACAGGCCCTCGAAGTTGCCCGACTTGTACAGCGCCTGCACGCGCAGCGCCTTGTCGTTGTAGCCCTCAAGGTCGGCCGTGGCGCCAGCGGTGGCGGCGATGGGGTTGTGCACACGGTCGTCCTGGCGCTGCACGATGCCGGCCACGCGCATGGACCAGTCGCTGCTCAGCGGCACGTTCACCGCGGTCTCGAGGTTGACCGAGTTCCAGCGGCCGTAGCCGATGTTGGCGTAACCCTCGAAGCGCTTGCCCGGCTTGGCCGAGTCGAACTTCATGACGCCCGCGGGCGAGTTGCGGCCGAAGAGGGTGCCCTGCGGGCCGCGCAGCAGTTCGACCTGCGCCATGTCGAACACCGGGAAGCCCTTGAGCGCGATGCTTTCCTGCACCACGTCGTCATAGACCAGGCCCACCGGCTGGGAGGCGTTCATGTCGAAGTCGGTGTTGCCCAGGCCGCGCACGTAAAAGCGCGGGAAGGTGCGGCCGTAGTCCGACTCGATGTTCAGGCTCGGCACCTTGCCCGACAACGCGCGAATGTCCTGGCCGGCGGCGTTGTAGGTGTCGAGTTCCTCGGACTTGATGGCCGAGATGGACAGCGGCACTTCTTTCAGGTTTTCGGCGCGCCGGCTGCCGGTCACGATGACGGCCTCCAACTGGCTCACGTCCTTCTTGGCTTCGGGCGTGGCGGCCGTCTGCGCGACGGCAGCGTGCATCGGGTAGGCGCCGGCCAGCGCCAGGGCCAGCAGGGTGGGTGAAATGCGGGGTGTCGGCATGGGATGTCCTCGGGTTGCAAGCGGTGAGCGGGGGGACGGTGGGCGCTGGTTACGCCTCGGTTTCCTACGGGATCGTAAAGATGGCGTGACGGATTCATGATGAAAGCGCGCGGGCTGTTGTGCATTTGCTGCACTGCGATACTTCTGCGGGTCATTCCTCTCCCCAAGGTCTCATGCGCTTCATTACGGCCAATCTCAACGGCGTGCGATCTGCCGCCACCAAAGGCTTCTTCGACTGGCTCGACGCGCAGAAGGCGGACGCCGTCGGCGTGCAGGAACTCAAGGCCCAGGCCGATGTGGTGGAAGACAAGTTCCGCGAGTGCGGCAAGCTGCGCGGTCATTTCCACTACGCCGAGAAGAAGGGCTACTCGGGCGTGGGTCTGTACACCCGGGAAGAGCCAAGCGACGTGGTCACGGGTTTGGGCATCGCCGAGTTCGACATCGAAGGCCGCTGGATCGAGAAGCGCTTCGACAAGCCCGGCCGCAAGCTGAGTCTGATCAGCGTCTACTTCCCGAGCGGCACCAGCGGCGAAGAGCGTCAGGCGGTGAAGTTCCGCTTTCTCGCCGCCCTCGCCCCCCATCTGCGGGCGCTCAAGGCCGAGCGCGAGTTCATCCTCGTGGCTGACGTCAACATCGCCCACAAGGAGATCGACCTGAAGAACTGGCGCGGCAACCAGAAGAACAGCGGCTTCCTGCCCGAGGAGCGCGCGTGGCTGACGCAGTTGTTCGACACCAGCTCCGAGGGCGGCGGCCTGGTGGACGTGTTCCGCACGCTCAACGACAAGCCCGAGCAGTACACCTGGTGGAGCGCCCGTGGCGCCGCCCGCGCCAACAACGTCGGGTGGCGGCTGGACTACCACCTGGCCACGCCCGCGCTGGCGGCCCTGGCGCGCCGGGAGGCGATCTACACGGCGCAGCCGTTCAGCGATCACGCGCCGCTGACGATTGACTACGACTTCAAGCTCTGATCCGGTGACGCGCGCAAGCCAGCCGCGACGAGCGTAACCAGCCGCTACGGGGTGGCCCAGCCTCCTACAGCGGGTCGCACGTCAGGCTGACCCTGTACGCGATCACCCCGCCCTAGAGTGAACTCCAGCCGGTGACAGCCCGGCCTCGCCGCCCGGCATTCCCGCCGGTCCTGCATTGAAAGGAGTTCACCATGTCCCGCATCAAGACCGCCACTACCGCCCTGACCGCCGCCGTCCTCGTGACCGGCATCGGCCTGGCCGTCGCCCAGACGGCCGAACCGACCACGCCTGCCGACGCCATGACGGCCGCCCCGAGCGAGCAGACCCCGGCCGACCCGAACGCACCGACGCAGCCGGTGCAGCCGGTTCCGCAAACCGACATGGCCACTCAGGCGCAGCAGCAGACCCCGCCCGTGGACAACCCGAGCACGACGACGCCGTTGCCGAGCGACAGCACGACGCGCTCGACCCTGGACAACGCCACGCCGGCCACCCCGGTGCCCTCGTCCAACGATCCCATGACGGGCACCAGCGAGCCGGCCCCGCGCGCCGACCGCAACTGATGTCCTGACCCCTCAGCGCTGGTCCACCGCACACCATGACCCCCGGAACAGACGCTGACCGCGCCGCCGACCGGCGGCGCGACATCCTCATCGGTCTGGGCCAGGGCGCGCTGATTGCCGCCCTGGCCCTGGCCGCCTGGTTCTATTTTTTCGGCGATCGCTACCGCTTCGGGCGTTCGCCCGCCACCTCGGCCGCGGCCAGCGCATCGCTGCGCGCGGCCATGCCGTTGCCCGAACCGCCCCTGCAGCGGGCCCTCGACTTCGGCACCACCCGGGCCCCTGACGACGTCCGCCGCGTGGCTGCCTGGGCCGTGGACGACGCCGACAACGGGCGCCTGCCCTTCGCCATCGTCGACAAGCGCCGCGCGCAGGTCTATGTGTTCGAGGCCAGCGGTCGTCTGGTCGGCACCAGCCCGGTGCTGCTGGGCTATGCCGCGGGTGACGACTCGGTGGCCGGCATCGGCAGCAAGGCCATCGAGGACATCAAACCCCAGGAGCGCACCACGCCCGCGGGCCGCTTCGTCTCCACGCCGGGGCGCAACTCGCTGGGCCACGAGGTGGTCTGGGTGGACTACGACGCCGCGGTCTCCATGCACCGGGTGCGCGCCACCAACCCCAAGGAGCGCCGGCTGGAGCGCCTGGCCACGCCCACGCCGGCCGACAACCGCATCAGCTGGGGCTGCATCAACGTGCCGGTGGCCTTCTTCGACGAGGTCGTCTGGCCGCAGATCGGCCGCGGGCGCGCTGTTGTCTACGTGCTCCCCGAGCAACGGCCGCTGGCCGCCTTCTTCCCGCGGGCCGCCGCGCCCGCCTTCGCGCTGGCCAACGCACGCCCAGGTAACAGCGCCAAACCGTGAACTCCTGACCTGCTGGTGAGACGGCAGTCTGCCTAGACTGCCCGCCAGCGGGTGCGGCAAGGTGCCGCCTCCCGCCGGAAGGGGCGTCGCGCGTGGGCAGCAGGTGTTTCAAGTGGCTGGGCGGTGGTTTGTGGGCCGCCTGTAGCGTCATGAGCGCAGGCGCCGAGGTCATCTCGCGACCGGTGCTGGCGGACCAGCACGACGGCCGCCCCTTTGCCATCGTCGACAAGCGCAGCGCCACCCTGTCGGTGCATGACGCCCAGGGCCACCTCATCGGCCGTGCGCCGGTGCTGCTGGGCCTGACGCCCGGTGACGTCGAGCCGGCCAGTGCGCGGGGCAAGGATCCGTCGGCACTGGGGCCGGCCGAGCGTGTGACGCCTGCCGGCCGATTCGAGGCCCAGCCGGGCCGCAACCTGAACGGCGAGCGCATCGTCTGGTTCAACTACGACGCCCACCTCGCCATCCACCGCCTGCGGCCGGCGCCCGCCAGCCAGCAGCGCCCGGAGCGTCTGGCTTCCGCCCGGGTGGAAGACCGGCGCATCACGCTGGGTTGTGTGGCGGTCGATCCAGCTTTCTTCGATCAGGTCGTGTTGCCGACGCTCGGGTCGGGGTCCAGCCTGGTTTACATCCTGCCGGAGCGTGAACCCGTTCTCGCGGGCGGCGGTCCCGTCACCGCCGCGCTGGCCGCCCGCTGACGACCCGGTGCCCGTGAGGCCGTAGCATGCGCGGCCCATGACATCCGCTGTCTCCCCATCCACTGTCGCCCACCCCGCGCCCGCTCTGCGCCGCTGGGCGGTTGCTTACGGTGTGCTGGCCCTGCTGACGATGGCCGTCTCGGCGCGGCTGTGGTGGGCATCGCCGCTGCGGCTGACGCGCTTCGAGTTCGACTACTTTCTCGGGTTGTTCGACGGCACCCCCTGGGCCGTGGACGCGGTGCTGTGGGGGCGGGTCCTGCAGGCCGTGTTGATGGCGGGCCTGGGCCTGCTGTATCTGGGCCTGGTGCGCCGGCTGATGGTGGCGCCCGAGGCGTGGTCGAACCGCTCGGTCGTGCGCTGCATCGCGGCGCTGTCCCTCGTGTTCGCGCTGGGCCTGCCCTGGGTGAGCCCCGATGTCTTTTATTACGTCGGCACGGGTTGGCTGGAGGCGCATTACGGCTTGAACCCGTATGTCGACGTCATGGCCCGGGTGCCGGGTGCGGCCACGGAGGCGATGTTCGCCAATGTGTTCGCGCCCTTCCTTCAGGGGGTGACGCCCTACGGGCCGGTGTTCCAGAAGCTGGCGGCTGCGGTCGCTCTGCTCTCGGGCGGCCACGAGAAGCTGGCGCTTGCGCTGTTCAAGGGGGTGTTCCTGGCCCTGCATGCCGGCAACTGCTGGCTGGTCTACCAGCTCGCGCCGGCCGCCTGGCGGCGGGTGGCCCTGCTGGCGTATGGCGCCAACCCGCTGATCCTGTTCAGCGTGCTGACCTGCGCCCACAACGATCACCTGACCAATTTCTGCGTGCTGGCTGCGCTGCTGCTGCTGCGCCGAGGCGGCTGGTTCGGCGCTGGCGCCGCCTTGGGGGCGGCGTTCAGCTGCAAGTACTTTCCCGTCGTGTTCCTGCCGGCCTTCGTGGCGGCGGCCTGGTGCCAGGCCAGGCGCGAGGGCCGGCCACCGGTGGGGCCGAGCCTGCGCCTGCTGGCCGGATTCGCCGTGGTCGCGCTGGGCGCCCAACTGGTCTATCCGGGGTCGGTGGCCAAGTTCACGAGCATGGCGAGCAGCGGTTTTGACGTCTACCGCAACAGCGTGCATCACCTGATCCATCTGCTGGTGGGCGGCGCGCATGGGCTGTCCGACTACGGGCAGGTGCTGCAACGGGCGTTCATCGTCAGCTACCCCGTGCTGCTGCTGGCGTTCTGGCCGCGGCTGCGCCGCGCCCCGTTCGAGGCCTGCGTGCAGCTGTGCCTCACCACCACCCTCGCCTACTTCGTGCTGGCCAACGCCTGCAACCAGGAGTGGTACCTCACCTGGCTGATGGGCCTGGCCTTCATCCAGGCGCGCGGCGCGGCCTGGCGGCTGGCGCTGTGGCTGTCGGTCGCCTTCGTGCCGCTGGTCATCTTCACGGTCAAGAGCCACCCGTTCGTCAGCATCCTGGCCAACACGGCGCTCTACCTGATCCTGGCCGGCGGGGTGCTCGACTACCTGCGCCGGCTGCGGGCCGAGCCCCTGCCTGCGGGGGCGTGAAGCTGGCGTTTGCCAGGGGGTGAGGCGCCTGAAGCGAAGGTGACAATCGCCGCCACCCTGATTTCTGACGGTTCATATCTTGGCTACCACCACCGCCGCCCAACCCGGGCGCACCGCGCAGGCACCGGCCACCATCCTCGGCCAGCCCAACCAGCTCTTCGTCCTGTTCTTCACCGAGATGTGGGAGCGCTTCTCCTACTACGGCATGCGGGCCCTGCTCGTGCTGTTCCTGGTTACCGAGGCCAGCAAGGGCGGCTGGGGTTGGTCGCGGGCTGACGCCACCAACCTGTACGGCTGGTACACGATGTTCGTGTACTTCACCCCCATCCTGGGCGGCTACGTCGCCGACCGACTGCTCGGCACCCGTCGCTCCGTGCTGCTGGGCGGCTTCATCATCGCGGCCGGCCACGTCGCGCTGTTTCTGGAGACGGTGACGAGCTTCTACATCGGCCTGGGCCTCGTCATCATCGGCACCGGCCTGTTCAAGCCCAACATCTCGGCCATCGTCGGCCAGCTCTATGGCAAGGACAACGAAGGCGCCCGCGACGGCGGCTACACGCTGTTCTACATGGGTGTGAACGCGGGCGCCTTCTTCGGCATCTCGCTGTGCGGCTACATCGGCGAGAAGATCGGCTGGAACCTGGGCTTTGGCCTGGCGGGTGTGTTCATGATCCTGGGCGCCATCCAGTTCTGGCTCAGCCAGGGCCTGTTCGGCAGCATCGGCGACAAGATCGACGCCACCAAGAAGGTCGTCGAGGAGAAGCTGGAC
Organism: Methylotenera sp.; assembly: GCA_021738245.1. Taxonomy (GTDB): domain Bacteria; phylum Pseudomonadota; class Gammaproteobacteria; order Burkholderiales; family Burkholderiaceae_C; genus Pelomonas. The sequence continues at coordinate 12,014 of JAIPCJ010000022.1, read as the reverse complement.
GACACGCCGGCCCACGTGGTGGCCGACCGCCTGAAGGCGATCTTCGTCTTCTCGTTCTTCACGATCTTCTTCTGGTTCGCCTTCGAGCAGGCCGGCGGCTCCATGACCATCTTCGCGGCCGACTACACCGACCGTACCCTGGTCGGCACGAGCGGCCTGGTCTTCAAGATCGTCAACACCGCGATGACGCTGGTGCCGGCCTCCATCCTGACCTGGCTGCTGTTCAAGCTCTACCGCTCCACCGGCGGCCGCTACGCGATGGCCAACCTCTCGCTGGGCGTGGCCTTCGCCATCATCTGGGGCCTGTGCCTGTGGATGCTGGGCCGCGAGTTCGCGATGGATCAGAGCGAAGTGCCCGCCACCTGGTTCGGCGTGCTCAACAGCTTCTTCATCGTGGTGCTGGCGCCGATGTTCTCCAAGATGTGGGAAAAGCACTGGAACCCGTCCGGCCCCGTCAAGTTCGGCGTGGGCCTGGTGCTGCTGGGCCTGGGCTTTGCCGTGCTGTCCTACGGCTCGTCCGGCATCCCGCAAGGCGCCAAGACGGCGCAGGTCAGCATGATGTTCCTGACGCTGGCCTACCTGTTCCACACCATGGGTGAGCTGTGCCTGTCGCCGGTCGGCCTGAGCTACATCTCCAAACTCGCCCCGACGCGGCTGCTGGGCCTGATGTTCGGCGTCTGGTTCCTGAACTCGGCCATCGCGAACAAGATCGCCGGCTCCACCGGCTCCTACATCGACGCCATCTCCAGCCAGTACTCGATGTCGGTCTTCTTCCTGATCTTCACGGTGATCCCCATCGGCGCTGGCGTCGTGCTGATGCTGCTGAACCCGATGATGAAAAAGTGGATGCACGGCGTGCACTAGACCACCCCCTACGGCCTGACGGCCGCCCCCTCAAGGGGGCACTCCCGACGGCCCGGCGAAGCCGGTTCCGTGGGAGTCGCTGGATGAACGGCCAGGCGACGCCGGCCTTTTGACAAAGAGCCGCCCCACGACAGTGCGGGCGGCTTTTCTTTGGGCGACCGATTGTTGCCATTCGCTGTCAGCAGCATTTCAAGTTGGCGATGTTTCTGACACAGTGATCTCGTTACAGTCGCGCGCTTGCTTGGAGCCCTGCATGATGAAAAAGAACCTCGCGTTCACGCTGACCCCTGTCCTGCTGGCCCTGCTGGCCGCGTGTGGCCAGAAGCCTGATGGCGCTGGCGGCCATGGCGGCCCGGGTGGCCCGCCGCCCGTGTCGGTGGCGCCCGCGACGCAGCGCGAGGTGCAGGAGTTCGACGAATTCACCGCCCGTCTCGAGGCGCCGGACACGGTCGAGGTGCGCGCCCGCGTGGCCGGCACCGTCGAGGCGGTGCGCTTCAAGGAAGGCCAGGTCGTGAAGAAGGGCGAGCCCCTGTTCACCATCGACGCCCGAGCCTTCAAGGCCGAGGTGGCCCGGGCCGAGGCGCAGGTCGCCGCGCTCAAGACCCAGTCCGAACTCGCCCGCGCCGACCTGGCCCGTGCCGAGAAGCTGGTGTCCGTGAATGCCGTCAGTCAGCAGGAGATCGACCAGCTGCGCACCGCGCTGCGCAGCGCCGAGGCCAACCTCAAGGGCGCCGAGGCCGCCCTGGTGCAGTCGCGCCTGAACGTCGAGTACGCCAACGTCACCGCGCCCGTCTCCGGCCGCACCTCGCGCGCCAACGTCACGCCCGGCAACCTCGTCGGCGTGGGCGACCCGGTGCTGACCACGCTGGTCTCCAGCGACAAGGTCTACGCCTACTTCGACGCCAGCGAAGCCACCTTCCTGCGCTACATGCGCGCGGCCAAGCCGGCCTCCACCGTCGTGCAGATGGGCCTGTCCAATGAAGAGGGCTTCCCGCACACCGGCAAGCTCGACTTCGTCGACAACCGCCTGAACCCGGCCACCGCATCCATCCGCGCTCGCGCGGTGTTCGACAACAAGGGCGGTCAGTTCACGCCGGGCCTGTACGCCCGCGTGAAGCTCGGCGGCAGCGCCACCTACAGCGGCGTCGTGGTGCCCGACCGCGCCATCACCACCGACCAGACCAAGAAGATCGTGCTGGTCGTCGGCCCCAACAACATCGTGCAGCCCCGCCCGGTCAACCCCGGCGCCCTGATCGACGGCATGCGCGTGGTTGACGGCGTGAAGGCGGGCGAGCTCGTCATCGTCGACGGCCTGCTGCGCGCCTTCCCCGGCGCTCCGGTCACGCCGCAGGTGCTGAAGGTGGACGACAAGGGCATGCCCATCCCGGCACCGCAGCCCGGCGCGCCAGGCGCCGCCCCCGCGCCCGCCCCGGCCTCCGCCGCCTCGAAGTAACGCCAAGGCGGTAGCAATGTATTCACCCCCACGCTCGCTTTTGAGTAGCAAGCGCCAAAAGTAAGCTGGATCAACGACTTATGTGCTCATCCGTACTTCGGCGGGCCTGGAGCTGACGCGTCCAGACCTGCTTCGATACACACCAATGTTGGCGATATCTCCACGGACGCGCCTGAGTAAGCCTCGAGGCTAGCTGTCGGGACGGGCGGGCGATTGGCTCGGAATAGCTGACCGATCAGCCCGGTCGCCTGTGAACTGACGGGCGGCCTGGGGCAGTCGCGATAATTCTTGGTAAATCTCGATAATTGGTCTTGGTCAGCTGCACCTGGGAAGTGCCGCACCACCTCCACTAGTTAGCTACGGTCCTGGTGCCCCGTGTCGGCCAGCCATCACTATGCTTCGTGCCGTGGGAGCGGCTTGCGACATGGAGAACTGTTGCGCTGTGCGGAGGGCCGCGCGCGCGTGAGACTCTTCACATGGGTGATCGAGGCCGTAAGGTGACAGCAATCGGGCCGCGACGCGTTGCTGCCCGCCCATCACGCTGTGCTCGCCCAGGCCAGTGCCCCTCGACGAGTTCAGGGCGAACGCATATAACAATGCCGCTTCCAGAAGCGCTAGCCGCGGCAGAGAAGCCGGCTGGAAATGGGTTGCGCGTGGGGGTCGAGCATCTCGCCCGACCAGGCTGCAGGCGCTGGCCAGCACTGACCGTCGGTGCTGGCTTTCATTGACGGGTATCCGGATTTGGCTGTGTTTGAGGCGTCAGAGCCGGCCTGACTGCAGCAGCTCGATCAGTGTGTTTATGTCGGGGCCGAAGTTCTTCGGCTGCTCGTACTGCCGCTGTGGTTCCTCGGCACGCCACCTGGTGTTCATCGGGATTGCGAACGACCTGGCAAGGCGGCCGGGCGGAAGGTCGTAAGACGTGAGCGTCTCGACCTCGCGGCGACGCTCGAACTTGGGCTTGGCCAGCGTTTTCTTGTGGGCGCCCTCGGTGAAGAGGATCTTCGCCCGCAGCGCTTCGAAGGAGTAGCCACGGCCGAGCCGGTTCATGACCCGGATCAGGCTGTTCAAGCTCTCCGTGTAGGCGTTGGTGACCGGATGCTCGAAGTAGTTCAGGATGAAGGGCTGCCAGTTGTTGAACGCACGGATAAGGTCGGTGAAGGCCTCGCGTACCTCAGGGACCACAGCCTTGCTCCAGGCCTCGTAGGCGGCCAGCGCCGCCCTGGGGCTGGATGAGCCCTCGTAGACAGCGTAGAAGCTCTCCTTGAGCCTGTAGGCCGCGCCCAGCTCCGGGTAATTAGCTGTCCAGCCATCCAGCAGCAGCAGCTCCTGGTCGTTGAGGTCCCGCTCGCGCTTCAGGAGCACGAATCGGTCGTGCATAAGCCCGCGGCGCTGCTTGGACGTGAGCTGCTCGCGCAAGCTCTTCCTGACCTTCTCCACAGCGTCATTGGCCATCCGAACGACGTGGAACTTGTCGATGACGATTCGTGCGTCGGGCAGGACCGCCTGGACGGCATCGCGGTACGGCGTCCACATGTCCATGGCCACGTACTGAACCTCGCTCTTGCCTTCGAGCTGGTACAGGTAGTTCGTCACCGTCTTCTTGTCCCGGTTGGGGAGCATGTTGACGATGGTGTTGTTGCCGATGTTGCTGATGACGCAGCGTGGCCGGATCAGGTGGATCTCGTCGATGCCCATCCACTTCGGCGTCTCGAAGCGGAACTGGGCCTCCAGCTCGTTCACGTAGTCCCTGAAGATGTTCCTGATGGTCTTCTCGTCCAGCCCGGTGTCATCGGCGATGCTGGCGAACGTCCGCCGCAGGCTTTGCTGGCCGATCCACTTCACCAGCCGGTCGGTCATCTCGCGCTTGGCGTTGACCGCTGGCAGCGTCTCCATGAACGTCTTGCCGCAGTCCTGGCAACGCCAGCGGCGCGTGTCGACGTAGATGGCCAGGCGCTTGCCGTGGGTCGGCAGGTCACGGATCACCTGCTCATTGCGGCCGTGTCCGATGACGCGGACCGAGCCGCACGCATTGCAGCCACCTGGCGGGTTCGACGCTTCGGCGTAGACGTGATAGTCGTGATCGGATTCCTCAACCCTTTGCACCTTGAAGTCGGGAAGGTTGAGCAGGTTCATGGTCATCGCTATAGGGCCGGTCGACGCGTTCATCCGCCGGCATTCGTTGTTCTAGTTCGCGATGCCCAAGGCTAGTCGTCGAAATCGATGTCGCCAGAGCCTGCGACCTTGGCATCTCGAATCTTGGGACTGCCCTTGACCGTCACGTCGCCCGAGCCGTGCAGGCGGACCTTCGCTTCCTCACTGGCAAACGCACGAACGTCGCCTGATCCATGGAGCTTGATCGTGGCCTTGCGCGCCCTCAGTCGCCGGGTGTCGATGTCGCCGGAGCCTTGCAGGGTAAGCGAGACGACCGATGCATGGCCGTCGGCGACGACATCTCCAGAACCACGCAGCTCGACACGCAACTCGTCCTGGTCCAGTCCAGCGAGCCGAACATCCCCTGACCCTGAGAGGTCAACCTCCCTGATGGCCATCGCCGTGGCGACCACTTTCAGCGGCAGGTGCGATGTGAAGTTCACGCCGCGCTTGATGCCAACTTGAAGGGTCGAGCCGACCAACTCGGTCTCCAGGAACTCCACCAGGTTATCTTCGCCGTGCACCTCTATCGCGCAGCGATCCCCGCGCCTCACATCGATGCCGGCCGATCCAGTGACTTCGAGGCAGTCGAAGCTCGCCGCCAGATCGCGCGTCTGCACGATCCCTTTACCGCTGCCGATCACCATGGGACCGCCGCCGGCGTTGAAGATCTGGGCGCCACCAGCCCCGATGCTGATGATCGTTCCACCACTGAAGATTTGCTTTGCTCTCATGCTTGTTCTTGACCTATTCAGGACGGACATCGAGCCGCAGCGATGCGTCCACATAGAACTCCTCGCCACAGGACTCACAGTCCACGGAAGTAGTCCGTTCATCGCCCATCGCTGTTGATGCGTCGAAATCCACCTTGGCGAGGAAGTCGCAGTGCGGGCACTTGAGCGAGAGGCGGCACTCGGCAGTGGCTCCGATAGACGGGGCGAGACCGGCCGCGCGCTGTGCGCTCTTGTAGCCGGCATCACTCATCCACGATGCGCGGCCAGGTTCGTTCTTTGGCTTGGGCAAGTTGGAGCCTCGTTAGGTTTGCGAAGTGGTCAGGTCTCGGAGTCGTCGTAGGACAGGCTCTCGGGGTATAGGTCGGTGAGGTCAGACAGCACCCTCTTGACGGGATCAAAGCGCTCGCCCAACTCGTCTCGAACCCTCTCTTCCAGATCGACCGCGAGCTCGAAGAGCTTGCCCACCTGATAGCGCCTGCCTTCGTTGAACACGTCCATGGCCAGCCGGTGCAGGTTCAGGATATCCGTCCGAAAGTCGCCATGGCCACGCCAGTCAACTTTGTCGATCAGCCACAGCAGCCTGGCCGTCTCGAACGGGTCGTCCTGCCAAAGCCTGTCCCATTCCTCATCGGTGATCGTTGACATTCATTGTTTCCTTGGTGGTTCTTGCGGTCAGGAAATCGGCTCAACAAACTCGATGGAGCTACTGTCGACGCCAGAGATTCGAGGCTGCACCCCGCAGCAACCACACGCATCCATGAGCAGCCAGGACCCCTTCTGGTTCTGGACGTCCACGACCCCAAGAGAGCCAGCAGGAATCCTGACCCAGCCGTTCTCCATGTCTACCGTCGTGCGCACGCGCCTGCCTCGGTAGTCGCGCTTGAGCTTCGGGTGCGGAACGACGCGCAGTTCCATCACGACCTCGGAATCGTCACCGGACGCCCCAGTGCGGCGGACAGCTTGGCTTCCAGGCCGTTCGCGACCTTGGACAGGGTGGCGACGACGGTCCGGGAATCCTCGGCGCCAGCATCTGCCATGTAGGTGCTCTCGGCAGCTGAGCGGTAGACGATCTCGCGATCCAACTCCGTCTCGACATTGAGTCGCTGGCCGGCGAGCTGGGCCTGCAACTCCCAGCAGCGCGCCTCGAACTGGTCTTCGTCGAAGCCCATCTCCTCGTCAAATAGAGCATCGGGCGCCTCCAACATGTGCGCCAGGAATCGGCATTCGGATGGTGTTAGCTCGATCAGTGCCATGGTTGTCGTTCCCTGTAGGCGTTGGCCTAGGCAGCCAGCATGTTCATCAGGGAGCGGCCACGCTCTGGACCGAATGCCCCGAGAAGTTCATCCATGGGAGTAAACAGGTGGGGCTGATCCATCAGCTGCTCGGGGCTGACCGCACGCTGAAACATCGCCTGAGCCAGATTGCCGCGGAGCGTGTTCACGAAGCCGTCACCGAGCACGGCTGATAGGAACTGGCAGCTCTCGGCGTCATGAGCAATTCGACGAACTGCAGCCAAGACCCGCAGCCGCTCTTCGCGCGGCACGGCATCCAATACTGCACCGAAATCGAGCACGAAGAGCATCAAGAGCGCGCCGGCCTCATCCACCTTGCGCATCGCCTGGATGAATCGCATTTCATCTTCCGGCAAACTGGGTTCTGGGCTCATCGAGCCTTCGCCCAGCAACAGCCAGTGCCCGGAGGCCTGGGCTGTTCGCGCGACGGACGCAAGGACCCTGTCCGTGACGGGCTTGCTGCCGACGATCAAAGAGTCAGCGGCTGCCTGAGAGACCTTGGCCAGCTTGGCAACGCCCATTGAGCCAGCATCACCAAACTCCCTGGCCGCCAGGATCTGCACGCGGTCCATGACAGAGAGGCTGGCGACCGGCTGCATTTGCCCATTCATGCGGGCTTTCTTGATGACGTGGGCAGCGAATGAGACTCCCGGGCTACCCAAGCTAGGCATCGACGGTGGTTTCACCCGTCGTCCGCGGCCGGCAGGCTGCTTGCTCTGCATATCCTGGCTACCTTACCAAAGCGAGAGATGGCTTCTGGGGGGCTTCGATCCAGGCCTGCATCGCGCCTTCGGCATCCTGGGCGCTGATTTCAACGCCCTCGGCATGGAGGTGGACATCTCTGCCGCCACGCCCCGTCCATCCGCCACCGGACTGGATATACCAGCGCCACAGCAACGAGCTTCCCTCCATGACCGGTGTCAGGAAGCAAAGGTAGCCGTCGACCTCTGTGAAGAAGGATCGGCCGTCAGCAGCGACTCGGAATTCCATGGCAGGCCCGTTCTTGTTCAAGGGGTGCCGCCCAAGCCCTTGGCGATGCCACACATGGTGCACACCAGCCCCTCTGGGTGCTGTTCAACTTCCCGCTTGTCGAAGATGCCATCGCAGCGAACGCACCGAATGGCAGCAGGAACGAACGGAACCGTACTCGCCCTTCGGCGCACCCCCAACGCCTCAAGCCCTTGAACAAACTCATCGGGTGTGATGTGGCCGGCGCGCATGCTGAAAACGGGGCTCAGAATCTCCGGAAAGAGCGCGAGCATCTTGAGGTTACCTGCCTGTGCCTTGACCCTGGGCGCCAACGCGGCGTTGGCAAAGTGGGGCACCCATTCAATTACGACGTTGCCAACACATCTGTCGACTGGGTCGCTGCTCGTGCTGAGAGTGACTCCGACGTACTCGACAACCGATTTGTCTGGATGGCCTCCGCCACCAGATGCTCGCATGTAGGTGAGAGTGCCTTCTCGCCTGATGCGCTCGATGTCGTCCACCGCGTGCATGGTGGCCGGCCTGCTCAAGACTTCACCACCGCGGTGAAATCGGACCACTGCTCGATGCGGAATGCGCGGATGTCGCGGACCGACTTCGGAAACCAACTCCTGGAGCGGAGGGCTTGGATCGCCAAGAACAGGTTCGCCATGTCCTCGTTCTCCGTGACGTAGAGGCTGCCCTGAACGCGACTGAAACCGTGCTCTCCAAGCACAGCGCCAATCTCCGTATAGGCCTGCGTCACGCCTTTCGGATGGTGCTTCTCGGTGTCGGCGACGACCAGGTCAAACGCGACCGCGTACATCAGTGAGCCACCGGGTCGTCGGTCAGGTGGGTCCAGCGGTACTCCGCCTTCTCCCCGCTCTCGACCATGGTCACCTCGATCATCCAATCACCGTCATCGAGTTGACGGAGGGCATGGCCGACCTCGTATTTCGGGCCGAACGGCCCGAAGCTCTTGATCTGGCCGACCGGGACGGGCGGCGGCGCAACGACAGCATGCATGGTCTTCCCCACATCTAAATCCGGTTTCATCATAGCGTGTCGGCCGCTGGTGACGCAACAGCAAAGTCCGGTTTTGGGAGCGCTGGACGGTCTGGACCGGTAGGGCCGAAAACACACTCAAATCCGGATACCCGATTTTTGAACCAGGCGGCAAATGCTGTCTTCAAGCTGAGTGCGCAGGCGGCATTTGCGACCTAATGCACGGCGACCAGCATGGCGAGCTGGAAGGCGTCTGCAAACGATTGGAAATCCAGGGCTAGCGACCTAGCATCAGGGTTCCTCGATTCCGCCTCACGCCCATGGACAGCACCACGACAACCGGGACCTGGTCGCCAAATTTGCCCAATCGCCCCCACGGAGGCTTCTTCGCCTACCATGGCTTCTGGGCGCCTGGCGTGCGGCTATTTCGTAGCCTTCAGTTCGGCATCAAGGCTCTACTGATCTCGGCCACCTTCGTACTGCCGGTGATGGGATTGCTGGTTTGGTTGATCACGAACGGTGCAGCAGCTCAGATGACCGAGCGCAGGAACGCTGTTCGACAGCATGTGGAGATCGCCCACGGGTTGGTTGCATGGGCACAAGGGCTGGAAGCCAAAGGCATTCCCAGGGAAGAAGCCCAGGCCCGGGCTAAAGAAGCAGTCTCCAAGCTTCGGTACGAAAGCAAGGAGTACTTCTGGATCAACGATATGCAGGCGAACATCGTCATGCATCCCATCAAGCCAGAGCTCAATGGCAAGGATGGCAGCGGCATCAAAGACCCCAACGGCTTCGCCGTATTCAGGGGATTTGTCGACGAGGTGCGCCGCAATGGCCAAGGCTTCGTCGCCTACCAGTGGCCCAAGCCGGGTCAGGACAAGCCCGTAGACAAGGTTTCTTTCGTCAAGGGCTTTGAGCCTTGGGGCTGGGTCATTGGATCAGGGCTCTACGTGGATGACCTTCGCCAGGCCGAGCTCGCCGCAGTTCGGGATGCCGTCGCAGTGCTTGTGGGTGTGCTGTGCGTCGCAGGCTACTTGTTCCTGAGCTTCTACAAGGTGATGACTGGCGGGCTGAATGAAACACGCCGCCACTTGCGCTCCATGACCGCGGGCGACCTCACGACCAGCCCTTCGCCATGGGGGCGCGACGAGGCAGCCGACCTGATGCGGGAACTCGCAGACATGCAGGACTCGCTGCGGCGGATGGTGCTGCGCGTGCGGCGCTCCAGCGACCAGATCGTCAACTCCAGCGACGAGATTGCCAGCGGTTCCATGGACCTGTCGGCCCGCACGGAGCAGGCCGCTGCCAACCTGGAGCAGTCAGCGGCCTCGATGGAGCAGATTTCAGCCACCGTCACCAGCAGCGCCGAGCACACGGCGGAGGCTGCGCAGCTGGCCCGTCAGAACGCCGAGACCGCTGCCGATGGAGGCCGTGTCATGCAAGAGGTGGTCGTGACGATGGAGGCAATCCGAAACTCATCGACGCGCATCGAGGAGATCATTGGAACCATTGATGGGATCTCGTTTCAGACCAACATCCTCGCGTTGAATGCGGCCGTCGAAGCTGCGCGTGCTGGCGAGCAGGGAAGAGGCTTTGCCGTTGTCGCTGGCGAGGTGCGCATGCTTGCGCATCGCAGCGCTGAAGCTGCCAAAGAGATCAAGACGCTGATCAGCCGGAGTGTGGAGCAGGTGGAATCCGGGGCGGCCATCGTCAGCCGTGCAGGTGAGACGATTGCACAGATCGTGGAGGGATCGCGCAGAGTCGATCACCTGCTCGGCGATGTAGCCCAGGCGACGCGCGAGCAAAGCCAAGGCATTGCCCAAATTGGTTTGGCTGTCCAGGATCTTGACCGAACCACACAGCAGAACTCCGCACTCGTTGAGCAGACGGCAGCAGCTGCCGCGTCATTGAAATCTCAGGCCGACGGGCTGGTCGATGAAGTGGCTCGATTCGCTCTCCCACCCGATGCCAGCGTGGAAGGCCCGGCCCGCTGAACGGGCTTAGACGCCAAACAACGGGATCTAGCAAAGGCAAGGCTGCACAGCATCGCTCATGCTGGTTTCGAGTGGTTCGCGTTGTAGTTCACCACAGGACGGGAAGCAGCTTTGAGCCGGGCGCGACCGCTTCGGCCCACAGTGACTTGATAGCCAGAACCCTTCCAGACAAGGTTGACCTGTATCGGTGCCGTCAAGGGACAGGTTGCAGCGTTCCTGCCGATGGCGCCGGAGTGAATTGGGTCAACGGCGCCGGCGCATCAGTCCCCCGGCGGCCAGCGCTACACCGACAAGCGCCAACGTGGTCGGCTCCGGCACCGAAGGTCTGGCGCCGATGATCGTGGACGAGTTGTTCGAGCTGATGGCCGGGCTGGCCCGCGACGGCATCACCATCGTGCTGGTGGAGCAGAACGTGCAGCGCGCCATCGCGCTCACGCAGCGCTACTACCTGATCGAGCGCGGCCAAGTGACGGCCCAGGGCGAATCAGCCAACGCGGCACACCGTGCGGACTTGCTGGAGAAGCTGAGCGTCTAGATCAGGCTGATGTCCTTCCCGAATTTATCGAGCTGGTCCGCGTAGGGGCGCGAGTGCCAGCTTCCAGCCGGATGCATTGTTCGTGCGCGCAATACCAGGGCGCCTCAGCACTTGCGCCGTCGGCCGCGCATCCGTTAGCGGTCTTTAAGCATGCGGGACTAGCACCGGGCCGATGTCTGCTGATTGACCATGAGCGTGCACTGAGGTCGAGTGATCCACAGTTCGCAATCGCTGCAAAGCTGCCGCTCGAGCGGGTCCGCCGCCGGTGCTTTTGGGCACTGGATCGCACGCTCACCGTGCTGAACCGGATGCTCATGTCCACCGGAATACGCAGCTAGATGAGAATCGGCCCATGAAGCGGATTCGGGTCGCCCCTGGCAAATTCGTCACCATCTCTGACGAGCTGGCTGAGAAGGCTGCGCGCGTGTTTGCGACCGGGCAGCTCACCCACGATCAGGTCCGCGAGTTGATGGCTGTTGAGCAAAAGCTTTCTGGTGGCGCAATGGCGGGTTCGCGCCGCGTGCCGCGCAGCGCCAGGCTGAGGGCGTGCGCGCGCTCCTACGTTCGTGCCGCAGCGCGCCCGCGCAAGGTGGCCCTTTCAAGTGCCATTCGTCGCAGAACCCGTTGAAACCCCACGGATTCAGAGTAGGGTTGAGGTGATGTCCTATGTGCGCCGCCGCGGGTGCCCGAAGCGCGCGTGAGTACTTCGTTGGCGTCGGACCTGGGCTACATTTTTTGATATGGACGTTTTGCTCAACCCCTACTTCCTCGGCTACGTAGTGCTGATCCTCATCCTGGTGAGGTTCGGAAACATGCTCAAGGCTGCGCACTTGGAAAACATAGAGCGGCGTGCCGCAGCGGAGAGAAATCGACGAGCTGCGGTGGACGCTGACGTCTGATCTTCTGGAAGGGCGGCCGGCGGAGAAGACTAGGGGGTCGCGTTGCCAGACCGTGGCCGCACCGATCGTGCCTAGGCGCCGACCAATTCCCGGGTTTCCCGGTTTGTGCGGAAATTCCGCACAA
>JAIPCJ010000021.1 GCA_021738245.1 Methylotenera sp. | reverse complement strand
CAGAAGCGGCGCAGGTAGTCCGGCCCGCCGGCCTTGGGGCCGGTGCCCGACAGCCCCTCGCCGCCAAACGGCTGCACGCCGACCACCGCACCGATGATGTTGCGGTTGACGTAGACGTTGCCGATGCGGGCCGCGTCCGCCAGGCGCTGCGCGCGGCTGTCGATGCGGGTCTGGATGCCGAGCGTCAGGCCATAGCCCAGCGCATTGATGTCGGCAATGACTTCGTCCACCGAGGTCTCGAAGCGCACCACGTGCAGCACGGGGCCGAAGATCTCCTCGCCCAGGTCGGCAATGCGCTTGAGCTCGAAGGCCACCGGCCGGATCTGCCGCGGCAGCGGCTCGGCCACGGGCGCCTCGGCGATCAGCCGGGCCTCGCGCTTCAGGCGCTCGACATGGCGGGCGATGTTGGCATGGGCCTCGTCGTCGATGACCGGGCCGACGTCGGTGGCCAGACGCGCCGGCTGGCCGACGTGGAGTTGCTCCAGCGCACCCTTGAGCATCTCGATGACGCCGTCGGCGATGCTGGCCTGCACGCACAGCAGGCGCAGGGCGGAGCAGCGCTGGCCGGCGGAGCGGAAGGCGCTTTGCACCACCGCGTCGATGACCTGCTCGGGCAGGGCCGTGGAGTCGACCACCATCGCATTCAGGCCGCCGGTCTCGGCGATCAGCGGGATAGGCGCGTTGGGCTTGCGGGCCAGGGCCTTGTTGATGATCTGCGCCACCACGGTGGAGCCGGTGAAGCACACGCCCGCGGTGTGGGCATGGGCCACGAGCCCCGCGCCGACGGTCTCGCCCGCGCCGTGCAGCAGCACGAGCGCATCGGCCGGCACGCCGGCCTCGTGCAGCAGCTCGACCATCTTCAGCGCCACATACGGCGTCTGCTCGGCCGGCTTGGCGGCCACGGTGTTGCCCGCCACCAGCGCGGCCACCACCTGCCCGGCAAAGATGGCCAGCGGGAAGTTCCAGGGGCTGATGCACACGAACACGCCGCGGCCCTGCATGGCGCCGGCATCGGCCTCGGCGTTGTCGGCGTAATAGCGCAGGAAGTCCACGGCCTCGCGCACCTCGGCCACGCAGTCGGCCTGGGTCTTGAAGGCTTCCTTCACGAGCAGGGCGCAGAACTCGGCCAGGCGCTCGTCCAGCGCATCGGCGGCGCGGCGCAGCACGGCCGCGCGCTGCGACACCGGCGTGGCGTTCCAGCCCGGGAAGCCGGCCTGCAGGCGCGCCATGGCGGCATCCACCTGCTCGGGCGTGGCCTCGGCCACCGGCTGCACCGGCACGCGGTCGAGCGCGGCCTGCAGCGGGGCGCGGTGAGCGGGGGCCGTCAGGTCCAGGCCCGTGGAGTTGCGGCGGCCCCGGCCGTCGGCGTCCAGGTAGAGGGCGGGCGGCAGCGGCAGCGCGCCGGTGTTGCGGATGTCGGCCAGCGGCGAGCCGAGCAGCTCGGGCACCTGCACGGCGGGGTCGGCCAGCTGATGCACGAAGGAGGAATTGGCGCCGTTCTCCAGCAGGCGGCGCACCAGGTAGGCCAGCAGGTCGCGGTGCTCGCCCACGGGCGCGTAGACGCGGCAGGGGATGCTGCCGTCCTTCAACACCTCGCGGTAGACACCTTCGCCCATGCCGTGCAGGCGCTGCATTTCAAAGGCGGCACCGGCGGCGCGCGCCATCTGCACGATGGCCGCGATGGTGCCGGCGTTGTGGCTGGCGAACTGCGGGTAGATGACGTCGGCATGCTGGATCAGCGCGCGGGCGCAGGCCAGGTAGGAGACGTCGGTGTGCTGCTTGTGCGTGAACACCGGGTAGTGGGCCAGGCCCAGCTCCTGGGCGCGCTTGATCTCGCCATCCCAGTAGGCGCCCTTGACCAGGCGCACCATGAAGCGCAGCCCGTGCTTGCGCGCGATGGCGGCCACTTCGTCCACCACGGCCAATGCGCGGGTCTGGTAGGCCTGCACGGCCAGGCCAAAGCCGCGCCATTGCGGGTAGCGCTGGGCGATGCCGGCGGCCAGGGTGTCCAGCACGTCGAGCGACAGCTCCAGGCGGTCGACCTCCTCGGCGTCGATGGTGAGGTTGATGTTGGCCTCGGCGGCCAGCTCGATCAGCTGCCACACGCGCGGCAGCAGCTCGGCAAACACGCGCTCGCGCTGCAGCACCTCGTAGCGGCTGAACAGCGCGCTGAGCTTGATGGAGATGCCGTCCGAGCCCTCCGGCGACTCGGCGCGGCGGCCGGCGCTGATGGCCTTGATGGCGTTGACGTAAGCGCTCTGGTAGCGGCGCGCGTCGTCTTCGGTGCGGGCGCCCTCGCCGAGCATGTCGTAGCTGAAGCGGAGTTGACGCTGCTGCTTTCGCGCGTCGTCGGCCTCGCCCATCGCCTCGCCGATGTTGCGGCCCAGCACGAACTGCCGGCCCAGCAGCTGGATGGCCCGCACCGTGGCGGCCACCACGGTCTGCGCGCCCAGGCGCTTGAAGAGGCCACCGTCATCGTCCGCCCCGGGCAGGAAGCGCTTGGACATCGAGATCGCCGAGGCCGACAGCGCCGCCAGCATCTTGTGCGGGCTGCCTTCGCTCGCACCGTCGAAATCCGCGCGGCCGAGCTGGTCGGCGGTCAGCGCGATGGCGGTGGGCGCGTCGGGCACGCGCAGCAGGGCTTCGGCCAGGCGCATCAGGGCCAGGCCCTCGGCGCTGGTGATGGGGTACTCGCGCAGCAGCGACTCCATCGCCCAGAACGGCGCCGGGTTGCGGCGCACCTGCTCCACCCAGGGGCCCGCCATCGCGATGACCTGGGCCCAGTCCAGCGCGCCGCCGACGCGGTCGGCCAGGGCGTGCACCACACCGGCTTCGGCCCGGTAGGGGTCGGGCAGGCGGGTCTGTTCGGGCGGGGCGGCGAAGGGCATGGACATGACGGCTCCTGGTGAGAACTCGCACTCTATCGACGGTGAAGGTGGATTAAATTCCAAGCATTCGCATTCCCGCCGAGGAAAATCCAGATGACCGACGAGCTGGACAAGATCGACCAGCGCATCCTGCGCGTGCTGCAGGCCGATGGCCGCATCTCCAACCTCAAGCTCGCCGAAGCCGTGCACCTGTCGCCGACCGCGGTGCTGGAGCGCGTCAAGCGCCTCACGCGCGACGGCTTCATCCTGGGCTACGAGGCGCGGCTGAACCCGGCCAAGCTCGGCGCGGCGATGCTGGTCTTCATCGAAGTGCACCTGGACCGCACCGTACAGGACGTGATGGACACCTTCAAGGCCGCCGTGCAGGCCCGGCCCGAGATCCTGGAATGCCACCTCGTGGCCGGCGGCTTCGACTACCTGCTCAAGACCCGCGTGCGCGACATGAGCGCCTACCGCGAGTTCATCGGCAGCGTGATCTGGAGCCTGCCGGGCGTGCGCGAAACCCGCACCTATGTGGTGATGGAGGAGGTGAAAAGCACCTCGGCCCTAGCCTTTTGATGCCGGAGCGCTGCGGCGCTCGGGCCGTGTGCCGCCTCGTTCTCAGGCCGCCTGGCGGCGATTCATCACGCGCTGCACGAACGCATCGACGGCCACGAACACCGCGGCGCCCAGGGCCACGAGCATCACCAGGGCCCGGAAGTCATCGCCGTACAACAGGCCCGGCAGGCGGGCGAAGCGGTTGGTGGTCGTGCACACGACGTCGGCCGCTGCCATGCCGGTGTAGTGCATCGCGCAGACCGCGCAGGCCATCACCAGCGCAGCGCCGACGCGATGGCTCGTGCGGCGGATGTGGAAGGCCAGCCACAGCGCTGCGGTGGCCGCCACGACGGCGATCAGCACCGCGAGGGCAACGATGGCCCAGTTCCAGGTCAGGTAACCGTTGAAGCCCATCGACGCCATGCCCATGAAGTGCATCGCCGAGACGCCCAGACCCGCCGCCGGCCCCGCCACCGCCAGCCGGCGGTAGGAAAACCGCTCCATGGCCATGTAGCCCAGCGCGAAGCCCGACGCTAGCACGGCCACCACCAACGACAACAACGTGCCGAACAGCTGGTAGCCCACCGCCACGCCGGTCTCCCAGGCCATCATGCCGATGAAGTGCATCGACCAGATGCTCACGCCGCCGAGCGCAAGCCCGGCAAAGCCGGCGTTCACCCAGTTCACGCCACGGCGCCCTTCACGCACCAGCGTGGCCGCCGACAGGGCGGCGAAGGCGCCGCAGGCGGACACCAGGAACGAGACGACCACCCAGGCGGTGTCGTAACCCGTGGACAGGACTTCTTGGATGGCCATGAGGTTGTGGCTCCACGCGTTGCAAAGGCGAGCGCCGAGGCGCTCCGACCGGCAAGCGCCGGTGATGTGTTGATGGAAGGCGCGGATTGCATCACCCGCTCTCAACACGCCGGGTCGGCCGCCGACGAGACCCGCCGCGGCCGTAGGTCTTGCGTGCAAAGGTCACGACCTGACCCCGGCATGCCGTCGGGCCGCGGGCGATCGCGGGGGCGATGGCGTCCAGCCCCGGGTGGTTCCTGGTCGACCCTGGCATCGCGCTGGTGGCCCTCGCGGCCGTGCTCACCGAACGTCTCGCGGGCCTGCCGAGGCCGGCAGAATCGGCGCTTTGTCGCTGCCCCGCCCTGCCCCATGCTTGTTCGTTCTGCGCTGGCCGTTTGTGCTGCTGCCCTGCTCGCCACCGCTGCCGGGCCCGCTGCGGCGGTGTCGGTCACCGCGGAAGTGACGGCCGAATCGGCCTTGCTGGGCCTGAAGCTCGCGGCGCGCCAGAGCGCAGCGCGCGGCACCCTGACAGCCGCACAGAACGCCTGCTTTCAGGCGCTGGCGGCGAGCGAGTATTTCGAGGCGGCCGAGCAGATCGTCAGCGCGGCGCTGAGCCCGGCGGAGGTTGCCGCGGCCGACAGCTTCTTCACGTCGGCGCCAGGTCGCAAGTACGCGCTGCACGGCCTGCTGGGCCTGTATGTCGCCCTCAACCTGAAGACGCCCGAGCCCCTGCCCCGCTTCACCGCCGAGGAGATCCAGGCCATCGAGGCCTTCACGGCCACACCGGTCGGCGAGGCGCTGGTGAAGCGCCAGGTGCTGGAGTCGCCCGCGGCACGCTCGGCGCTGGATGCGCAGTCGCAGGCGCTGGTGAAGCGCTGCAAACCCCCGACGCCCAAGGCCGGCACTCCCGGCTGACACGCTGCACTGCAGCCTGACGGCCGCCGTTTGCGCCAGCTGCCAACCTTGGCAGCTTGTCATCGGCGAGGTGATCTCCCAGCATCCGGCCCTCTGAAGAAGACGACAGCGGGGAGCCGGGATGCGCGTTGGGGGTCAGACGTCACGACAGGCCCGGTTCGCCCCCCGAGTGGCGGCGTGCGGGCGCTGAAGCTCACCGCCCGGGAAGAGGCCGTCCTGGCGGCCATCGCCCGAGGCCTGGCTTCGGCCCAGATCGCCAGCCAGCTGGGCATGGCGCCAGCCACGGTCAAGCGTCACCGCGAGCACCTGCGCGTCAAGCTGGGCTTGCGCACCGCGGCTGAGTTGGCGGCCTGGCATGCGCGCCATCGCGGGCCGGACGAGGCCCGCAGCCCAAAGCCGACGACCCGGCTGGCGGCGCGCCGCGCCGGCCCACGGGTCGCGAATTGCAGGTGCTGGCGCTGATCGCGCGGGGGCTGTCTGACAAACAGGTTGCGCGGCAGCTGGCCATCAGCGACCTGACCGCTCGCAAGCACCGCGAGAACCTGCTGCGCAAGACGCGCACCCACAAGACGCCCGCCCTCGTCGCCCTGGCGGTGCAGGTGGGCTGGCTGCCCCGGTGATTTCGCCCGCCGGCCTACGGCATCCGACCGATGGCGGTGCTAGGTCAGGCTTCCAAGAATCGCGCTGCCGGCAACAACAAGCACAGCAATCCTGCAAGCCGGCGTCCGAAATCGGGGGCAGCGGCACGCCGCCGCGATGAGCCGCCGCATGGGTCGTCCTCGTCGCGGCGCGCGCCAAGGAGAGGAAGTCCATGAGAAGTCGAGTGATGGTGATGGCGCGTCACCAGCTGCTGCGCGCCGGCCTGGCGTCGCTGCTGCAATCGCGCCAGGACGTGGAACTGGTCGCCCAGGCGGGGGACGGGCAGGAAGGCGTGCGGCTGGCCGCCCGCCTGCAACCGGACGTGGTGCTGATGGACATGCAGCTGCCCGGTCTGAACAGCGTGGACGCCACGCAGCGCATCCTGGGCACCCAGGCGAACTGCCGCGTCATCTGCCTGGCCGCCGAGGAGCCGCCACAGATGCTGCGCGCCGCGCTGCAGGCAGGCGCGCGCGGCATGATCTCGAAGGACTGCAGCGCCGAGGAGCTGATGCGGGCCATCGAAGCCGTGCTGCAGCGCCAGCTCTACATCAGCCCGGCACTCGCCGATGCGGCCGTCATCGCCTGCTTCGAGGCCGCGTCGGCGCCGAGTGCGCGGGATGCCTTCGTGCGCCTCACGCCCAAGGAGCGCGAGGTGGTGCAGCTGCTGGCCGAAGGCCTGGCCACCAAGCAGGTCGCCAGCCGCCTCGGGCTGAGCTACAAGACCGTGGCCACGCATCGCGAACATGTGGTGGCCAAGCTCGGCCTGCGCGGTGTGGCCGACATCACCCGCTATGCGATCCGCGAGGGTCTGGTGCGGCCGTAGGCGTGGCGGCGGCCTCGGTGGCGCCGAGCAGACCGCCCGCCAGGCGACCCAAGGCCGCATGCAGCTGGTCGGGCGAGGCGCCCTGCGCCACCAGGTTGCGCAGTTGCACCAGCTCGGCGGCCAGCTCGATGCGGGCCTGGCTCACATCCTGCTGCGCCGCCGCCTGTGACAGGGACTCGCGCTGGCGCTGCCGCTCCCCCGGGTCACCCTCGAAGAGAGACTGCACCGCGTTCACCATGCGCTGCAGCACGCGATGCACCAGCTGCACCGAGAAGCCGCCGAGCAAGGCCAGCACCGGTCGCCCGAACCCCTGCGCCTGCGAGCTGCTGACCTCCTGCCCGTCCCCCAGCGGTGTGAGCGTGGCCAGCAGCAGGCCGGCCACCAGACCCAGGCCGACACGGATCCAGTAGGACGCGTCATGCACCGGGTCGTAGGTGGCGCGCTGCACATAGTCCAGCGCCCTGAACAGCGCCTGGAAGGTGCTGCCCATGCCCGCCGCCGACAGCAGAAAGGCCATGACCACCAGTTGCCGGGTGCCGCGCAGCCCATAGGTGACCTGCGCCAGGTTCTCGGCATTGATCTCGGGCGACATGCCGATGAGCATGAAGCTCAGCACGAAGACGATGGCCGCGACCGTCAGCCACCGGATGTTGTCCAGCGGCCCGAGGGCCGACGCGAAGCCGCCACGCTCCACCTGCCGCTGCAACAGGCACAAGGTGCCCGGCAAGGCCGGAGCCACCAGGCGTGCGAGCTGCGCATGCGTCTCGGCCAGGCGCGCCAGGTCGGGGCCATGAGCGGCCGCAGGAGCAGCACCACGTGCGGCCTCACCAGCGGCTCCGCCGGCAGCCGCCTCGACGCCGCGCAGATCGCTCAGCAACCGAGGCGGCAGCTCCAACCCGTTGGCCAGCGCGTGGCGCAGCATGGCGTGCGTCTGCGCCTGCATCTGCGCCAGCACCTGCGCCTCAAAGGCGTCGTGCGCGGTGGCCGGGGTCATGGCGACGCCTCAGCGCCTGGCCGGCACGGGCTCGACCACGGTGGTGTGCAGCGGCGCGCCACGGTCGTCCAGAGGCACGTAGTTGAGCCCGGTGCCCCGGGGCATGAGCCAGGCCCGCCCACCGAGCAGCCGGTTGCAGTAGGGTGCCATGCCCGCCGAGCCGCCCGACCTGGGTTTGAAGGCGTAGGCGAAGCCGTCCTCCGTTGCGGTGATGAAGGTGAGCGCCAGGCCGCAGTCCAGCGTGGGGCCGTAGTCGACGCTGCCATCGCCCTCGCCATGCAGCTCGAGCCGGACCTGGACCGGCATGGACTTGACCGAGATGACGCCGACGTAGCTGCCTGCCGGAGGCGCGGCCGGTGCATCGGCGGCCGGCGCGTCGTGCCAGGCCAGGGACACGAGGCCCACGGCACCGGCCAGCACGGCCCAACGCAGCGGCCTGGAAAGAGACGAGCTGATCTTCATGTGAACTCCAGAGTCGTCAGGGCGAGACGGGGTCGAGCACGACGTCTTCGCCGGATGGGTGGAGGGGTGCTTGCGCGGTCGACATGGGCGGCACGGGAGGTGTAGGCGCTGACGCCAGAGGGGGCGGCGGCCGGCGCGCAAACCCGATGTGATAGGCCATCCACTGCAGCACCACCTGGTGCTCGCCGATCTGCACCAGCGCGAAGCTGCGCTCGACACACAGCAGCCGGCCGCGTGGCGTGCCGCACAGGCAGGCATTGACCTCTTGCATGGCCTGGTCGATGTCCGCCCGGGTGAGAAGGCGCGAGGGGTTGTCGCTGCCCACGACGATTCGCTTGATGTACCGGACATCGCTGAGGTCATGCATGGCCGCCCCCGCCTGCTTACTGCACCGGCTGCGGCGCGGACACCTTGCGCGGCGCCACCGCGGTCTGCAGGATGTCCATCACGCGGGCCAGGCCTTCGGGCATGCCGCCGTCCACCGCCTTCACCTCGACGTGGTACTTGGCCGAGTTGTCGGAGGCGCGGGTGTTCTCCTTGTGGCTGGAGATGCTGCCGCTGACCTTGACGCTGGCCGAGAACGGGCCGAAGCCGACGCTGGCGCTGGCTTCCAGCGTGCCCGACTTGCTGTCGGCCTCCTTGGCGGTGAAGGAGGACTTCACTTCCATGTCGAAGGTGATGTCCACGGTCGTGATGCTCAGGTTGGGCACCTTGACGATGGACAGCAGCGGCACGCTCAGTTCCACCTGCTCCTCGTAGAACGGGCCGCCCGGGCCCGAGGGCTGCTCACCGGTGGTGGGGCGCTTGAAGTTGAAGCTCACCTGGCGCGTCGCGCCGGGGTTGCCTTTGTCGTCCAGCACGAAGCCCACCGTCTGCACGAAGTTGGCGGTGGCCTGCGCCAGGCGGATCTGTGCGTCGCAGGCCGCGGTCAGCGGTGCGCCGATCAGCTCCCCCATCGGCAGCCCTTTGAACTGCTCCGCGATATTGACAAGTTCAGCCATGGATAGCTCCTCGAATGAGAGTGACGGGATCAGGCCGGGCCCGCGGGATTGCAGGCCCGGCATCGGCGGCAACCGCGCCGATCCGGGCAGGGCGCCTCAGGTCGCATCTAGCGTCTTGAAGACCCCCTGGATCTGGTTGAGCTGACTGATGAGCCGGGCTGCGCCCTCCGTCGGCTCCGTGCCCTCGACCCGCAACACCACATGGGCGCTGCTGCGCTTGCCCACCAGCGGCCCACGGGTGTGCACCTGCACGCTCTTCTTCACGCGGCCCAGCGCATCGCGCCACAGCGTGCTGGCATCGCCACCCGGGGCCGCGGCGGCCTCTTCATCGGACAGCGCCCCCAGATCGACGTCGAAGCTGATCTCGACGTCCTTGATGCGCAGCATGTTGGTGGCCACCAGCGGCAGCAGGGGTGCGCGGTAGAGGTCCTCACTGCCCTCCTGCGCCCCGGGCTGCAGGGACGGCAGGCGCAGCAGCACGCTCTTGGGCCGGTTGTTCTCGTCGAAGTAGCTGCCCAGGTTGGCAATCTGGTGCTGCTCGATGCGGTCCTGCGCCTCGATCACCGCGCCGGCCAGCGCTTCGATCAGGTCCTTGAGGGCGATGCGTGAACTCATGGATGTGACTCCAGGGGCGGGCAGCGGCGCTCAGAGCACCGGAAAGGCAGCCACGCGGTTGAGCCAACCGCGCAGGAACTTGCGCAGCTTGGGATTCGCCTTCGCCAGGCGCTCGTAGTAGCCGATGCGCCGCTGGCGCAGGCCGCGGTAGGTGGCCAGGGCGTCGGCCTCGCGCAGGGCCTGGGCGGTGTCGGCGCCGAACACGCCGTCTTCTCGAAGCGGGGGCTGGCGCTTGCCGCCGGCATTGAGCTCGCGCTGCAGCTCGCGCACCGCGTTGCCGCCGGCGTTGACATAGAAGTCCACCAGCATCTCGGCCAGCGGCTGCAGGGTGAGGGTGTCGGCCTGCAGGGCGTCCCAGTAATGGCGCTTGTACAGCCGCGCCACGTCCGCATCACCCAGGCGCTTCAAGGCCTCCAGGCTGGTGTCGCGGATGCCCAGTTCGGGCCCGAGGGCCTGGAAGGTCTTGAGGGTGATGCCCTTGTTGGTCGCGCCGCCCGGGTCATCCGGGTCGTTGACGTAGCCGCCCTCGAACCGGAGCAGCAGCGGCAGGTAGTGCGAGAAATTGGCCATGAAGCACCCGGTCGAGCCATGGGGGAGGTGCTTGCATGGTGGCGACCCGCGCGCCGGCCGCCCATGCGCCGGATGCCGCGATCGGCGCTGCCAAAGTTCCTAAGCGCTGACAGGTCGCCCCGGGGCGGCTGCGTGGGACGCATGCCGCTGGGGCCTGTCAGGGCGGTCCGTCACGCGACCGCCCAAGCGCCTCAACGAGGCGCTGCGAGGCGTGCGGCCCGGGGCCGGGCTCAGGCCAGCGTGCTGCCGAAGAAGCGCATCGTGCGGTCCCAGGCCTGTTCGGCCCAGGCGGCGTCGTACTGGGTCTGGGGCAGGCGGTGCGGGCCCTGGGCGGTCTCGTTGGCGAAGGCGTGGTGAGCCAGGTAGCGGTGGGCCTCGTAGCGCACGCCGGCCTCGGCGAACTTGGCCTCCAGCGCATCCACGCCCTCGATCTTGAAGAAGGCGTCCTGCGTGGCCCAGTGGGCCTGCACGGGGATCTTGATCTGGCTGGCGTCGACGAACTCCAGCGGCGGCATGCCGTACCAGACCACCGCGGCCGCGGCCTCCGGCACCATCGTGGCCGACAGCACGGTCAGTGCACCGCCCATGCAGTAGCCGGTCACGCCGACCTTGCCGCTGCCGGCCTTCAGGCCCTGCAGATACTGCACCGCGCCGCGCACGTCCTGCGCGGCGGCCTGGCCGAAGTCCAGGCCCGACATCAGATGATGGGCCTCCTCCGCCTCCACGGTGTGCTTGCCGCGGTAGAGGTCGGGCACCAGGGCCGTGAAGCCGGCGCGGGCGAAGCGGTCCGCCACGCCGCGGATCTGGTCGTTCAGGCCCCACCACTCCTGGATGACGACGACGGCGCCGATGGGACGATGGGCCTCGGCGAGATAGCCGGTCACGGTCTGGCCATCGGGGCGCTGGAAGTGGACGGTCTGGCTCATGAAGGATCTCCTGAATGCTGAGGGGCGGCAGGCTAACGCAGGACCGCCGCCCGAGGAGGATGCCCGGCTTTTGCCCGCCTCCCCACCGCTGGGCTGCGGGCTTCTCCCGGGGCGGCGACAATGCACCCTCGCCTGCCCTCGCGCCATGAAACTCGAACACATCGTCTCCACCCGCCTGCCGACCCCCTACGGCGAGTTCGTCATCCACGGTTTCCGGGAGGACGACAGCGGCCAGGAGCATGTGGTGCTCAGCATGGGCGAGCTGACCGGCGACGAGCCGCCGCTGGTGCGGGTGCACTCCGAGTGCATGACCGGCGAGGTGTTCGGCTCGCTGCGCTGCGACTGCCGGCCCCAGCTTGAAAGCGCCATGAAGCGCATCGCCGCCCAGGGGCGCGGCGCCATCGTCTACATGCGCGGCCACGAAGGCCGGGGCATCGGCCTGGTGCAGAAGCTGCGCGCCTACGCCGAGCAGGACGCGGGCAAGGACACCATCGAGGCCAACGCGGCGCTGGGCCTGCCCATCGACGCCCGCCGCTACGACGCCGCCGCCTGCATGCTGCGCGCGCTGGGCGTGCACCGCATCCGGCTGCTGACCAACAACCCGCTGAAGATGGCCGCCCTGGCCGAGTTCGGCATCGAGGTGGTGGTGCGCGAGGCCTCCCTCACCGCACCCGGCCCCGAGAACGAGAAGTACCTGCGCACCAAGGCCGAATCGATGGGTCATCACGACCTGGGGCATCTGTTCGAGTGAGGCGCCTGAGGGGCTCGCGTGTTGCTGGCCGGCCGGGCCGCCGCGCTGACGCCGCCATCCCGGCGCAAGCCGTGTGCAAGCCCGCGGACAGCGGCTTTCACAGAGGATTGACAGGCGGCGTCTAGGCTCGCGGGCTTCGCGCCTGCCGACCATGTCCAACCGCCGCTTCTTCCCGCGCCCTGCCATCGAGGCCAGCTTCAACCGCTGGGACTGGGCCTTGCTGCCTCTGGTACTGGCGTTGCTGGTGCTGCTGGCCATGGCCGCGGCGCAGATGGCGCGGCCCTTTCACCTGGGCGAGGCGCTGCCGCTGTCGCTGGACCCGGCGCACCTGCCCTACTACCTGCTGCGCACCACGCTGCGCATGTTCATCGCGCTGGGCGCCTCGGTGGTGTTTGCCTGCGTGTTCGCGGTGCTGGCGGCCAAGGTGCGGGCGGCCGAGAAGGTGCTGGTGCCGCTGCTGGACATCCTGCAGTCGATTCCCATCCTGGGCTTCCAGGCGATCGCGGTGGCGCCCTTCATCGCCCTCTTCCCGGGCAACCTGTTCGGGGTGGAGCTGGCCGCGTTGTTCGCCATCTTCACGAGCCAGGCCTGGAACATGGCCTTCAGCCTGTACCAGTCGCTGCGCACGGTGCCGGGCGAGCTGCAGGAGGCGGCGCGCATCTTCCAGCTCTCGGGCTGGCAGCGCTTCTGGCGGCTGGAGCTGCCGTTCGCGATGCCCGGGCTGCTGTGGAACATGATGATGAGCATGAGCGGCGGCTGGTTCTTCGTCGTCGCCTCCGAGGCCATCTCGGTGGCCGGGCAGGACATCAAGCTGCCGGGCGTGGGCTCCTACATCGCGGTGGCCATCGAGGCGCGCGACCTCGGCGCCATCGGCTGGGCCATCCTCGGCATGCTGATCGGCATCCTGCTGTACGACCAGCTCTTCTTCCGCCCGCTGCTGGCCTGGGCCGACAAGTTCCGCTTCGAGGGCAGCAGCAGCGACCAGGCGCCGCAGTCCTGGCTGCTGACCTGGCTGCGCCGCACGGCCCTGCTGCAACACCTGGGCGCCTGGCCGGGGCGCTGGATCACGGCGAGCTTCGTGCATTTCAGGAAGCGCTTCGACGGCCGCTCCATCCGCGCGCGCGCCGAGGCGCCCAACCCGTTGTGGTCGCGTGCCTGGGATGCCCTCATCGCCGCCCTCGTGCTGTTTGCCATCTGGCGGCTGGTGAGCTTCATCCACTCCGAAGTGGGCTGGGGCGAGGCGGCGCATGTGTTCAAGCTGGGCTTCTACACGCTGGCGCGGGTGCTGCTGCTGATCGCGGTGGCCTCGGTCATCTGGGTGCCCATCGGGGTGTGGATCGGGCTGAACCCGCGCATTGCCGGCCGGGTGCAGGCGGTGGCGCAGTTCCTGGCGGCGTTCCCGTCCAACCTCGTGTTTCCGGTCGCGGTGCTGTTCATCGTCAAGTACCGGCTCGACCCCGACCTGTGGCTGTCGCCGCTGATCATCCTGGGCACGCAGTGGTATTTGCTGTTCAACGTGGTGGCCGGCGCGGCCACCATCCCGACCGAGCTGCGGCTGGCCGCGCAAAACCTCGGGCTCAGGGGCTGGCTGGCCTGGCGGCGCTATCTGCTGCCGGCCATCTTCCCGAGCTTCGTCACCGGCGCCATCACGGCCAGCGGCGGTTCGTGGAACGCCAGCATCGTGGCCGAGTACGTGAGCTGGGGCGACACCCAGCTGCAGGCCGCGGGCCTGGGCAGCTACATCCAGCAGATGACCACCGCTGGCGACTTCCCGCGCATTGCGCTGGGCATCGGCGTCATGTGCGTGTTCGTGATGGCACTCAACCACTGGGTCTGGCGCCGGCTGTACCGCATCGCCGAAGAGCGCATGCACTTCTGATCGAACACCATGCCCCGCCCACGGCCCATCAACACCGCCACAGAGGCACGGAGACACAGAGGAGCTGCGCCTGGGCACCGAGTTCTCTGTGTCTCTGTGCCTCTGTGGCTGTATTCCCCGGGCCTCAAGAAAGCACCCCCACCATGACCGAAGCACTCCTCGAACTCAAGCAAGTCGCCAAGGGCTTCAAGTCGGCCGATGGCAGCCTGCGCAGCGTGCTGCAGGGCGTGGACTTCACGCTGGCCAAGGGCGAGATCGTGGCGCTGCTGGGGCAGAGCGGCTCGGGCAAGAGCACGCTGCTGCGCATCATGGCCGGCCTGATCGCGGCGGATGCCGGCGACGTGCACTACGGCGGCCAGCCGCTGTTCGGCCCGGCGCAGGGCATTGCGATGGTGTTCCAGAGCTTCGCCCTCTTCCCCTGGCTCACGGTGCAGCAGAACGTGGAGCTGGGGCTGGAGGCCGCGGGCGTGCCGGCTGCGGAGCGCGCGCGCCGGGCGGCCGAGGCCATCGAGCTCATCGGCCTGGCGGGTTTCGAGGGCGCGCTGCCGCGCGAGCTGTCGGGCGGCATGCGCCAGCGCGTGGGCCTGGCGCGGGCCCTGGTCATGCAGCCGGCGGTGCTGCTGATGGACGAGGCCTTCTCGGCCCTGGACGTGCTGACCGGCGAGCGGCTGCGCAACGAGATCCTGGAACTCTGGGACGGTGGGCAGATGCCGACGCAGGCGATGCTCGTCGTCTCCCACAACATCGAAGAGGCCGTGATGATGGCCGACCGGGTGCTGGTGTTCGCGAGCAACCCCGGCCGCGTGCGCGCCGAACTGCCGATCACGCTGCCGCGCCCGCGCCGCGCCGACAGCGCCGAGGTGCGGCTGCTGATCGACGAGGTCTACCGCCTGATGACCAGCGCCACGGCAGCGCCGGGCGCGGTGGAACCGGCCCACAAGCCGCACCTCGGGGAGCGGCTGCCCGCGGCCGAGGTTGGCCGTATGGAAAGCCTGTTGGAGCTGCTGGCCGACGAGCCCTTCCAGGGCCGCGCCGACCTGCCGCAGCTGGTGGAAGAAAGCGAACTCACCGACGAAGACGTGCTGCCGCTGGCCGATGCGCTGCACCGCCTGGGCCTGGCCCAGCTCAGCGGCGGCGACCTGCTGATGACGCCGCTGGGCCGCAAGTACGTGGAAGGCACGCACGAGTTCCGCCGCGAGATCTTCGGCCAGCAACTGCTGGCGCATGTGCCGCTGGCCGCCTTCATCCGCCACAGCCTGGAGCAGGAGGCCGATGGCCAGCTGAAGGAGGAGCCCTTCCTGAAGCTGCTGTCCGCCCACATGGAGCCGGCCGAGGCCGAGCAGGTGCTGCGCGTGGCCATCGAATGGGCCCGCTATGGCGAGGTGTTCGAGTACGACTTTCATACCGGCCTGATCCACCTGCCCGAAGCCGGCGAGGACTGAAGCGCGCGGCGACTGACTCAGGGCTTGCCCCAGCGCAAGCCCTGGCCCCGCGTTCGCAGGCACACTGGCCGGCGAGGAGACATCGCATGACCGCAACATGCCTGCCCACGCTGGATGCCGCCGTGGACGCCGTGCTCGCGCGCATCCCCGGCACGCTGGTGCTGGCGCTGCCGCTGGGCATCGGCAAGCCCAACCCTTTCGTGAACCGGCTGTATGCGCGCGTGGCGGCCGACCCGTCGCGCCGGCTCGTCATCGTCACCGCGCTGAGCCTGGAGGTGCCCACCGGCGCGAGCGAGCTGGAGCGGGCATTTCTGGCGCCCATCGTCGAGCGTGTGTTCGGCGGCTACCCGGATCTCGCCTACGTGAAGGCCGCCCGGGCCGGCCGGCTGCCGCCCAACATCGAGGTGCGCGAGTTCTTCCTGAAGACGGGCGACTACCTCGGCAACGCCGCGGCGCAGCAGCACTACATCAGCACCAACTACACCTTTGCCGCCCGCGACATGCTGGCCCACGGCGTGAATGTGCTGGCGCAGGCGGTGGCCACGCAACACGAGGGCACGCCCGGCTGGCAGCTGAGCCTGTCGTGCAACCCCGACGTCACGCATGAACTGAAGGAGCGCGCGGCCGCGGCCGGCCAGCCGGTGCTGAGCGTGGGCTGCATCAACCGCGAGCTGCCCTTCATGCAGGGCGATGCGGTGGTGGCGCCGGGCTTCTTCGACCTGATCGTCACCGACCCGGTGTGCAGCCACACCTTGTTCGCGCCGCCCAATGCCAAGGTCAGCACCACCGACCACGCCATCGGCCTGCACGCCAGTCGCCTCGTGCAGGACGGCGGCACGCTGCAGATCGGCATCGGCTCGCTGGGCGATGCGATTGCGCATGCGCTGCTGCTGCGCCACGAGCGCAACGGCGACTACCGCCGGCTGCTGCAGGCGCTGGAGGGCGGCGCACCGTCTGCCGACCGGCCTGCGGCCGAACCCGCACCCTTTCACCAGGGCCTCTACGGCTGCTCGGAGATGTTCGTCAACGGCTTCCTGAAGCTGATGGCCGCGGGCGTGGTGAAGCGGCGGGTGTTCGACGACCTCGCCACCCAGCAGGCGGTCAACCGCGGCGAGCTTGACGCGGCCACGCTGCCCGGCGGCGTGGTGATGACGGGCGGCTTCTTCCTCGGCCCGACCGACTTCTACGCCGCGTTGCGCGCGCTGACGCCCGCCCAACGCGCAGCCATCCGCATGGACCGCATCGACCGCATCAACCAGCTCGACGGCCCCGGGCCGCTGGACAACGCGCTGCGCCGTGCCCAGCGCGGTCAGGCGCGGTTCATCAACACCGCGATGAAGGTGACGCTGCTCGGCGCGGCGGCGTCGGACGCGCTGGAATCAGGCCAGGTGGTGTCGGGCGTGGGCGGGCAGTACAACTTCGTGGCCATGGCGCATGCGCTGCCGGATGCGCGCTCCATCCTCGTGCTGCGCGCCTGCCACGACACGCCGGACGGGCCGGTCAGCAACATCGTCTGGCAGTACGGGCACTGCACCATCCCCCGCCACCTGCGGGACATCGTGGTGACCGAATACGGCGTGGCCGACCTGCGCGGGCAAAGCGACGCCGAGGTCATCCGGCGCCTGCTGCGCATTGCCGACTCGCGCTTCCAGCCCGCGCTGGTGGAGGCGGCCCAACGCGCCGGCAAGCTGCCCGCCGATTGGGTGTTGCCCGAATCCTGGACGCACAACACGCCGGAGCAGCTCGACGCCACGCTGCACCCGCTGACCGAGGCCGGCCTGCTGCCGGGCTTCCCCTTCGGCACCGACCTGACGGCGGACGAGCTGCGCATCGTGGCCGCGCTGCGGCGCCTCAAGAAGAGCCTGCGCCACCCGGTGACGCTGGTGGCGACGGCGCTGCGCGCGGTCTGGACGGGCCAGACTGCGCCGCCCGCCTATCTCGAACGACTCGGGCTGGACGAGGCGCGGGGCTTCAAGGCCCTGGTGCTCAAGCGGCTGTTCGCCGGCAACCTCTAGCGCCGCCCGCGGCCGCCTCAGCTCAGCAGGTGGCCGATGCCGGCATGCGCGTAAACGTCGCGCACGCTGTCGGCCACCGGATGGCGGGCATCGGGCGCCATGCAGCGCACCAGGCCGCCTTCTGACACGATGCGGCGCAGCTCGGTCGCGCGCGCGGCGGCATCAGCCCGGGCACGGGCGGGGTCGGCAAAGGCGTCCAGCAGAGGCTGGGTCTCGGCCCACCAGGGTGCCGGGTACCAGGTCTCATCGCCCGCCTGCAGCCAGTACCGGGGGGTGAATGTGATGCCGCTTGCCATGGACTGCCTCCTCTCCTGCGTCGCGCCGACCGGGCGCCTGCAGGCATTCTGAAGAGACACGCCCTGCGCAGGGGGTGAACATCACCCAGGCCGGACCCCGCGAATGAGGCGGGCGGGCTCGCCCCGCTTCACGACGCGCCATGGAAAACGCCGCCCGGAGGCGGCGCTGTTCAGCAGGGTCCAGGGCCGGTCAGGCGCGACGGCGACCGGCGAAGCCCAGGCCGGCCAGGGCCAGGCCCACCAGGGCCAGGCTGCCCGGCTCGGGCAGAGGGGTCTCGGTCACGGCGGCAAAGGTCACGAAGGACCAGGGCGTGCCGAGGCTGCGCAGGGCGCTGGCTTCGGCGCTGACGCCGACTTCGGCGTTCAGTTCCACGTCCGGGCGGACGGTGTAGAAGCTGTAGGACGTCGACGTGACCCCGAAAACCAGGTTGAAGCCGATCTCTTCGGTGCCGCCATAACCCGGTGCCGAGTCGAAGCCCGTGGCCTCGACGGCCGCACGCAGCGCGTTGGCTGCCGCCAGGCCGGTGACGTTGTTCTCGAAGGTCAGCACGGGCGCGGTGCCGGCACCGAACACGTCGTCGAACGAGGTGGTGGCCGAGTCATCCTGGATGAAGGTCACGTTGTAGACGGTGCCGCCGATGAACACATTGCTCAGCGTCGAGCTGACAAGGGCGGCCTGGGCGCTGGCGGCGAGGGCCAGGGCGGCCAGGGAGGCGGCGATGCGGGACAGCTTCATGATCAACGGCTTCCAGAATTCAGTTGGCTGGCATCAAGCAAATATCGCGCCACACCACCCGCCCGGCCTCCATACACCTGGGGAAACGCCGCCCGAAGGGCCAAGGCTCATCAAGCCAGGGGCCGCGCGCTGTAAAGGAATCCGACACGCCGGCCGGCCCCACCGCATCAACCGAGCTCGGCCTCGCACAGCGCCTGGCGGGTCAGGTCATCGGTCGGGAACAGGTGCTCGACCTTGAGCGACGCCAGCGTGATGTCCAGCGGCGTGCCGAAGCTGGTCAGCGCGGAAAAGAAGCTCAGCACCCGGCCGTCGGCGGCGCGCAGCCGAAAGGCGAGCACCGGCAGCTGGCCCGCCGGCTCGGCCACCGCCCAGGGCTGCAGGCCCGGGCGCAGCTCGTCAAGCAGGGCCCGCAGCCGCGGCAGGTGCTCGGACTCGCGCACCGCCCGGGCCCACATCTCGTTGCACAGCCAGGCCTCGTCCACGCAGAAGCTTCTCAGGCCGCCCGGCGCGAAGACGGCCCGCAGCAGGTTCATCGGCCCCTGCAGCATCTGCGGCGGCAGGCCCAGCAGGCCGAGCAGCCGCGCCAGGCCGGCGTTGGCCATGACGACGTTGTATTCCCCATCCAGCACCAGGGCTGGCGTGGCGGCGCCGCTGGCCTGCAGCAGTTGTTCCAGCGCATGGCGCACCGGCGCCATCTCGGGGGCGTCCAGCGCGCGCTCGGTGTGCGCCGGCGCGTAGCCGGCAGCCAGCAGCGCCTGGTTGCGCTCGGGCAGCGTGGCGCCCATGGCGTCCAGCAGCGCGATGAGGGTTTCGCGGCCGGCGCGTGAGCGGCCGGTCTCGATGCAGCTCAGGTGACGTTGCGAAACCCCGGCGCGCAGCGACAGCTCGAGCTGGCTGAGGCGGCGGGCCCGGCGCAGGGTGGCGAGGGTGGCGGTCATGCGGCGAATTCTGGGCCGCAGGCGCCACCACGGCGATGACCTCCGGCGTCATTGCGGCCACGCGCGCCGCTGCCGAGCATGAAGGCCTGTTCAACCCGCTGGAGACTTGTCATGCGAACCGTTCTCTTCCTCGCCCTCGCCGCGTTCGGCGCCTTCTCGACCTATGTGATGTGGCAGGTCGGCTACCTCGGCATCTGGCAAGCCGGCATGGCCAGCCTCGGCGCCTGGCAGGTGCTCGTGGACCTGGTGCTGATGTCGTGCATCGCGCTGGGGTACCTGTGGCAGGACGCGCAGCGCACCGGCCGCGCCTGGTGGCCGTTTGCGCTGCTCACGTTGGCAGCAGGCTCTCTCGGGCCGCTGCTGTACCTGCTGCTGCAGCCGTCGGGTGCCGCCCGCCATGCTCGGCCGGCCACGGCGTCTTGACCCCAGGTCCAGGCAGGGCTTCTAGAGCCCTGCCTCTAGGCTCACTGGGCAGCAGGTCACGATGCAAGGTGTTTTCCCGTAGGAACTGGGTGTTTACACCCGGGTAACTTTCGGGATCCGAAAAATAACCCTTGAGGAGACGCCGCCCATGGCCACGATCGCTGCCGACCATCTCGCCCTGCAACGCCTGTATCACTGGGAGCGCACGGCCGGCAACCAGGTCACGCTGACCCAACCCATGGGCGGCGCGGCCGTCCAAGACTTCACCTGGGCCCAGGTCGGCGACCAGGTGCGCCGCATGGCGGCCTTCCTCAAGGCCAAGGGCCAGGCCGAGGGCTGGCCGGCGGATGCCAAGGTGGCCATCCTCTCCAAGAACTGCGCCTGGTGGCTGATGACCGACCTGGCCATCTGGATGGCGGGTTATGTCAGCGTGCCGCTGTATCCGACGCTGGCCCCCGAGACCATCACGCAGATCCTGGAGCACAGCGAGTCGCGCTTCATCTTCATCGGCAAGCTCGACGGCTGGGAAGGCATGAAGCCCGGCGTGCCGGCCGGCCTGCCGGGCGCGAGCTATGCCCTCTCGCCCGACGACGCCAAGAAGACTTACGAAGGCTGGGACGCCATCTGTGCCCGCACCCAGCCGATGAAGGAGTCGCCGGTGCGCG
This sequence comes from Methylotenera sp., assembly GCA_021738245.1. Taxonomy (GTDB): domain Bacteria; phylum Pseudomonadota; class Gammaproteobacteria; order Burkholderiales; family Burkholderiaceae_C; genus Pelomonas. The sequence goes on along the minus strand of JAIPCJ010000021.1, from coordinate 18,070 downwards.
GCGCCGACGAGCTCTGCACCCTCATCTACACCTCCGGCACCACCGGCCTGCCCAAGGGCGTGATGCACACCTTCGGCGCCTTCGCCTGGGCGGTGGACGCCGGCCTCAAGCGCATCCCCATGACCGGGGCCGACCGCATGCTGTCCTACCTGCCGCTGGCCCACGTGGTGGAGCGCACGCTGGTGGAGCACGGCTGGCTGGCGCGCGGCATCAAGATCTTCTTTGCCGAGTCGCTGGACACCTTCGCGGCCGACCTGCAGCGGGCGCTGCCTACCGTGTTCTTCTCGGTGCCGCGCCTGTGGGTGAAGTTCCAGCAGGGCGTGCAGGCCAAGATGCCGCAGCAAAAGCTCAACAAGCTGCTGCGCCTGCCGATCATCGGCGGCCTGGTGCGCAAGAAGGTGCTCAAGGCCCTGGGCCTGAACGAATGCAAGTTCGCCGCCGGCGGCGCCGCGCCCATGCCCGTGGCCCTGCTGGAGTGGTATGCGGCCCTGGGCCTGCACATCAACGAGGGTTACGGCATGACCGAGAACCTCGCCCTGTCGCACCTGACCCTGCCCGGCAAGAACCAGCGCGGCACCGTGGGCCCGGCCTACGAAGGCGTGCAGGTGCGCATCGACCCCACCACGGGCGAGCTGCAGATGCGCAGCCCGGCCGTCATGCTGGGCTATTACAAGGCGCCGGAGCAGACCCGCGACAGCTTCACCGAAGACGGCTGGCTGCGCACCGGGGACAAGGCCAGCCAGGACAAGGACGGCTGCGTGCGCATCACCGGCCGCGTGAAGGACCTGTTCAAGACGAGCAAGGGCAAGTACGTGGCCCCGGCCCCGATCGAGGACCGCCTGGGCATGAACCCCAACGTGGAAGCCTGCTGCGTGGCCGGCGCCAACATGGGCCAGCCGCTGGGCATCGCGATGCTGTCGCCCCAGGGCCTGGAGCGCGCCAGCAGCGAGGCCGAGCGCACCGCGCTGATGGCCGAACTCTCCAAGCACCTGGACGACGTCAACTCCCGCCTGGACCCGCACGAGCAGCTGGATGCGCTGGTGCTGATCAAGACGCCGTGGACGGTGGACAACGGCTTCATCACGCCGACCTTCAAGGTCAAGCGCAACCGGATCGAGGAGGCCTACTCGGGCAGCTTCGAGGGCTGGGTCAGCAAGAAGAGCAAGGTCATCTTCGGCGATTGAGCCGCGCGGCTTCTGCCGCTGCCACGACTCGGCTGGGCGCGGGGAGCTCGAGTTCTTCGTCGAGGAAATCGACGGGTGCCGCGCCCGGCCGCAGCCCGGCGCTTGTCCAGAAGGCCGCAACGGCCCTCAGCCTTGCCAGTAGTCGAGGCGCCCGTAATGCGCCCGCAGATGCTCCACCCACAGCCGCGTGCGCAGCGGCAGGTGGCGTGACTGCGGAAAGATCGCGTAGATGCCGTTGGGCGGCGCCGCGAAGTCGTCCAGCACGCTGACCAGCCGGCCGGCGGCCAGGTCGGCCTCCACCTCCCAGGTGCTGCGCCAGGCCAGGCCCAGGCCGGCCACGCACCAGTCGTGCAGCACCTGGCCGTCGCTGCAGTCCAGCCGGCCTGTGGGTCGGAGGTGCTGCACCGCGCCGTGGATCAGGAAGGCCCAGCCACGCGTCTGACTGGCTTCTGAGCTGAGCGTCAGGCAGGCATGGCGGGCCAGGTCGTCCGGGTGGCGCGGCGTGCCGGCACGCTTGAGGTAGGCCGGTGCGGCCACGCACAGCCGCCGGTTGTCGGCCAGGCGCGTGCTGACCAGGCTGGAGTCCGGCAGGTCGCCCACGCGCACCGCGCAGTCGAAGCCCTCGTGCACGATGTCCACCACGCGGTCGCTAAGGTTGAGCGACAGGCTCAGGTCGGCATGCGCGGCGAGAAACCCCGGCACCAGCGGCGCCACGTGGCGGCGGCCGAAGCCCGCCGGCGCCGTCACCCGCAGGTGCCCGCTGGCCTTCAGGCCGCCGGCGCTGACCGCCGCCTCGGCATCGGCCACCGAGGCGATCAGCCGCTGGCAGTCCTCCAGGAACGACTGTCCCTCCGCCGTCAGCGTGAGTCTCCGCGTGGTGCGCAGCAGCAGCTTCACGCCCAGGCGCGCCTCCAGCGCATCCAGGCGGCGGCTCATCACTGCCGGGGCCACACCCTCAGCCTGCGCGGCGGCGGTGAGGCTGCCCTTGGCGGCCACGAGCACGAAGGACTCCATCTGCTTGAGCTTGTCCATACGGCCGATTGTGCTCGGAGAGTGGCGCAAAGGAATCGTTTTCATGATTCATCTTTGCGTTTTGGTCACAGATTACTTGCAGACCCCACAGCGAATCGGCACACGCAAGCCGGCTAGATTGGCACCATTCGTCGTTGCCTCTCGCAGGAGCTCCACCATGCCTCGCACCTCCCTCCACCGCCTGCAGGTCGATGCCGACCTGGCCCGCTTCATCGACACCGAAGTGCTGCCCGGCACCGGCTTGGCGCCGGACGCCTTCTGGGCCGGCTTCAGCGCGCTCGCCCATGAGTTGGCGCCCAAGAACCGCGCGTTGCTGGCCGAGCGCGACCGCCTGCAGGCCGAGCTCGACGCCTGGCACGAAGCCCACCCCGGTCCCATCGCCGACATGCCGGCCTACCGCGACTTCCTGACCCGCATCGGCTACCTCGTCCCGGTGCCCGCGCAGGTGCAGGCCACCACGGCGAATGTCGATGCCGAACTGGCCGTGCAGGCCGGCCCGCAGCTGGTGGTGCCCATCCTGAACGCCCGCTATGCGCTGAACGCGGCCAACGCCCGTTGGGGCTCGCTGTACGACGCGCTCTACGGCACCGACGCCATCCCTGAGACCGACGGCGCCACGCGCGCGGGCGCCTACAACCCGGTGCGCGGCGCCAAGGTCATCGCCTACGCCCGCCAGGTGCTGGACCAGGCGGCCCCCCTGGCCAGCGGCTCGCATGCCGACGCGACCGGCTACCGCGTGGACGGCGGCCAGCTCGTCGTGACGCTGGCCTCCGGCGCCACCACCGGCCTGCAGGACCCCGCCGCCTTCGTCGGCTACCAGGGCGAAGCTGCCGCTCCGAGCAGCGTGCTGCTGGTGCACCACGGCCTGCACCTGGACATCCGCATCGACCGCAGCACGCCCATCGGCAAGACCGACGCCGCCGGCGTGGCCGACGTCGTGCTGGAGGCGGCCCTGTCCACCATCCTCGATCTCGAAGACTCGGTCGCCGCGGTGGATGCCGAAGACAAGCTGCTGGCCTACCGCAACTGGCTCGGCATTCAACTCGGCACGCTCACCGAGGAGGTGGCCAAGGGCGGCACCACCTTCACCCGGCGCCTGAATGCCGACCGCGTCTACACCGCGCCGAACGGCGGCACGGTCACGCTGCATGGCCGCTCGCTGATGTTCGTGCGCAATGTCGGCCACCTGATGACCAACCCGGCCATCCTGCTGGACGACGGCAGCGAGATCCCCGAGGGCATCATGGACGCGGTCGTCACGACGACCATCGCGATGCATGACCTCAAGCGTCGCGGCAACAGCCGCACGGGGTCGGTCTACATCGTCAAGCCCAAGATGCACGGCCCGGCCGAAGTGGCCTTCGCGTCGGAACTCTTCAGCCGCGTGGAGCAGCTGCTCGGCCTGCCGGGCAGCACCGTCAAGCTGGGCATCATGGACGAGGAGCGCCGCACCTCCGTCAACCTGCAGGCCTGCATCGCCGCCGCCGCCAGCCGCGTGGCCTTCATCAACACCGGCTTCCTGGACCGCACCGGCGACGAGATGCACACCGCCATGCGTGCCGGCCCGATGCTGCGCAAGGGCGACATGAAGACGAGCGCCTGGATCCAGGCCTACGAGCGCAGCAATGTGCTGACGGGCCTGGCCTGCGGCCTGCGCGGCCGCGCCCAGATCGGCAAGGGCATGTGGGCCATGCCCGACCTGATGGCCGAGATGCTCAAGCAGAAGATCGGCCACCCCAAGGCCGGCGCCAACACCGCCTGGGTGCCCTCGCCCACCGCGGCGACCCTGCATGCGCTGCACTACCACCAGGTCAGCGTGGCTGCCGTGCAGCAGGCGCTGGAAAAGGTGGACCTCGCCGCCGAGCGCGAAGGCATCCTGAACGCGCTGCTGACGATTCCCGTCGCTCCGCAAGCAGACTGGACACCCGAGCAGCGCCAGCAGGAGCTGGACAACAACGTGCAGGGCATCCTCGGCTACGTGGTGCGCTGGATCGACCAGGGCGTCGGCTGCTCCAAGGTACCCGACATCAACGGCGTGGGCCTGATGGAAGACCGCGCCACCCTGCGCATCAGCAGCCAGCACATCGCCAACTGGCTGCGCCACGGCGTGGTGACGGCCGAGCAGGTGCGCGAGACCTTTGCCCGCATGGCCAAGGTGGTGGACGCCCAGAACGCCGGCGACGCGGCCTACCGGTCCCTGGCGGAGCACCCGCAAGGTGCCGCCATGCAGGCGGCGCTGGACCTGGTCTTCAAGGGCGAGGCGCAGCCCAGCGGCTACACCGAGCCGCTGCTGCATGCGTGGCGGTTGAAGGTCAAGACAGCTCCCTGAAAGAGATGCCCTCTTGACTTGTCAACTTGCGGAAGCCCCAGTGTTGCAATGCAGCACATGCAGGGAGAACACGGCCTCGTAAGAAATGAGGCGGGATCCAAGATTTCAGCTCGCGCCATGACGTCCGGCATATGCCGTTAGTCAATGGCTCCCTGAAATCTTGGAGGTCACCTTGCTCACCCCGCATCACCCCAAAGCCCCCTTCCTGCGCCACAGCGCAGTCGCCCTGGCCATCAGCCTGGGCTTCGCGGGCACCGCCCAGGCGCAAAGCGCCGATGGCTCGCTATTTGGCCGCACCGCGGCCGGCACGACGGTCAGCATCGTCAACGTGGACACCGGCCTGCAGCGCCAGGCCACGGCCGAAGCCGGCGGCAGTTTCACGTTCTCCAAGCTGCCCCCTGGCCGCTACCGCGTGACGGCGGGGGGTGTGACGCGCGAAGTGGTCGTCACCATCGGCTCCGGCACGGAAGTCAAGCTGACGCAGGAGATGGAACGGATCGAGATTTCGGGGCGCGGCACACGCACGCTGATCGACGTGAGCAGCACCGAGAGCAGCACCGTGTTCACCGCCGAACAACTGCGCGCCCTGCCCGTGGCCCGCAACGTTGACGCCGTCGCCCTGCTGGCTCCGGGCGTCGTGAAGGGTGACGCCGACCTGGGTGATCGCGGCGGCCTGCCCTCGTTCGCTGGCGCATCCGTGCGCGGAGAACGGCTACTACATCAACGGCTTCGACGTCACCAACATCCGCAACTTCCTCTCCTACGCCAACCTGCCGTTCGAGGCGATTGCGCAGCAGCAGATCAAGACCGGTGGATACGGCGCCGAATATGGCCGCTCGCTGGGTGGCGTGATCAGCCTGCTGACCAAGCGCGGCACCAATGAATGGAAGGGTGGCGCCTCGGTGTACTGGGAGCCGAAGTCCCTGCGCTCCAAGGGCATTCGGGTGGTGAACAAGGAAACGGACCTGTCCACACCTGATCAGTTCCAAAACCTCCCGCCCTATACCCACTACTACTACGACAAGTCCCAGGATCGCCGCGAGGTTCGCGAGTACAACATCTACGGTGGCGGTCCGGTCATCAAGGACAAGCTGTTCGTTTTCGGTCTGGTCGAAGGCCGCAGCAACACCACCGACACCTTCGAGGAAAGCCAGGCCCACCGCATCAAGGACACGCACCCGAACTGGCTGCTCAAGGTCGACTTCTCGCTGACCGACAACCACCTGCTGGAATACACCGGCATCAGCACCAAGAGCAAGCGCGACTACTACGACTACGAGTCCGCAACCCCTTATGCCGGCACCCTGGACGGCGCGCCCGGCGTGAGCCAACGTACAGCCGGTGGCCGTGTGGACATCCTCAAGTACACCGGCTATCTGACTGACGACCTGACGGTGTCAGCACTGGCGGGGCGCGTGACGGACCAGCAGCCCATCTTCACTGGCTCCCGGCTCGGCGGCGCCGACTGTCCGACCGTCTACAACGTCGGGGCCACGGCTCCGCTGGGATGCTGGAACGGCATTTTCCCGGGTGCGCCTGGCCGCGACCCGGCAGCACCGCCGACCGACATCGACAAGCGCAAGGCGTACCGCCTGGACCTCGAGTACGTCCTTGGCAAGCACACCATCCGTGCCGGCCTGGACAACCAGACCTTCACCTCCGGCGAGGCGGGAGGGTCGTCCTACTCCGGCGGCATCTACTGGCGCTACTTCGTCACGCCTGCGGCAGGTGGCACGGTGCGCGGCGTCGCATTGCCGGGCAACACGCCCTACGTGCGCGGCCGTATCGCCCAGAACACCAGCGGCGAGTTCGAGGTCAAGAACAGCGCCTACTACGTGGAGGACAGCTGGAAGATCACCAAGGAAGTGCTGCTCTACGGCGGCCTGCGCTGGGAGTCCTTCGACAACAAGAACAGCGACGGGGTGAGTTTCGTCAAGAAGGACCGCGAACTCGCGCCGCGCCTGGGCTTCTCCTGGGATGCGATGGGCGACTCGTCGCTCAAGATCTACGGCAACGTCGGCCGTTACTACATCCCGGTCGCCTCCAACACCAACATCCGCGCCACGCGAGGTGAACTCAACACGGAGGCCTACTACACCTATACCGGCCAAGACCCGCGCACCGCCGCGCCGACTGGACTGACGCAGATCGGCACGACGCTGATCAACTCCGACGGGCGCATCCCCAACCCGGCCACGGTGGCGGCGACCAATCTGAGCCCGATGAACCAGGACGAATACATCCTGGGTATTCAGAAGGCCATCGCCAAGGGTTGGACGGCTGGCGCCAAGTTCACGTACCGCAAGATCAACAGCGGCATGGACGACTTCTGCGGCCACTACGCCATGGTCGACTGGGCTGCCGACAACGGCTACACCGCGTTCGACCCCGGCACCCTGGCCGCCTGCATCGTGCTCAACCCGGGCAAGGATGTCAGCCTGGCGATGGACCTGAAGAACGACGGCAACTTGACCAACGTGACCATCCCGGCGAGCTATTTCCGGCTGGCACCGTACACCCGCACCTACAAGGCCCTGGAGCTGACGCTCGAGAAGCCCTTCGACGGCAAGTGGGGCATGCAGTTCTCCTATGTGCTGGCCAAGAGCCGTGGCACGGCTGAGGGCTATGTGCAGTCGCAGCTGAACCAGGAAGATGCCGGCATCACGCAGGACTTTGACTTCGGCTCGTTCACCGACGGAGCCAAGGGCTACCTGCCAAATGACCGTCGCCACACCTTCAAGCTCTTCGGCACCTACGCCATCACCGACGAGTTCGCGGTGGGCCTGAATGCGACGCTGGCTTCGGGCCGGCCGTACAGCTGCATCGGCTTCGTGCCCAACACCGTGCCGGATTTCGCTGAAACCTGGACCGGTAGCCCGTCGTCCTACTACTGCCGCACCAGCGCGACCGAGGTCAAGCTCGTGCCGCGCGGCACGGCGGGCCGCACGCCCTGGACGCACCAGTTCGACGTGCAACTGTCGTACAAGCCGAAGTGGGCCAGCCGCCTGACGCTGCAAGCCGACGTCTTCAACGTGTTCAACAGCCGCAAGGCAACGGAATACAACGAAGTGCGGGACTACAGCTATGCGACCAGCGAAACACCGCCTTACCGCCAGAACCTGAACTACGGAAGCCCGACGTCCACACAGGAACCCCGGTACGTCCGCCTGAGCGGTCGCTACGAGTTCTGACCTCACAGGCGCTCACGCGCCTGAGTCAGCCGCCCCGGGCCTGCCCGCGGGCGGCTTTTTTGTGGGCGGGCAGTGGGCGAGAGGCCTGCGTCCAGACGGCCTCACGCAAGCCACGGTCGCCGGGCGGGGCTCGATCGCGGGCCATCTGTTGACTCTGCACAACAACAGGGCGCAGCAGCCCCTACATCGGAGCGAAACAAGACGGGGACTTTCCCGCACGCCAAGGCGTCATCCGGGCCTTTACGGGCCTCAATTGGGAGGAACCCGGACAGAACGACAGATACCTTCCTTCACACTCGCCGCTCGTTTCCCATTCCAGTCATGGGCAGTCGTCGCCAGCGGGGCCTGTGCTCGCGCGGCGTGTCCATCTTGCAAGGAGTTCTCAATGTTCAAACGCCATGCCATCAGCGCCGCGACGCTGGCCTGCCTCAGCATCTCAGCGCTCCCGGCGTTCGCCCAGCAGACGCTGGAGCGTGTGGAAATCACCGGCTCGGCCATCCGCCGCACGATCAATGACGAAGGCGCCCTGCCCATCACGGTGATTAAGGTTGACGATCTGCGTCAATCGGGCGTGAACAGCGTCGAAGGCATCATCGAACTGCTGTCGGCCAGCCAATCCAGCGCGCCCGCCAGCAACTCCATCGGCTCGAGCACCGGTGGCGCCACTTACGCGAACCTGCGTGCTCTTGGCGCCAACAAGACCCTGGTCCTGCTGAACGGTCGCCGCATGACGGCCTTTGCGTTCGGTGCCAACGCGGTCGACCTGAACAGCATCCCCTTCGCGGCCATCGAGCGCGTCGAAGTGCTGCGTGACGGCGCCTCGGCCGTGTACGGCACCGACGCCATCGGCGGCGTGATCAACTTCATCACCAAGTCCAACTTCCGTGGCGGCCAGATCGTGGCCGAAATGACCAAGCCGCGTGAAGACGGCGGCAAGAAGGAAGGCGGCTCTGTCACCTTCGGCTTCGGCGACCTGGAGAAGGACAGCTTCAACTTCTGGGGTTCGTTCGACACTCGCCGCCAGCAGCGCGTCCGCGCCCTGGACCGTGAGTTCTCCAAGACCGGCATCATCCCGAGCCGCGGCGTGAACGGCAACTCCGGCACCACCTTCCCCGGCAACTTCGCCCAGAACAGCACCATCGGCACGGCCAACCTGACCGCGCCGAACTGCCAGCCGCCCCTGTCGCTGGTCAATCCGTCCAACAACAAGGCCTGCGTCTTCGACTTCAGCTCGACGATCGACATCATTCCCGATGTCAAGCAGAACACCATCACGGGTCGCGCCGCTCTGAAGCTGGCTGCGAATCACGTCCTGACCTTCGAAGGCCTGGCCACCGAGAACAAGAACATCTCGCGCGTGGCACCGGACCCGGTGACTGGCATCACCATCCAGCCGACCAACCCGCTCTACCCCTCCACCTACCCGGGCTTGAACACCTCCCTGCCGGTTAGCGTGGGTTGGCGCATGGTGCCGGCCGGCAACCGCACGAACGAAGCCAACACCGCGGCCAAGCGCGCCGTCATCGACCTGAGCGGCACCATCGGCGACTGGGACTACAAGCTGGGCGCCACTTACTCGCGCAGCACCGCCAATGACGCCGCCATCGATGGCTACGTCAATGCCCCCTTCGTTCGCACGCAAGTGGGTCTCGGCAATCTGAACCCTTTCGCTGCAGCCACCCCGGCACAACTCGCCATCATCGAGCAAGCCAAGCGACGTGGCGTCTTCGCGTACGCCGTGGGCGAGACCAAGGGCATCGACGTGCGCGCCTCGCGCGACCTCTTCAGCCTGCCGGGCGGCAATGCCGCGATCGCCATTGCTGCGGAAGCCCGCAAGGAAACCTACCGCAACGACACCAATGACGACGTTGTGGTGGCCATTCCGTCGGCTGGCCGTTCGCCCAACCACGTCGGTGGCAACCGCACGGTCAAGGCACTCGGCGTCGAGATGCTGCTGCCCGTGCTGAAGACCGTCGAGCTGCAGCTGGCCCTGCGTTCGGACGACTACTCCGACGCCGGCCGCACGACCAACCCCAAGGTCGGCATCCGCTTCCAGCCCATCAAGGAAGTGTTGATGCGCGCGTCCTACAACACCGGCTTCCGCGCACCGGGTCTGGACGACCTCTACGCGCCCCAGGCCGTGACGTTCACCGCAGGCGCCAAGAACGACCCCCTGCTGTGCGATGCCAACGGCAAGGCCATCGCCTCGCTGGGCGGCGTCCAGGGCCGCGACTGCGGCCTGCAGCCGCAAGTCCAGAACGCAGGCAACGCCAACCTCAAGCCGGAGAAGTCCAAGACCTGGACCGTGGGCGCCGCTTTCGAGCCGATCAAGGACCTGACCTTCGCCGTCGACTACTGGAACATCAACATCCGCGATCAGATCAACTCGATCCCGGTCGACTCGTTGATCGCCAATTACAACGTCTATCAGGCCAAGTTCATCCGCTGCAACACGCTGCCCGTGGCAGTCCAGAACACGCTCAACCGCTGCGCGGGCCTGGACAACAACAGCCCGGCCATCGGCTACATCCAGACGCCGTTGGAGAATGTCGGCTCGATCAAGGCCAAGGGCTTCGACCTGAACGCCGGCTACAACACCAAGCTCGGCGGTTTCGGTCAGCTCGCCCTGAGCTATGACGGCACCTATGTGCGCAGCTACCTGTACCAGATCAGCCCGCTCGACCCCTTCAAGCAAAACGTGGGTGTCTTCGTTGACGGCTCGCCGGTGTTCAAGTGGAAGCACAACATCAGCGCCGCCTGGAGCATGGACGCGTGGGGTGCCCGCATGAGCCTGCGCAACCAGAGCGGCTACGTCGACCAGAACGACCCGGCCACGGTCGTGGGTGGCCCGTCGTTCTACGGTAACGTCAGCTCGTACACGCTGGTCGACCTGTCGGGTACGTACAAGTTCAACAAGATGACCTCGCTGACCGTGGGCGTCAAGAACCTGTTCGACAAGGACCCGCCGTTCTCCAACCAGTCGGCCCGCTCGCAGCGTGGTTTCGACCCGCGTTACACGGACCCGATGGGCCGTGCGCTGTTCGTGCGTGCCGCCTACGGCTTCTAAGCCCGCGGCGCACCACCGGCAAGGCCCGCTTCGGCGGGCCTTTTTCTTGGGCGCGTGGGCTGATCGACAATCCGCGACCCTGACGATTCGTCCTGACACCATCGATGCTTGCTGAAGTCCTCATCATCGGCGCCGGCCCGGCCGGCAGCGCCTGCGCGCGCGTGTTGGCCCTGGCCGGCTTGCGCGTGCGGCTGGTCGACCAGCACCCCGCCGGCCGCGACAAGACCTGTGGCGACGGGCTGATCCCGGACGCCCACAAGGCGCTGGCGCGCCTGGGCGTGCTGGACGAGGTGATGCGCCTGGCACAGCCGGTGACGCACGTGGGCTGCATCGGCCCGCGAGGCGGGCGCATCGACGTGCCCGGGTCGCTGGCCGTGCTGCCGCGCCGCGAGCTGGACGCGCTGCTGCTGCGCGCGGCGCAGGCCGCCGGCGCCACCTTCGAGCAGGCGCGCTTCGAGGCGCCGCTGGAAGACGGCGGCCGCGTGGTCGGTGCCCGCCTCAAGCGCGGCGATGACCTCATCGAGGTGCGCGCCCCGTGGGTGGTGCTGGCCACGGGCGCCGTGCCCAAGGCCCTCACCGCGGCCGGCATGTGCGAGCGCCACACGCCCAGCGGCGTGGCGCTGCGCGGCTACGTGAAGGCGCCGCAGATGGTGGGCAAGATCACGGCGCTGGAGGTGGTCTGGGACAAATCGGTGCGCCCGGGCTACGGCTGGATCTTCCCGGCGCCCGACGGTCACTTCAACATCGGCGTCGGCGTGACCGATTCGCACCGCGACCTGGGCGGCGGCAAGGGCCAGAAGAAGGACGTGAACCTGCGCGCCATCTTTGATGCCTTCGTCGCCAAGTACGCGCCGGCCGCCGAGTTGATGCGCGTGGGTGAACTGGTCGGCGAGCTCAAGGGCGCTCCGCTGCGCTGCACGCTGGCCGGCGCGAAGTGGACCCGACCCGGCCTCATCGTCACCGGCGAGGCAGCCGGCAGCACCTACTCCTTCACCGGCGAAGGCATCGGCAAGGCGATGGAAACCGGCATGCTGGCGGCCGACGCCATCCTGGCGCACCGCGCCGACGACGCTGCGGCACGCGCTCAGTACGAGGCCGCCCTCACCGCGCTCAAGCCCAAGTTCGACCTCTACGAACGCGCCAACCGCGTGAACGCCCACCCCTGGCTGGCCGATCTGCTGATCTGGCGCGCCAAGAAAAGCCCGCGGCTGCTCAAGCGCATGAGCGGCGTGCTCAACGAGACGAGCAACCCGGGCAATCTCGTAAGCCTGAAGGGCATCTCCAGGCTGTTCTTCGAGTAGCAGGAACACAGCCACAGAGGCACAGAGACACAGAGACACAGAGGAATCTCGCTGTCTCTGTGCCTCTGTGTCTCTGTGGCTATGTTGATTCAGTCGTCGTTCAAACGCGCTCGATGACCAGCGCAATACCCTGGCCGACGCCGATGCACATCGTGCACAGCGCATAACGCCCACCGGTCACCTCCAGCTGGTTGACCGCCGTGGTCACCAGCCGTGCGCCGCTGGCGCCGAGCGGGTGGCCGAGTGCGATCGCTCCGCCGTTCGGGTTCACGCGCGCATCGTCGTCCGCCAGGCCCAGGTCGCGCAGCACGGCCAGGCCCTGGGCCGCGAAGGCCTCGTTGAGCTCGATGACATCCATCTGCGCGAGCGACAGGCTGGTGAGGGCCAGCACCTTGCGCGTGGCCGGTGCCGGGCCGATGCCCATGATGCGCGGCGCCACACCCGCCGTGGCCATGCCCACCACGCGGGCGCGCGGCGTGAGGCCGTGGCGCGCGGCCTCGGCCTCGCTGGCCAGCAGCAGGGCACAGGCGCCGTCGTTCACGCCGCTGGCGTTGCCGGCCGTCACGCTGCCCTCGGGCGTGACCACGCCCTTGAGCTTGGCCAGCGCCGCGAGGCTGGTCTCACGCGGGTGTTCGTCGAGCACCACCTGCATCGGGTCGCCCTTTTTCTGCGGCACGTCCACCGGCACGATCTCGCGCGAGAAGAAGCCCCGCTGCTGGGCCGCGATGGCCTTGGTCTGCGAGGCCAGGGCCATGCGGTCCTGCGCCTCGCGCTCGATGCCGAAGTCACGCGCCACGTTCTCGGCGGTCTCGGGCATGGAGTCCACGCCGTACTGCGCCTTCATCAGCTTGTTGACGAAGCGCCAGCCGATGGTCGTGTCATAGACCGCATTCGTGCGGCTGAAGGCGCTTTCGGCCTTGGGCATGACGAAGGGCGCGCGGCTCATGCTCTCCACACCGCCGGCGATCATCAGCCCGGCCTCACCGGCGCGGATGGCGCGCGCGGCGCTGCCCACCGCGTCCAGGCCCGAGCCGCACAGCCGGTTGATGGTGGCGCCCGGCACGTCCACCGGCAGGCCCGCCAGCAGCGCGGCCATGCGGGCGACGTTGCGGTTGTCTTCACCCGCCTGGTTGGCGCAGCCGAAGAGCACATCGGTGACCTGGGACCAATCCACCTTCGGGTTGCGGGCCATCAGCGCCTTGAGCGGCAAGGCGCCGAGGTCGTCGGTGCGGATGCTGGACAGCGCGCCGCCGTAGCGGCCGAAGGGGGTGCGGATGGCGTCGCAGATGTAGGCGTGGGTCATGGGTGATTCAGTGCGTGGTCAGGCGGAGGTAGGGGCTCACGCGGTAGCGCTCGCCACGGTAGTAGGCGTCCAGGCGGTCGAGCAGCGCGACGATGGCCGACGCGCCCCAGCGCCCTTGCCATTCGAACGGGCCCGCGGGGTAGTTGACGCCGAGCTTCATCGCGGCGTCGGCCCCTTCTTCGCTGCACACGCCCTGCTGGACGGCGTCGTTGGCCTCGTTCACCAGCATGGCGATGGTGCGGGCGACGATCAGGCCCGGCACATCCACCATTTCCAACGGCTGGAAGCCGGCTGCGGCGAGCCATGCCACCGGCGCGTCGAAGTCGCCCGACTTGGCATAAGCCAGGTGCGAAGGCTCGCCCAGCGGCAGGTCGAACACCACCACCGGCGCCTGCAGCTCGCGCTCTGCCGCGACCTCGCGGGCCGTGCGGCCGTCGGTCAGGCGCAGCTGCGCGCGGTCGGCCTCCAGGCCCACCCAGTCGCTGAGCGTCTGTCGTTCAGCGTGCGGGAAGGCAGCCGCGAAGCGATCTGCAACGAACCCCTGGCCATGCACCACGAGCCGCTGGGCAGTCGGTGACGCGAACCTCTCGACGGGCACCGGCGGCGCCCCTTCGGGATAGCGATAGAACCCCCGCCCGCTCTTGCGGCCGAGGAACCCCGCATCCACCAGCTCCTGCTGGACCAGGCTCGGCGTGAAGCGGCGGTCGAAGAAGTTGGCCGCGAACACCGAGTTCGTCACCGCGAAGTTGGTGTCGTGCCCGATCAGGTCCATCAGCTCGCAGGGGCCCATGCGGAAGCCCGCCGCGCGCAGGCAGGCGTCGATCAATTCCGGCGTGGCGGCACGGTCCTGCAGCAGCATCAGCGCCTCGGCGTAATACGGCCGGGCGATGCGGTTGACGATGAAGCCCGGCGTGGAGCGGGTGTGCACGGGCGTCTTGCCCCAGCGCGCCGCCAGCGATTCGATGGCCTGCGCCACATGCGGGTCGGTGCCCAGCCCCGACACCACCTCCACCAGCTTCATCAGCGGCACCGGGTTGAAGAAGTGCATGCCCACCAGGCGCTCCGGCCGCTTCATGCCCCGCGCCAGTGCCGTCACGGAGATGGAGGAGGTATTGGTGGCGATGATGGCGTCGTCCGCCAGCAGCGCTTCCAGCTCGGCAAAGAGCGCGCGCTTGATGTCGAGGTGCTCGACGATGGCTTCAATGACGAGATCGGCCGGCTGCAGCGCGGCCACGGGCGTGATGCGGGCGAGCGTCGCCGCCACGGCCTCGGGTGTGAGCTTGCCCTTGGCCGCCAGCCCTTCGAGGGTGCCGGCGAGCTTGGCCTTGGCGGCCTCGGCGGCGCCGGCGCGGGTGTCGAACAGCGCGACATCGTGGCCGGCCTGGGCGGCGACTTGCGCGATGCCGGCGCCCATCAGGCCGGCGCCGACGACGAGGAGGCGGGCAGAGTCGAGGTTCATTCGGAAGCGTTCCAGTTCGGCTTGCGTTTGCCCAGGAAGGCGGCAAAGCCTTCGCGGGCCTCGGGGGTGGTGCGCACGCGCGCGATGGTCTGCGCGGTCAGCTCGCGCACCTCGGGCGTCACCGGGCCGGGGGCCAGGCGCGCGTAGAGCTGCTTGATCTCGGCCTGCGCTGCGGGGCCGCAGGCGAGCAGGTCCGCGACGAGGGCGTCCACGGCAGCGTCCAGCTCGGCTGCCGGCACCACGCGCTGCACCAGGCCCACGCGCTGCGCTTCAGCGGCATCGATGCGGCTGGCGGTGAGCGCCAGTCGACGCGCCTCGCGCAGACCCACCGCGTTCACGAGGTGCGGCCCGATGACCGCCGGCAGGATGCCCATGCGGGCCTCGCTGACCGAGAAGCTGGCCGCGTCGGCAGCCACGGCCAGGTCGCAGGCACACACCAGGCCCACACCGCCGCCCAGCGCGGCGCCCTGCACGCGGGCGAGGGTGGGCTTCGGGCACTCGGCGATGCGCGCCAGCATGGCCGAGAAGCGCCGCGCGTCAGCCAGGTTGTCGTCCTGCGAGGCGGCGGCGGCGCGCTGCATCCATTGCAGGTCGGCCCCGGCGCTGAAGTGCTTGCCGGCGCCAGCCAGCACGATGGCGCGCACAGCAGGGTCCGCGCCCAGCGTGGCGAAGGCATCGTCCAACTCGGCGATCAGCGTCTCGTCGAAGGCATTGAACACGGCAGGCCGGTTCATCGTCAGCACGGCGACACCGTCGGGTCGGCGCGCGAGGTCGAGGGAGGTCCAGGCAGGCATCCGATGATTCTGCCTTTTCCCGACCGAGCGGTCGATTAACCATTCATGCGCCCCGGGCTGCCATTCGCCGCAGGCCCGGCCGCGCGCCCCGAGGCGCCCCCTAGACTCCGCCGCCATGGCCTCCTTCCTCGACAGCCTGCACTGCAGCCAGTGGCTCTATCCCGGGCCCAAGCGGGTGTTCACGCCTGAAGAAATGGCCAACGCAGGCCAGCAGCCCTGGCCGCGGGCCGTGGACAGCTACCTGACGATCAACATGATCACGCTGCTGCCCGCCATGCTCTACACGCGCCACGGCCGGGGCTGGATGACCGAGTTCGGCTGGTGGCTGTTCTGGTGCGCGCTGGCCGCCCTCGCACTGGTGGGCGCCCGCTCGCTGTGGCGCCACCCCACGCGCAAGCGACTGAACCTGTACTGCTACGGCGTGATGTTCGCCCTCGGCCTCGTGGTGGGCGTGCTGCTCAAGCGCGGTGTCGTGGAGGTGCGCTGGGTGCTGGACCAACAGATCACCATGATTGCCGCCATGACCGCCGTGCTCGGCGCCTGGTGGATGGTGACGCTCTTTCGCGTGCAGCAGATCGAGGCTCGACTGCGCGAGCTGGCCGACCAGGACGCCGCTCTTCGCCTGTCCACGCGGCTGGCGGCGGCGCAGATCCAGCCGCATTTCCTGTTCAACACCCTGGCCTCGCTGCAGCACTGGGTGGACACCGGCGACGCCCGTGCCGCGCCGCTGCTGCGCGACTTCACCGCCTACCTGCGCGCCACGCTGCCCATGTTCGAGCGCGAGCTGCAGCCGCTGGCCGACGAGATCGAGATGGTGCGGCGCTACCTGGCCATCATGCAGGCCCGGCTGGGCACGCGGCTGCGCTTCGAGGTCGACCTGCCGGCCGATGCCGCCGCCGACCTGCCGCCGGGCATCGTGCTCACACTTGTGGAGAACGCGATCGCGCACGGCATCGAGCCGCAACTGCGGGGCGGCGAGATCCAGGTGGCTGCACGCCGCGAGGGGGATCGCGTGGTGGTCACCGTGCGCGACGACGGCCCCGGCCTCGCGCCTGGCTGCAGCGACGGTGTGGGCCTGTCCAACACCCGCCGCCGGCTGACCGCCGCCCTGCCCCACGCCACCCTCCACATCACCGACGCCGCCCCCGGCTGCCTGGCCACGCTTACCCTATGAATCCGACCCTCACCGCGCTGATCGCCGACGACGAAGAAGCCCCCCGCGAGCAGCTGCGCGCCGCCCTGGCACGGCTGTGGCCCGAACTGGCCATCGTGGCCGCCAGCACCAACGGCGTCGAGGCCTGGGACGACTGCCTGGCCCATGAGCCGGCCATCGCCTTCCTGGACATCCGCATGCCGGGCCTGACCGGGCTGGACGTGGCCCGGCGCCTGTCTGCGCTGGCCACACCGCCGCTGATCGTCTTCGTGACCGCCTATGACGACCATGCGCTGGCCGCCTTCGATGCCGGCGCCATCGACTACGTGCTCAAGCCCGTGGACGACGAGCGCCTGGCGCAGGCCATCGCGCGGCTGCGGGCCCGCGTGGCCCAGCCCGCGCCTGACGTGACGGCGCTGCAGCGCCTGCTGGCCAGCCTGCCGCAGGCGCGGCCCGCCGCGCGGCCCATCCAGGCCAGCGTGGGCCGCGAGGTGCAGCTCATCCAGCCCGAGGACGTGTTGTTCTTCGAGGCCGACCAGCGCTACACCCGCGTCGTGCACCAGGGCGGCGACGCCCTCATCCGCACGCCGCTGCGCGAGCTGCTGACCCAGCTCGACCCGGACCAGTTCTGGCAGATCCACCGCAGCGTGCTGGTCAACAGCCGCTGCATCGCCAAGGCCGTGCGGGTGGATGAAGGCACCATGGTCGTCACGCTGCGCGGCCGCGAGGAGCGGCTGCCGGTGTCGCGCCAGTTCCAGGCCCTGTTCAAGGGTCAGTAGGCCGTCGGCGAACCCCGGCCCAGGGCAAACCCTTGGGTGGGCGCGGAGGTGGGGTCCACACAATCCGCGGCAATCCAAAGACCCCTAGTTTTGGGGTTGTCGCCACCGGACCCTGACGCCATGCCCAGCCCCTTGCCCACGCCGCGCTTCGACCACTTCTACCGCTACGAGGAGCTCACCGCCCTGCTCTTCGCCTACGCCGAGGCGCGGCCCAACCTGGTGTCGGTGCGTTCCATCGGCAAGAGCTATGAAGGCCGCGACATCTGGGTCGTGGTGCTGACCAATCTGGCCAGCGGCATGGACATCGACAAGCCCGCCCTCTGGGTGGACGGCAACATCCACGCCGCCGAGCTGACCGCCTCCACCACCTGCCTGTACTACCTGCACCAGCTGGTGAGCCAGCACGGCGGCAGCGGCCCGGAGAGCGCCCAGGTCAACCGCCTGCTGGACACCCGCACCGTCTACCTCGTGCCGCGCC
>JAIPCJ010000208.1 GCA_021738245.1 Methylotenera sp. | reverse complement strand
CGATGCGCAGCACCGGGTCGCCCCGGCGGGCGCGCCAGCGGCCGAGCAGGGCCATGGCGCCCCCCGCCAGCACCGGCGTGACGACGAGGTTGAGCAGGCGCGGCCAGCCGTCACGCGTCAGGTGGTTCGGGAACAGCCACAGGCTCAAGGCGCCCACGCCGGCGCCGAGCGCCAGGTAGCCGAGCACGGCCAGCCACACGTTCGGCTGGCGCCGGAACGGCTCCGCCACGGCCTGCAGGCCGAGCTCGATCAGCAGCTCGCCGAACAGCTGGAACAGCAGCTCCAGCACCAGTTCAATCAGGATCTCCAGGCCCGCCTCCCCGCGCTTGGCAAGGCGCGCAGCGTAGCGCAGGCGCGGTGGTGGCCATTGCGGCGTTATTCCCCTGCCGCCCGCGCGAGGTGCTCGTCACATGACGACGACGTTGAACTTCGAGGTGGTCGCCGCCTGGGCCTTCGCGAACGCCAGCGCAGCGCCCAGCGGTTCGATGATCTCGTCATGCGGGTGGCTCAGCAGGCCGAAGCGGACCTGGCTGTCGACGACACGCCCCCTGCATGCTGTGGATCGAGCACTTCCGCCGCGCGGTCGCCCGTGCGGCGGATCATCAGCAGCGGTGGGCCGTCGGGCCCATCCCACAGACTCAACCCAGCCGCACCGGCACGAAGATCTGCTGCCCGTCGCGCGACACCAGCAGGGCGACCTGCTTGGGGCTCCCCTTCATCGCGTCGCGCACCTGCTCGATGTCCTTCACGGGCTTGCCGTTCAGGGCCAGCAGCACATCGCCCGGCTGCACGCCGGCCAGCTGGGCCGGGCCGGTCACACGCTCGATCAGCAAGCCATGGTCCAACCCCGAGCCGCGCAGCTCCTGGCGCTCCAGCGGACGCAGGGCCAGGCCCAGCGAGCCGCGTTCGGCCGGGGCGCTGGCTTCCTGCGTGTCCTTCTCGGCGCGGCCCAGGCTCACGGTTTCGGTGAGGCGGCTCTTGTCGCGCCAGATCTCCAGCTTGAGCTTGTCGCCCGGGCGAGCCAGGCCCACGCGGCTGGAGACGTCGCCCGCCACGCGCACCGGCTCGCCGTCCAGCGCGGTGATCACGTCGCCGGCCTTCAGGCCCGCCTTGGCCGCGGCGCTGTCGGGCACGACGCTGGACACCAGCGCGCCATCGGGCGCGTTCAGGCCGAAGGACGCGGCCAGTGGCGCCGAGAGGTCCTGCAGCGTCACGCCCAGCCGTGCGTGTTCCACCTTGCCGTGGGCCACGATCTGGTCCTTGACCTTGAGCGCCACATCCACCGGGATGGCGAACGCCAGACCCTGGAAACCGCCGCTTTGCGAGTAGATCTGCGCGTTCACGCCCACGACGCGGCCGGCGGCATCGAACAGCGGCCCGCCGGAGTTGCCGGGGTTCACGGCCGCATCGGTCTGGATGAAGGGCACGACGCTGCTGTCGCCCGGCAGCGAGCGGCCCTTGGCGCTGACGATGCCTTGCGTGGCCGTCTGCTCGAAACCATAGGGCGCGCCGATGGCCAGCACGTAGTCGCCCACCTGCACCTGCTTCGGGTTGCCCAGCTGCACGGTGGGCAGGCCAGTGGCGTCGAGCTTGAGCACGGCGATGTCGGTGGCGGGGTCGCTGCCCAGCACCTTGGCCGAGAACTCGCGGCGGTCGCTGAGCTTGACCGTCACCTGCTTGGCGTCACGCACCACGTGGGCGTTGGTCAGCACCAGGCCATCGCTGCTGATGATGAAGCCCGACCCCTGGCCGCGAAACGGCTGGGCGCTCGGCGGCTGCATGCGCAGGCCGGGCACGCCGCGGAAGAAGCGGAAGAAGGGGTCGTTGCTGTAGGCGCTGGCGTCGCCGTCACCGTCGTCATCGGCGCTGGCCTTGTGCAGGCCGGCCACGGTGATGCCGACCACGGCCGGGCCCTGGGTCTGCACGATGGCGCGGTAGTTGGGCAGGGCGGGCGCAGGCAGCTCCGAGGCGGGGGCCGTCGTCACGGCAGCGGCGGCGGCCGTGGCCGTCAGGCCGGTCGGGGTCTGGCCCGAGGTGCTGGCCGTGCTGGGCGACTTGGCCTGCAGCCAGCCCGGCAGCCCCCAGCCGGAGGCGGTGGTGGACAGGGTCACGCCGGCACCGAGCAGCGCGGCGGCGGTGGCGGTGAGTGCGGTCTTGGCAGTGCGGGTCATCTCGATCTCCTCAGGGCGGCCGCGGTGCGGCCGGTTGCGAGTGACTCTAGGCAGGCCGGGTGAGGGCTCGGTGAGGCCAAGGTGAGGCGAAAGTTAGGGCGGCGCTCCGTGACAACCCGTTCGGGACATTCCCGCAGGCGGCACGGCGATGCAAGGGGGCGTCGCGTCCTGGCAAGTGCGCGTCTACCCAGGCGGTGGGCGGCTCACTACCGTGACCGCGGGGTGATGTCGCCCCGCCTCAATGCTGCCTGGAGTGCCATGAATACACGTCCTTCCGCGGTTGCCGCCGCCTTGCTGCTCGCGCTGGCGAGCCTGCCCGCCACGGCCGGCAAGCTCTTCCTGTCCGGCGGCGCCTACGACGACGCCAACGTCGACCTCTTCGTGAACGGCCTGCGCAAGGCCACCGGGCGCGACGCCAACTTCACGCCCAACCTCGCCAGCACCAGCAACTGCGGCACCAACTGGGCCACCACCGCCTGCCCGCGCATCGCCGTCATCACCGCCGCGAAGGACAGTTACGCCACGGGCCTGGACGCCTTCCAGAACGACATCCCGGCCACCTCCACTTCGTCACTCAAGCGCGGCTACTACAACCTCTTCCAGACCCACGGCTTCAGCCCGAAGTTCATCACCGCGCACGTGGACAACTACAGCGTGCATGCCAGCGCGAGCACGCCTGAGGGCCAGGCCAACATCGCCCTCATCAACCAGGCCGATGCGGTGTGGTTCGTCGGCGGCGACCAGGCCAAGATCATCCGCACCCTGCTGACCGACAGCGGCGCCGACTCCGGGCTTGCTGCCGCCCTGCGAGCCCGCTGGAACAACGGCAGCGGCAACCTCGTCATCGCGGGCGACTCGGCCGGCAACCATGCGCTGAACGTCAAGATGCATGCTGCCGGCGTGAGCTACGGTTACCTTTACTACGGCGCCGACCTCCCCAGCACGCCCGTGACCGGCTGGCAGACTCTGGGCGACACGCGCGACGGCACCACGGCCCTGCGCTACCTGGAGAACGGCGCCACGATGAAAGGCCTGGGCTTCCTGCCGGCCGCCATCCTGAGCGACACCCATTTCGACAGCCGCTCCGGGCGGCTGGGGCGCCTGGCCGCGGCGCTGCGCAGCCTGGGCGTGCAGCAGGGCTTCGGGGTGGACGAGAACACCGGCGTCGTCGTCGACACGGCGGCGCAGACGGCCACGGTCTACGGCGCCAACAAGCTGCTCATCGTCGACACGGCCGCGGCCAGCGTGCAGGTCGGCACCTACTACAGGGTCAATGGCCTGCGGGTCAGCCTGCTCACGCCGGGCGACCGCTACAACTATTCGAGCAAGGTCGTGACCAGCAGCAAGACGGCCATCGGCAGCGGCTACTACTACAGCAGCTACTACGACTCCGCCGACATCTTCGCGGCGCTGGAGACCTCCAAGTCGCTCACCCGCGTGGTTGACCAGACGCCCACGACCAACGTCGGCACGGCACCGGTGCCGGTCTACAGCAGCGGGCCGAGCTACCCGAGTGGCGCGCCGGTCATCAAGCTGCGCTTCACGCGCGATGCCACCACCAAGGGCTACTACGCCAGCGGCAAGTACACCGTGGACAAGGTCAAGGTAGACATCTACTGAACGCCGCCAACCGGCCGCACGTTCAGCGGCCGGGCACAGGCCACACCAGCACCGGACCGCCGTCGTCGATGCGCGCGTGCTCCGGCGGCTGGAAGCCCGCCGCACGCAGGGCGGCCAGTGCCGGGCGTGCGGCGTCGGCTGCGCTCAGTACGCGCGATTCGGCCTCGGCGCCGAGGAAGGACAGGTAGACCGTCTGGCGCGGCAGCAGCGCTGCCAGGTGGCTGCGCCAATCGGTGCCGAGGCGGGCCTCGGCCTCGGCCGGTGAGCCGGCGTAGAAGCGTGCGCCCAGCGCCTGCCAGAAAGGCGACTGGCCCGCGGCATCGCGCCAGCCGGGCAGCTCGGCCACCAGGGCATCGCCGAAGTCCTGCGGGCGTTCACGCAGCTGGCCTTGGGCAGCCGCAATCAGCTGGCCCAGGGCCAGGGCCTGCGCGTCGGCATCCAGCCCGGCCGCGCAGTGCAACTCGGTGAGCTCGGCGCGGCCGGTGTGGTCATTGCCCAGCAGCAGCGTGGTCTGCAGCCGGAAGAGCCCCAGCTCTGCCGCCGCATGCACCACCCGGCCCAGCCGGAAGTGATAACGCGGCAACCGCAGGCCCAGGCGTGGCACGAGGCGCAGCGAGGCGCGGCCATCGGCCAGGGCCAGGCGCAGGCCGGCTTCGTCGCTGGTGATGTGGACGCGGTTCATGCGCTCACCTCCGCCTGCAGCGGCGTGGCCAGGAGCCGGTCACCCGGCTGCGCCCCGACGCGGGCGGCCGTGGTGGCATCCACGGCGCGGCCCACTTCGGCCAGCACGGCGCGAAAGCGCGCCCGCTCGGTGCAGGCCAGCAGTGCCGGCTCGCGCGGGCCGGGGTCGTCCTGCACCAGCACCTCGCGCGCCAGGCGCACGCTGCGCAGGGAGGCCAGCGGGGCCTCGACCGTCGGCCCGCCGTCGAAGATGTCGACGTAGGTGTCCATGTCGAAACCCTCGTCTTGCAGGATGGAAAACGGCAGCTCCCCCACCGGATGCAGCTGGCCCAGCGCCCACTGCGCGGCCTCGGGCAGCAACGCCACATAGATGGGCGAAGGCGGCATCAGGTCGGCGATGAAGGCCTTGCTGCGCCCGCCGACGATCACCTCCGCCTGCGGATAGTCCATGCCGAAGAAGCGCCGGCCCACCGCATCCCAGAACGGGCTCTGGCCCTGCGCGTCGGTGATGCCGGGGCTCTCGGCTGCGATGCGATCCGAGAAGCGCTCGGCATGGGCCCGGATGAACAGCAGCCGCGCGCGCGAGAGCAGCTGGGCGGCGGGGCCGGCTTCGTAGTCGGGGTCGAGGTAGAAGGAAGTCAGCAGCGTGGCGCCGGTGAGGTCGTGGCACAGGTGCAGGGTGTGCATGCGTTGCGACACGCCGAGCGCCGCACTCGCGTGCACGACGAACTCGTTGCGGTAGCTGTAGAAGCGGTCGAAGAAGCCGGCGCTGGCAGCGATGCCCGAGCAGCCCACCAGCCGGCCGGCGTGCAGGTCTTCCAGCACGAAGAGGTAGGTCTCTTCGCCGCTGGCGTCGTCAGGGCTGGCGAAGGCCTGGCGCGAGGCCTGGATGCGCGCGGCCAGCTTGGCCTCGTCGTTGGGCAGCGAGCTGATGCCGTCGGCGCTGGCCGCCGCCATGCGCACGAGGTCGGCCAGGTCGGCCTCGGCCACGGGGCGCAGCAGCAGGTGGTTCATGCGGAATCTCCCGGAAGGGCAGGGGTGCGCCAGGCCTGGGCCCGGCGGCTGCGCTCATCGCGCGGGGTGTGGCCGAAGTGGCTCTTGTAGGCGTTCGAGAAATGCGGCCCCGATGAGAAGCCGCAGGACAGCCCGATCTGCAGGATGGACTGCGAGCTTTGCTGCAGCAGCCGCTGCGCCCGCGCCAGGCGCAGCGCCAGGTAGTGGCGCGAGGGCAGGGTGTCGAGATGCTGCTTGAAGAGCCGTTCGAGCTGGCGGCGCGACACGCCCACGAGCTGGGCCACGTCTTCGGTCGGCAGCGGCTCGGCGAGGTTGGCTTCCATCAGCGCGAGGGCCTCGGCGAGCTTGGGGCTGCCCGCGCCCCGGCGCTCGCTGTAGCCGGCGCGCTGGCGTTCGTCCTGCGGCCGCAGGCCCTGCAGGCCCAGCCATTGCGCCAGCTCCTGGCCGAAGCGCTCGCCGTGCAGGCTGGCCAGCCAGGCGCCGCAGAGGTCGACGCTGGCCAGCCCGCCCGCGCAGCTCAGTCGCCGGCCCTCGTCGCTGATGGCCCACAGGCCGTTGGCCCAGGCCACGGCGGGGTGGTCGTTGGCCAGGCCGTCCAGCAGCGGCCAGTCGGCGCAGGCGCGTTGGCCGTCGAGCAGCCCGCAGGCGGCGAGCTGGGCGGCGCCCGCATCGATGCCCGCCAGCACGCGGCCTTCGCCGGCCCAGCGCTTCAGGTGAGCGGCCAGGGCGGGATCGCAGGGGCCGGTGTCGGCCGTCACCAGAAAGACCGCGTGCCAGTCAGCCTGCGGCGGTAGGGCGGCCGTCTGCACCGCCGCGCCGTTGCCTGCCGTGACGAGGCCGCCATGGACCGACAGGCATTCCGCCCGCCAGACGATCTCGTCCTGCAGCTCGTTGGCGGCCGCCAGCCCGTCCAGCACCCCGGCGAGGGCGAGCATCGAGAAGCCCGGCTGAGGCAGCAGGGCGACGCGGCGCAGGACGGGCGGCGGAGTCATGCCCGCAATCGTCGCATTGGTCTCATTGCCAGTGCAGCAGCGCCGGCACGGCCAACAAGGCCAGGGCCATCACGAGGTAGACCGCCTGCAGCGGCAGCATCCAGCGGAACCAGGTCCCGAAGGGCACGCCCGACAGCGCCAGCACGCCCACCGTGATGCCCGACGTGGGAATGACCGGCGTGGTCAGCTCACCGAACTGGAAGGCCAGCACCGCCGTCTGGCGGGTGATGCCGACGAGATCGGCCAGCGGCGCCATCAGCGGCATGGTCAGCGCGGCCTGGCCGGTGCCGGAGTGGATGAAGAAGTTGATGACCGACTGGATGGCGAACATCTTCTGCGCGGCCAGCACCGGTGTGCTGGAGGCCACGAGCGGCGCGAGCGCGTTGAGCAGGCTGTCGATGATCTGGCCATCGCGCATGAGGATGACGGTGGCCTTGGCCAGCGCGATCACCAGCGCCGTGCCGACCAGGTCGCGCGCGCCTTGCAGGAAGGCGGCCATGAAGTCGTCGGCAGACAGCCGCGCCAGCACGCCCACCGCGATTGCCATCACGAGGAACAGGGCGGCGATCTCCTCGATGTACCAGCCGAACTTCACGACGCCGACGATCATCACGCCGAGCGTGGCCGCGAACAGCCACAGCACCGCGCGATGCCGGCCGGTCATGCCGGCGAACTGCTCGAAGCTGGCCAGGTCCAGGGTCTTGCGGCGCTCCTGATCGAGGGCGAACGTCGGGCTGAGCTCAGGCTGGCGGCGGATGCGCGCGGCCCACCACAGCAGGAAGGCGATGGTCAGCCCGGTGGCGATGGCCCAGCACAGCGCCCGGTAGCCCAGGCCCGAGAACAGCGGCACGCCGGCAATGCCCTGGGCCACGCCGACGTTGAACGGGTTCAGGAAGGCGGTGGCGAAGCCCACCTGCGAGCCCACGAAGGGAATGGCCACACCGGTGAGCGTGTCCAGGCGCAGGGCCAGCGCGAGCGGGATGAAGATCAGCACGAAGGGAATCGCTTCCTCTGCCATGCCGAAGGTCGCGCCGCCCAGCGAGAACAGCGTGACGAACACCGGGATGACCAGCGCCCTGACCAGCGCCGAGCGACCGTGGGCGCGTGCCACCGACTTGATCAGCGCATCGATGGCCTCGGTGCGCTGCAGCACCGCGAAGGCGCCTCCCACCGTCAGCACGAAGCCGATGATGAGCCCGGCCTCGACGAAGCCCTTGATGGGCGCCGTCAGCAGCGCGACCAGGCCCTGGGGCCGGGCCTCCACCAGGTGGAAGCTGCCGGCCTTGATGACCTGCTTGCCGTTGACCAGCTCGGTCTCGAAGCGGCCGCCAGGGACGATCCAGGTCGAGGCCGCGATGAGCACCAGCAGCGCCGCCAGCAGCACGTAGGTGTTGGGGAGCTTGAGCTTCATGGCGAGAGCAGCTTGCCGGTGCGGTAGGGCGTGGCGCCCGCAATCTTGGCCAGGCGCATGCCGCGGGTGGCGAAGCGCCGTGCGCTGCGGGCGAAGCAGCGGCCGCTGGTGCGGGCGTGCAGCGGCGTGCGCGTGTCGGTCAGCGGGCAGATGATCTCGGCGACCAGTTCGCCGGCCTGCACCCAGTCGCCGGGCGCCTTGGCGAACACCACGATGCCGCTGCTGGGTGCCGTCAGCGGCTCGACGCCCTCCAGCGGCGTGGCTTCGCAGGCGGCGGGCGCGGGCGGCGGGGTGCCCTGCACATGGCCGAGCTGCTGCAGCGCGGCCACCAGGGCGGCGGCATCGCGCTCGGCCA
>JAIPCJ010000207.1 GCA_021738245.1 Methylotenera sp. | reverse complement strand
CTGCGGGCCAGGCGCATCATGCCGCCGCGCCTGCTCGAAGACGTGCTCAACGTGACCTCACAGCAACTGCCCGCGCCGGATGTCGTCGACCGCCTGGCCGAGTCGTCCATCCTGGGCGAAGTGCTGGCCTCCGGCCTGCGCGCCGTGCGCACCGAGCCGCAGATGCCCGAGGGCAAGCTGCGCCTGGTGTTCGAATTGGCCGGCCGCCGCGCGGTGCACCAGCTCGACCGCTACATGAACACCCTGGGCACCATCGCCACGGCGGCGCCGCTGCTGGGCCTGATGGGCACGGTGGTCGGCATGATCGAGATCTTCGGCAGCCAGACACCCGGCGGCAACAACCCCGCGCAGCTGGCGCATGGCATCTCGATCGCGCTCTACAACACCGCCTTCGGCCTGATGATCGCCATCCCGGCCCTGGTGGCCCACCGTTACTTCCGTGGCCGCATCGAGGAATACGTGCTGGAGCTGGAAGCCGCCGCCGACCGCCTGCTGGGCCAGCTGCGCCGCTACACCGTGTGATCACCGCCCACCACGGATGAACTGACCCATGAGATTCCGCTCCCCGCAAAGCGAGCCGCCGGAGATCAACCTGATCCCGTTCATCGACGTGCTGCTGGTCATCCTCATCTTCCTGATGCTGTCGACGACCTACTCCAAGTTCACCGAACTGCAGATCACGCTGCCGTCGGCGGACGCCGAGAAGCTCAAGGACCGGCCGCAGGAGGTGATCGTCGGCATCGCGGCCGATGGGCGCTTCCTGGTCAACCGGCAGCCGGTGGAAGGGCGCTCGGTCGACATCCTCGTCACCTCGCTGCGCCAGGCGTCGGGCGGCAACACCGATGCATCGCTGATCATCTCTGCCGACGCCGCCACCCCGCATCAGGCGGTGGTCAATGTGATGGATGCGGCACGCCGCGTGGGCCTCACGCGTGTCACCTTCGCAGCCCAGACCGACGCTCGCTGAGCGAGCGAGCCGGCGCCTGCAGGAGGAGTGGCTGACAGGCGGTGCCCTGTCGGCCAGCCTGCTGCCCCTGTCCTGGCTGTACGGCGGCCTTCTCGCGCTGCGGCGCTTGGCCTACGCGACCGGCTTCAAGCGCGTGGAACGCCTGCCTGTGCCGGTCATCGTCGTGGGCAACTGGATCGTCGGCGGCGCCGGCAAGACACCCACGACCCTCGCCTTGCTCGAACTGCTGCGTGCGCGCGGCCTGCGCGCCGGCGTGGTGTCGCGCGGCTACGGCCGTGAAGAAGACGGCATTGGCCTGGTCACGCGGGTGTCGACCGCGCGCGAGGTGGGTGACGAACCCCTGCTCCTTCACTTGCGCGGCCGCGTACCGGTGGCCGTGGGTCGCGACCGCGTGGCAGCCGCGCGCGCGCTCCTGGCGGCCGAGCCGGGGCTGCAGGTGCTCGTGAGCGATGACGGCCTCCAGCACTGGCGCCTGCCACGGCAACTGAGCGTGCTGGTGTTCGACGAGCGCGGCCTGGGCAATGGCCGGCTGCTGCCGGCAGGCCCGCTACGCCAGCGCCCGCAGCCGCTGGCGCCCGACGAGGTCGTCGTCTACAACGCGCCGCAGGCCAGCACGGGGCTGCCCGGCCATGTGGCCGAGCGGCGGCTGGCGGGCGCCGTCACCTTGGCCGACTGGTGGGCCGGACAGCCCGCCCGCATGGACACCCTGCTGGCCCTGCGCCACCAGCCTGGGCTGCTGGCCGTGGCGGGCGTGGCCCGCCCGCAGCGCTTCTTCGACATGCTGGCCGGCCTGGGCCTGCAACTGCAAACGCTGGCCCTGCCCGACCATGCCGACTTCGCCGCCCTGCCCTGGGCCGCCGACGTGCCCGGGATCGTGCTCACCGAAAAGGACGCGGTGAAGCTGCCGCCTTCCCGCGTCGGAGACCTGCCGGTCTGGGTGGTGGCGCTAGACTTCGCGCCCGGCGCCGGCTTCGAGGCCGCGCTGGACGACCACCTCCCCACTCTTTTGCGCCGAGCCTGATGGATCAACGCCTCATCGAAATGCTGGTCTGCCCGCTGTGCAAGGGGCCGCTGACGCTGTTGCGCGAGGGCGAGTTGCCCGCGTTGGGCTGCCGCGCCGACCGGCTGGCCTTCCCCATCCGCGACGGCATTCCGCTGATGCTGGAAAACGAGGCCCGCCCCTGGGACCCGGACGCCACCAGCGCGCCGGCCCCGCTGGCGGCACCGTGACACCCTTGACGGCCTGACCCCGTGAGCTTCACCGTCATCATCCCGGCGCGGCTGGCTTCCACACGCCTGCCCAACAAGCCCCTGGTCGACATCGCCGGCCTGCCCATGATCGTGCACGTGGCGCGCCGGGCGGCGGCCTCTGCCGCCAGCCGCATCGTCGTCGCCACGGATGCGCCCGAAGTGGCCGCGGCCTGCGCCGCCCACGGCGTGCAGGCCCTGATGACGCGCGCTGACCATCCCTCCGGCAGCGACCGTCTGGCCGAGGCCGTCGAGCAACTCGGCCTGGCCGACGACGCCGCCGTGGTCAACGTGCAGGGTGACGAACCGCTGATCGCCCCCGGCATGATCGACGCCTGCGCCGCCACGCTGGCCGCCCAGCCTGACTGCGTGATGGCCACCGTGGCCCATGCGCTCTCCGAGCCTTCCGAGTTTGCGAACCCGAATGTCGTCAAGCTGGTCACCGACAAGGCCGGGCGGGCGCTGTACTTCTCGCGCGCACCCATTGCCTGGTGGCGCGACGGTGCCGGCGCGCCCAACCAGGCGCTGCGCCATGTCGGGCTGTACGCCTACCGCGCCGGCTTCCTGCGGCGCTTCCCGACGCTGGCAGTCAGCCCGCTGGAGCAGATCGAGTCGCTGGAGCAGCTCCGCGTGCTGTGGCACGGCGAGCGCATCGCGGTGCATGTGAGCCCGGATCGGCCGGGCCCGGGTGTCGACACGCCCGAGGATCTGGCCCGCGTCAGGCAACTGCTTCAGGGTTGATGCCCGGGCTGGCGCGTCAGGCCAGCGAAAGTCCGCATGCGATACTCGACCGCTGACCCCGGGGCGGCGCGCTTGACCGTGACGCCCCCGCGCGAATAGTTCGAGGAGACCCATGCGATTGATCCTTCTGGGCGCCCCTGGCGCCGGCAAAGGCACCCAGGCTGCCTTCATCTGCAAGCAATACGGCATTCCGCAAATCTCCACGGGCGACATGCTGCGCGCGGCGGTCAAGGCAGGCACGCCGCTCGGCCAGCAGGCCGATGCCGTGATGAAGTCCGGCGGCCTGGTCAGTGATGACCTGATCATCGCCCTGGTGAAGGAACGCCTCGCCCAGCCCGATTGCGCTGGCGGCTTCCTGTTCGATGGCTTCCCCCGCACCATTCCGCAGGCCGACGCGATGAAGGCCGCTGGCGTGAAGCTCGATTACGTGCTCGAGATCGATGTGCCCTTCGACGCCATCATCGAGCGGATGAGCGGCCGCCGCTCGCATCCGGCCTCGGGCCGCACCTATCACGTCAAGTTCAATCCGCCCAAGGTGGAAGGCGTGGACGACGTGACCGGCGAGCCGCTGGTGCAGCGTGACGACGACAAGGAAGAAACCGTCAAGAAGCGCCTGGAGGTCTACTCGGCCCAGACGCGCCCGCTGGTTGACTACTACTCGCAGTGGGCCGCCACGGGCGACGCGGCGGCACCGAAGTACCGCCGCATCGAAGGCCTGGGTTCCGTGGACGACATCACCCGTCGTGCACTGACGGCGCTGAGCAGCTGACTTCCCTGCCCCCCGACAAAAGCCGCGGCGCCTCGTGCCCCGCGGCTTTTTTGTCGGCCACAATTGACGTTTACGTCAATCAACCCAGGAGATCCTCATCATGGAAATCGCAGGCAAGGTGTTCATCGTCACCGGCGGCGCCTCGGGCCTCGGCGAAGGCACGGCACGCATGTTGGCCGCCCATGGCGGCAAGGTCGTCGTGGCCGACCTTCAGGCCGAGCGCGGCGAGCAGGTGGCCAAGGACATCGGCGGCGTGTTCGTCAAGTGCGATGTCAGCCAGGAAGCGGATGGCCAAGCCGTCGTGGCTGCGGCCACGGGTCTGGGCAAGCTGGTCGGGCTGGTCAATTGCGCCGGCATCGCGCCGGCCATGAAGACGGTGGGCAAGGACGGCGCGCATTCGCTGGCGGCCTTCAGCAAGACCATCACCGTCAACCTGATCGGCAGCTTCAACATGATTCGCCTAGCAGCAGAAGCCATGGCCAAGAACGAGCCGGAGTCGACCGGCGAGCGCGGCGTGCTGATCTCGACCGCGTCCGTGGCTGCGTATGACGGGCAGATCGGCCAGGCGGCCTATGCCGCGTCCAAGGGCGGCGTGGTGGGCATGACCCTGCCCATCGCCCGCGACCTGGCGCGCAATGGCATCCGCAACATGACCATCGCCCCGGGCATCTTCGGCACGCCCATGCTGTTCGGCATGCCACAGGAGGTGCAGGATGCGCTGGCGGCCAGCGTGCCCTTCCCCAGCCGCCTGGGCAAGCCGGAGGACTACGCCAAGCTGGTGCACCAGATCGTCACCAACGACATGCTCAACGGCGAAGTCATTCGCCTGGATGGCGCGATCCGCCTCGCACCGAAGTGATCGGCTCGCCCGCGAGGCAGCCATGAAAAAAGAGGCCCCACGGGGCCTCTTTGTTTTGGCGACTGCCGGCACGGCGCCGGCAAACCCGCATCACTTCTTGGCGCTGCGCGCCTGGACTTGCCAGAGGCGAGCCAGTTCGCCGGAGCCGTCCGCGCCCTTGACCGTACGCCAGGCGGCGATGGCCTTGGATGTCTCGCCGGCGTTGTAGTAGGCCAGGCCTTGATAGAACTTGGCGTCGTCGGCGCGGGCGAAGTTGTCCTTGGCGATACCGGCGTCCACCAGCGCCAGGCCGCCGGCCTTGTCACCCGCGAACACACGCGACAGGCCGAGCTTGACCAGCTCATCCCCGGTCTTGGCGTCCTTGGCGGCCTTCTCGGCGTTGGCCGCATCTGCCTTGGCTTCGTTGGACTTCTTGACCATCAGGTCCAGCAGACGCTTGTGGCGTGCGCCTTCAGCCCCCTGGCCGAGGATGTTGGCGGCCAGACCCTGCTCGACGATCTTCTTGCCTTCGTCCGGGTAGCCCGCCTGGGCGGCCAACTGGGCGGCTTCCATGTAATCGTCAGCCGACTTCAGATTGCCGGTGGCGAGCTGAAGGCGGTAGATGTCCATCGTGAAGCGCGAGGCGAAGCCCTTCTTGCCCTGCAGGCCGCCGAGCACCTGGGCCCAGAGTTCCTTGCGCGGGTAGTAGTTCAGCAGCCGCTCGACCGCATAGGACTCGGTGGCCGCGTCGCCCTTCTTCTGGGCGGCGTAGAGCAGGATGTTGAGCTTGTCCTGGCTCGGTGCCTTGCCGGCCTTCTCGTCGGCCTGCACTTCGGCCAGCGTGTCCTTCAGGACGGCCGTCATGTCACCCGACTTGAACTGGGCCTGCTGTTGCATCTGCTTGACCGCGGCGCTCGTGCCGCCGGCGGCAAAGTACTTGTTGGCCCATTCCAGCGTCTTGGGCGCGTTGTTGGCGCGCAGGTAGGTGCCGGCGATGGCTTCCATGTACTGGAGCTGCTGCGGACCGCCGAGCTTGGCCTTCAGCACGTCGAAGGACCGCGCCATGGTGTCGGGGTCGCTGGCGCCCATGGCGGCCGAGAAGCGGACGCCTTCGATGGCGTTGTTCTCGCCGGGCGTGCGGCCACCCACGGCTTCCGCATCACGCAGCTTGGCCAGGGCTTCCTTGTACTTGCCGGCCTTGACCAGCTTGCTCGCCTCACCCAGCGGGGTGCCGACTTCCTTGCGGACGGTGTCCTGCGCCGCGGCCTGGCTGAAGCCGAACTCCGCGCCGGGAGCGCCGTTCAGAGACAGGGCCAGGGCGCCAACGGCGACAGCCACGATGGATTTCAAAGCTTTCAACTTGCTCTCCTGAAAAGCAAAAGCGCGCCGCCCTTTCGGGCAGCGCGCTTCACAGTATCGGTGTCAGCGGTCCCGAGGTCACGTCACTTGACGTATTGCTCGTTACCGACCATGCCCATCTTCTTGACGTTGTTCCGCTGGGCCGAAGCCATCACGGCCGCCACGACGCCGTAGTCCACCAGCTTGTTCGGCTTGATGTGGATTTCCGGCTGCTCGCCGACCGACAGCGCGCCCACTTCCTGCATCTTCGCGTTGACCGCGTCGATGTTCGGCAGCGTGGCCTCATCCCAGTAGATGGTGCCGTCGAAGTCGATCAGGACGGTGTGCACGACCGGCTCGTTTTGAGGCGGGTTCGGGCTCGGCGGCGGCATGTCGAGGTTGATCGTGTGCAGCTGGATCGGGATGGTGATGATCAACATCACCAACAGCACCAGCATCACGTCGATCAGCGGCGTCGTGTTGACGTCCATCATGACCTCGGGTTCACCGCTGCCCGACGAACTTCCAACATTCATTCCCATGTATGACTCCTGGGCTCAACCGCCACGAGCCGGCGGCTCGGTGACGAAATTGATCTTCATGATGCCTGCGCGCTGCGCAGCGAAGATCACGCGGCCGACCGACTCGTAACGGGTCTTGTCGTCACCGCGGATGTGCACCTCGGGCTGCGGGTTCTTCACCGATTCCTTGCCGAGGCGCTTGACCAGCTCCTCCATGTCGGGAATCAGCTTAGTGTTCCAGTAGACGTCGCCGTCCTTGCTGACCGAGAGTTCGATGTTTTCCGGCTTCGTGACGCGGACGATGTTGGTCTCTTTGGGGAGATTCACAGCGATCGTCTGCGTCACCACCGGCACGGTGATGAGGAAGATGATCAGCATCACCAACATCACGTCCACGAGGGGCGTGGTGTTGATGGTTGCATTGACTTCGTCCTCGCCGGAAGCAGATCCGACGTTCATGCCCATAGCTTGAGCTCCTTATCGAGAGCGAGCCGGGACTCAGCGCTTGGCGACGGCGCGGTTGCCCATCAGGACGCCGTGCAGGTCACCGGCGAACGAACGAACTTGACCCATCACGGCCTTGTTGCGGTTGACCAGCCAGTTGTAGCCCAGCACGGCCGGCACGGCAACGACCAGACCGATGGCGGTCATGATCAGCGCGGCGCCCACGGGGCCGGCCACCTTGTCGATCGAAGCCTGACCGGCGACGCCGATGGCGGTCAGCGCGTTCAGAATGCCCCACACGGTACCGAACAGGCCGATGAAGGGAGAGGTCGAACCGACGGTCGCCAGGAAGCCCAGGCCGGCGGAGATCTTGGTGTTGACGTCAGCAACGGCGCGCTCAACGTTCATCGTCACCCAGCTGCTGTGGTCGATGTTCTCGGTCAGGGCGCCTTCGTGGTGCTCCGAAGCCTCGACAGCGGCGGTGGCGATGTAGCGGAAGGCGCTTTCTTCCTTCAGGCCCTTGATGCCATCGGCCAGGCTGGGCTTCTTGAAGAAGGTGGCGCGGACTTCCTTGGCTTCGGAGGACAGCTTGCTGGTGTCCCACAGACGGACGACCAGGATGTACCACGAGCCCATCGACATGATGGCCAGGATGGCCAGCACGACCTGGTCAACCACGTTGCCGTGGGCAACGATGTTGGCCAGGCTGTAGGGGTTTTCTTGCTTGGCGGGAGCAGCAGCAGGCGCGGGAGCGGCACCTGCGTCGGCCACAGCGGCCGAGGCGGCGTCGGCCGGCTTCTGGTCTTGCGCGTGGGCGGGCGAAACAGCCAGGGTCGCGGCCATGGCGATGGCGGCCAGGAAGCCGGTGATGCGAGAAATCATGGAGTCAACTCCTAGGGAAAGATTCTGGTTTATGCGGTTCTGAATGCGCCCGTTCATCGGGGCGCCGGGATCACAACGGAGAAGTTCTTATTCGATCTTGAACTGGAACTCCTGCTCGAACACGTGATCGCCTGGGCATTCATAGGTGTCACGCAGTGCTGCTTCGATCGACTGGACCAGGGCACGCTGCGCCTTGCGATCCACACCGCCTCGCAGCGAGGTGATTTCAACGGCCGTCACGCGACCGGCCTTGACGGTAGCCACCGCCTTGTAGAGGGCATCGCCGCTCCAGTTGACCGACGGCACTTCAGGCTTGCCCATCTTCGTGCAGACCATGCCGGCGGTCACCTTGCCTGTCGGCTTGGGTGCTGCGGGCGGTGCTGCCGGGGCGGGGGCCGGCTGCGGCCGGATCTCGGCCACGGCGGGCGGCGCCACCTGGGTCGACTGGATGGCCGGGGCCGGCGGCGCCGGTGCGGTCACCTGGAACTCGGGCGGCGGCACGAAGGGCGGCGGCGGCGCCTTGAGGTCCGGCGGCGGAGGCACCACCTTCTCAGGCGGC
>JAIPCJ010000206.1 GCA_021738245.1 Methylotenera sp. | reverse complement strand
GTTGACGACGTTGAAGGAAGCCCTGGCGTGAACACCGCCGCCGTTGAACACAGCCACAGCGGCACAGGGGCACAGAGGCGCTGCGCGTCGGCGTGGGCTCTCTGTGCCTCTGTGCCTCTGTGGCCCCGGCCCTTTGCGAGCGAGCACAAGCCATGATCATCGGCACCGCTGGCCACATCGACCACGGCAAGACGACCCTGGTACGCGCGCTCACGGGCGTGGACACCGACCGCCTGCCGGAGGAGAAGGCGCGCGGCATCAGCATCGAGCTGGGCTACGCCTACCTGGACGTGCCCGGCGCCAAGGAGCGCCTGGGCTTCATCGACGTGCCCGGTCACGAGAAGCTCGTGCACACCATGCTGGCGGGTGCCAGCGGCATCGACTTCGGGCTGCTGCTGGTGGCTGCGGACGATGGCGTCATGCCGCAGACGCGCGAGCATCTGGCGGTGTTGAGCCTGCTCGGCCTCACGCGCGGCGCGGTGGCGATCACCAAGGCCGACCGCGCGGAGCCCGGGCGCATCGAGTCGCTGACGGCTGAGGTGCGTGAACTGCTGGCCGGTACGGGCCTGGCCGAGGCGCCCATCGTGGCGGTCTGCGCGCAGACCGGGCAGGGCGTCGACGCGTTGCGGGAGCTGCTGTTCAACGCGGCTCGTCAGATGCCGCCGCGAGCGTGGCAAGGCCTGGCCCCGCGCCTGGCGGTGGACCGCGCTTTCACGCTCGATGGCGTGGGTACGGTCGTGTCGGGCACGCTGCATGCGGGCGAGATCGCCGTAGGCGATGAACTCGTGCTGGCCGGGCGCCGCGCACGAGTACGCAGCCTGCATGCCCAGAACCGTGTGGTTGAACGCGCCCAGGCCGGCCAACGCTGTGCCGTCGCGCTGGCGGGCATCGCCAAGGATGAGGCACCGCGGGGCGCCTGGCTCACGGCGCCGCATGTGGCCCTGGCCACTGACCGCTTCGACGCCCGCCTGCAGCTATGGCCCGGCGAGGCCCGGCCGCTGCGCTCGGGCGCGCGGGTCCACTTGCACCTGGGCGCGCAGAGCACCATGGCCAGCGTGGCGGTGCTGGATGGCGACCTGATCGAGCCCGGCGCTGCGGCCCGCGTGCAGCTGGTCTGCCATGGCCCCGTGGGCGCCTGGCGCGGCGACCGCCTCGTGCTGCGCGACGCCGGTGCGACGCGCACCCTGGCCGGCGGCGTCGTGCTGGACCCGTTTGCCCCCACGCGCTACCGCCGCACGCCGGAGCGGCTCGACGAGCTCGCGGCTTGTGAGCTGCCCACCACGGCGCGCCGCCGTGAACGGCTGCTGGTGCTGTCCCAGCTCGGCCTGGACCTCGCCCGCTTCGCGCAAGCCGAGGGGCTCGCCGAGCCACTGCAGGGCTGGGCCCTGGGTGACGAGGCCCATGCGGCGCTGACGCATCGGCTGCTGGGCGCGTTGGCCGACTATCACGCCAAATCACCCGACGAGCTCGGGCCTGACGCGGCCCGGCTGCGCCGCCTCGTGTCGCCACGCATGGCCGAGCCGCTGTGGCGCCAAGTGCTGAACGAGCTGCGCGACCGCGGGCAGATCGAGGTGCGCGGTGCCTTCGTGCATCTGCCAGCGCATGGCGTTCAGCTGTCGGCCACCGAGCAGCGCATTGCGCAGAAGGTCGCACCTCGCCTGGCCGCAGCCGGGGCCGAAGGCGCCTGGGCGCGCGACCTCGCCAAGGACTGCGCCGAGCCTGAGCCCCTGATGCGCACGACGCTGGCGCGCCTGGCGCAGCAGGGCGATCTGCATCAGGTCGTGAAGGACTTGTACCTGGACACGCCCACGATGACCGCACTCGCGGCTACAGTGCGCCGCCTAGCGACGGAACAGGGGCATGTGGCCGCGGCCGCCTTCCGCGACGCGAGCGGCCTCGGCCGCAAGCGCGCGATCCAGATCCTGGAGCATTTCGACCGCGTCGGGCTGCTGCGCCGGGTGGGCGATGAACATCGGCTGCGGGCTGACAGCGCGCTGTTTGCGCCGCTGGAGCATTGAACATGGAAAGAGAACGACACCGGTGTGTCGGCCGGGCTTCAAACCCGGTGGGTGGCGCCATGCGTTGCCGGGTAGGTTCGACTCCTACCTCTTTCCGCCATGGGGCATCCATTCGGCTGCTGCGCGGCCCGATCTTGCGCCTGCGATGCTCGCCGTACGCCAGTACGGCTGCGCTTCTCGGCGCAACCTCGGGCCGCTCGCGACGCCGACTGAACGCCCCATGGGTCGTGGAGGCGCCGTGCTGATCGCGGGGGCCGAGCTGCCGGAGCACCTCTGGTACTGGATCGACGACCAGACCTGGGCGTTGCCGCTGGAGGGCGGGGTGGTGCGTGTGGGGATCACGGCGCTGGGCTTGAAGGCGTCGGGCGACATCTACATGTGCCGGCCGAAGTCGGTGGGCAGCGAGGTCGAGCAGGGGCGATCGCTGGGTGTGGTGGAGTTGTCCAAATCCATCGTGTCGGTGAAGTCGCCGTTGTCGGGCACGGTCATGCGGGTCAATGAGGCGCTGGAGGAGCGGCCGGAGTTGGTGCACCGCTCGCCCTACGAGGCGGGTTGGTTGCTGGAGCTGGCGCCTGTGCGGCTGGAGGAGGAGCGTGGGCGGCTCGCCATCGGCGAGGCCGACATCCGCGCGGCGATGCAGCGCTGGGCCTGGCTCAACCAGTTGGAAGGTGCCTGATGTCGCGGCAAGGCCTGGCCATTTTGTTGTGGGCTGCCGACCCGGCGGACCCGGTGCGCCTGGCCACGCCGTTCGCGCAGGCCGCAGCGGGCGCTGCGCTGGAGCTGCAGGTGGAGGTCTACTTCACGGCGCGCTCGGTGTTGTTGCTGCAGCCGGGCGTGGCCGACGCGCTGCGCGCGTCCACGCGTTTCGACAAGACCATTGCCAGCTGGATGCAGGATGCCCTCGACCATGGCGCGCGCTTCCTGGCGTGTACCGATGCGCTGGCTGCTCACGGCCTCACGCATGCCGACCTCATCCCTGCCGCCCGCCAGCATGGCGGTGCGGTGCAATTCGCTGCCCGGGCTGCTGATCCGGCCTGGGCCACCCTGGTGTTCTGACCGGACACCGTTCTTCCCTCAGGAGACTTGATCATGGCCCTTTCTCGTGTTGTCGCCAGTCTGGCGCGTGGTGTGGTGGCGTCGCTCGCCTTGGCGGGTGCCGTCGCGCAGGCACAGCAGGTGCTGCGTGTGACCGCCATCCCCGACGAGTCGCCCACCGAGCTGGCACGCAAGTTCGCGCCGCTGGGCCAGTACCTGGAAAGCAAGCTGGGCATGAAGGTCGAGTGGACCCCGGTGACCGATTACGCCGCCGCGGTGGAGACGCTGGTCAACAAGAAGGTGGACCTGGCCTGGTTCGGCGGCTTCACCTTCGTGCAGGCCAATGTGCGCTCGGGCGGCAAGGTGGTGCCGCTGGTGCAGCGCGAGGAGGACGAGAAGTTCCGCTCGGTGTTCATCACCGATGCCAAGAGTGGCATCAACAAGCTGGAAGACCTCAAGGGCAAGACCCTGTCCTTCGGCTCGCAAAGCAGCACCTCGGGCCACCTCATGCCGCGCAGCTTCCTGCTGGCTGCCAAGATCAACCCGGATGCCGACCTCAAGCGCGTGGCGTTCAGTGGTGCGCATGACGCGACCATCGCCGCCGTGGCCAGCGGCAAGGTGGACGCGGGCGCACTGAACATCTCGGTGTGGGAAAAGTTCGTCACCGAGAAGAAGGTCGACCCGGCGCAGGTCAAGGTGTTCTACACGACCCCGGCCTACTACGACTACAACTGGTCGGTGCACGCCGAGATGCCCCAGGCCCTGCAGGACAAGATCAAGGCCGCCTTCCTGGCCCTGGACCCTGCCACGCCGCAGGGCAAGGAGATCCTCGGCCTGCAGCGCGCCACCAGGTTCATTGCCACCAAGCCGGCCAACTACGACGGCATCAAGGCTGCGGCCGAGAACGCCGGCCTGCTGAAGTGAACCTCGTGCCGTCCTCGCTGGAGGCCCTGCTGACGCGCTATTCGGTCGGCCCCAAGTACCTCACGGAACCCGGGCCGAGCGATGCGCAGCTGGCGCTGATGGCCGAGGCGGCCCTGCGCGCGCCCGATCACGCCGAACTGGTGCCTTACCGGTTCAAGGTGGTGCGCGGCGCCGCAAAAGAGGGCATGGCTGCCCTGTTTGCCGACGCGGCCCGTGCCGCGGGCAAGGGGGAGGAGGGCGCCGCGATGGATGCCGAGCGGGCGCTGAAGCCGCCGCTGACGGTGGCGGTGGTGGCCCGCATCGACCTCGGCCACCCCCAGGTGCCGGCCCATGAGCAGTGGGCGGCCGTGGGCGGCGCGCTGGCCAACTTCCTGACGGCGGCCCATGCCCTGGGCTTTGGCGGCAAGATGCTCAGCGGCGCCAAGGTGCGCAATGCCGCGGTCGCCGCGGCCTTCTGCGAGCCGGGCGAGACCTTGCTGGGCTGGATCGCGCTGGGCACGCCCACCCGCAAGGCGGCGGGGCCGGCCCGCAAGGGCGAGGCGGGCGCCGTGCTCGTCGACTGGCATCCGCCTTGCAAAGACCACCCTGAA
This sequence comes from Methylotenera sp., assembly GCA_021738245.1. Taxonomy (GTDB): domain Bacteria; phylum Pseudomonadota; class Gammaproteobacteria; order Burkholderiales; family Burkholderiaceae_C; genus Pelomonas. The sequence goes on along the minus strand of JAIPCJ010000206.1, from coordinate 3,769 downwards.
CGCACCGATGGGTCAGGGCTTCGCAGCCCTGAGTCGCCACCGGCCTGATCGACCTGTACGCCTGAAGAGCTGGCTCCCGATGGAACTCACACCCCGAGAAAAAGACAAGCTGCTGCTCTTCACCGCCGCGCTGCTCGCCGAGCGGCGCAAGGCCCGGGGGCTCAAGCTGAACTACCCCGAAGCCGTCGCGCTGATCAGCGCCGCCATCCTGGAGGGCGCGCGTGACGGCAAGACCGTGGCGCAGCTGATGAGCGAAGGCCGCGAGGTGCTGACCCGCGCCGACGTCATGGAGGGCGTGCCCGAGATGATTCCGGAGATCCAGGTCGAAGCCACCTTCCCGGACGGCACCAAGCTCGTGACCGTGCACCAACCGATTGCCTGACCCCTGCGAGACGCCATGAAGACCCTGCACCGCTGGCTTGCTGCCGCTTCCTTGCCCCTGCTGGCCACGGCCGCGCAGGCCCACACCGGCGATCACAGCCACCTGCACGGCTTTGTCGAAGGCGCCCTGCATCCGCTGACCGGGCCCGACCATCTCGCGGCCATGCTGGCGGTGGGCCTGTGGAGTGCGATGGCGCTGAAGCAGCCACTGCGTGCGCCCATCGCCTTCGCGCTGTCGTTGCTGGCGGGCGCCGGCTTGTCGATGGTCACCGGCTGGCAGATGCCGGCGATGGAGGCTGCCATCACCGTGTCGCTCGCGGTGCTGGGCCTGCTGGTGGCCTTGCGCCTGGCCATGCCGCCAGCGGCGGGTGCGGCCACCGCGGCCATCCTCGCGTTCAGCCATGGCGCTGCGCATGGCCTCGAACTGCAGGGGGCCGCCGCGCTGGCTGGCATGGTGCTGAGCACCGTGGCCCTGCATGCGGCCGGCCTGGCTTTGGGCTGGAAGCTGCGAAACGCGCCCGTGCTGGCGCGCGCGCTGCTGGGCGCCAGCGTCGCGGCCCTGGCCGTGGCCCGGCTGGGCGGGGTGGCCTGATGATTCCCGGCGAGCTGATCACCGCCGAGGGGGAGCATGAGCTCAACCCCGGCCGCCGCACGCTGACGCTGAAGGTGGCCAACGCCGGGACCCGGCCCATCCAGGTCGGCTCCCACTACCACTTCGCCGAAACCAATGCTGCGCTGAGCTTCGACCGCGAAGCGGCGCGTGGCATGCGGCTCAACATCTGCAGCGGCACTGCGGTGCGCTTCGAGCCCGGGCAGACGCGAACGGTCGAGCTGGTCGACCTTGCCGGGGACCGTGCCGTTTGGGGCTTCCGCGGCCTCGTGCAAGGCAAGCTATGAAGATATCCCGCCGTGCCTACGCCGAGATGCTCGGCCCCACCGTTGGCGACAAGCTGCGCCTGGCCGACACCGCCCTGGTCATCGAGATCGAGCAAGACCTGACGCTGCGTGCCGGCGGCTATGGCGAAGAGGTCAAGTTCGGCGGCGGCAAGACGGTGCGCGACGGCATGGGCCAGTCGCAGCGCCCGAACGGCCCGGGGCCGGGCGATGCGGTCGACACCGTCATCACCAACGCCGTCATCATCGACCACTGGGGCATCGTCAAGGCCGACATCGGCCTGCGCGGCTGCCGCATCGCCGCCATCGGCAAGGCCGGCAACCCCGATGTGCAGCCGGGCGTGGACATCGTCATCGGCCCGGGCACCGAGATCATCGCGGGCGAGGGCTTCATCGTCACGCCCGGCGCCATCGACACCCACATCCACTTCATCTGCCCGCAGCAGATCGAAGAGGCGCTGATGAGCGGCGTGACCACCATGATCGGCGGCGGTACCGGCCCGGCCACCGGCACGCTGGCCACCACCTGCACGCCCGGGCCCAGCCACATTGCCACCATGCTCAAGGCCGCCGAGGCCTTCCCCATGAACCTGGGCTTCCTGGGCAAGGGCAACGCCTCGCGCCCCGCGGGCCTGATGCAGCAGATCGACGCCGGTGCCATCGGCCTGAAGCTGCACGAGGACTGGGGCACCACGCCCGCCGCCATCGACAACTGCCTGAGCGTGGCCGAGCTGACCGACACCCAGGTCGCCATCCACACCGACACGCTCAACGAGAGTGGGTTCGTGGAAGACACCATCGCCGCCTTCAAGGGCCGCACCATCCACAGCTTCCACACCGAAGGCGCGGGCGGCGGTCATGCGCCCGACATCATGAAAGTGGTGGGCGAGGCCAATGTGCTGCCCAGCTCCACCAACCCCACGCGGCCGTTCACCGTCAACACGCTGGACGAGCACCTCGACATGCTGATGGTGTGCCACCACCTGGACGCCGGCATCGCCGAAGACCTGGCCTTTGCCGAGAGCCGCATCCGCCGCGAGACCATCGCGGCCGAAGACATCCTGCACGACCTGGGCGCCATCAGCATGTTCTCGTCGGACTCGCAGGCCATGGGCCGCGTGGGCGAGGTTTCGTTACGCTGCTGGCAGACCGCGCACAAGATGAAGGTGCAGCGCGGTGCCTTGACTGGCGACGGTGCCGGCAACGACAACGCCCGCGTGAAGCGCTATCTCGCCAAACTGGCCATCAACCCGGCGCTGGCCCACGGCATCAGTCATGAGGTGGGCAGCATCGAGGTGGGCAAGTGGGCCGACCTCGTGCTGTGGAAGCCGGCCTTCTTCGGCGTGAAGCCCAGCCTCATCTTGAAGGGCGGCTTCATCGCGGCCGCAGCCATGGGCGACGCGAATGCCTCCATCCCGACGCCTCAGCCGGTGCACTACCGACCGATGTTCGGCAGCTTCGGCGGCGCGCTGTCGCAGGGCTCACTCACCTTCGTCAGCCAGAGCGGCCAGGCCAGCGCTGAGAAGCTCGGCCTGGCCAAGACCCTGGTGCCAGTGAAGGGCTGCCGCACGGTCAGGAAGGCCGACATGGTCCACAACGCCTACCTGCCGACGATGGAGATCGATGCGCAGACCTACGAGGTGCGGGCGGATGGCGTGCTGCTGACCTGCGAGCCTGCCAAGGAGCTGCCGATGGCGCAGCGCTACTTCCTGTTCTGACGCGCCCGGCGGATGCACCCCGTCAACGTGCCCAGACCCAGCTGACCCCCACGGTCCACCAGGCGGGCGAGCCGCCTCGCCAGCCGCTGGCACGACTGATGTCGACGTTGACTGCGTCGTTCAGGGACCAGCGCGCGCCGGTGCGGCCGTAGTCGCCGCCGCCTTCCCGAAAGCGCTCGGCGACGAAGGACCAGCGCGGGGTGGCCTGCCACTCGATGGCGGCGCCCGCGTGGGTGCTGCTGAGGCCTCCAGGCCGGAAGTCCCGGCCGGCGTTGGCGTGGACCAGCCAGCTGTCGCTGGGCTGCCAGGTGCCCAGCAGCAGGAGCGTGCGGCTCGCTTGGCGCGGCGCCCGGTCCTGCAGGGCCGCGGAGGCGGCCAGCCCGAAGCTCAGGCTGTCGCTCACCGGCGTCGCCCATTTGACCTGCGGGCCGGCCACGGTGGTGGTGTCGGCTGACCGGACGCGATCCAGGTTCAGGCTCAGCTCCACCGGGCCGACGCGGCAGCCCGGTCCGACGTGCGCGGACGAGCGGGCGCCGTCGGTGGTGCGGTCGGCCCAGGTTTCGAGCTGGCATTGGCCTGGCTCAAGGATGCTGGCATCGTCCACGGCATGGTGGCCGCCTGCCGCATGGGCTGCGTGGGCGGCGGTGAGCAGCAGCCCGCGCACGAGGAGCCGCAGCGCGCGTGCGGTGCGGGCCATCAGGCGGTGGCCGGTCGAGGTGGCCCCGCAGGCAAGGAACTTGTTCATGAGCAACTTCTTTGTGGTCGTCACGGAGCCC
>JAIPCJ010000205.1 GCA_021738245.1 Methylotenera sp. | reverse complement strand
GTCACCTTGACCGCGTTGGCCAGGATGTTCACGCCTTCAACCATGCGGGCGCGGGCTTCGCCGCCGAAGACTACGTCTTTTGCTGCCATGTGATTCTCCGAATACTTGAATTGGGGTCAGAGTCGAATTTCGACTGCTGAATTACTTTTGCACGACGGCGAAGAGGTCTTCCTCGCGCATCACCAGCAGTTCCTCGCCGTCGACCTTGACGGTCTGGCCGGAGTACTTGCCGAACAGGACACGGTCGCCGACGGTGACGTTCAGGGCAACGAAGTCACCCTTGTCGTTGCGCTTGCCCGGGCCGACGGCCAGCACTTCACCCTGGTCGGGCTTTTCGGCGGCGTTGTCGGGGATGACGATGCCCGAGGCGGTCTTCGTTTCTTGCTCCAGACGGCGAACGATCACGCGATCGTGCAGGGGGCGCAGCTTCATGGAATCTCCTTGCGAGTTGGAACTGAAGCGGCCGCAGCGCAATGGCAGCGGCTCACCGTGAAAAGGAGGCCGATCACTCGGCCCGATTTCGTTAGCACTCGACCAAGCCGAGTGCTAGCAGAGCGGAATTATAGGGACGGCTTGTGGCGATTCAAGACGTCGCCGGACGTTTTTGCCGTGGCACGCAGACAAACAAAAACGACCGCCGCAGCGGTCGTTTCATCTGGGGGGCGCAGCGCGTTCAGCGGGCTGCGCGACGGCGGGTCCAGCCCAGGGCGCCGAGCGCGCCGAAGGCCAGGGCCACGCTACCCGGCTCGGGCAGGGCTTGGGGCGGGGTGACGTCGGCGAGTGTGAAGTTCAGGCTGTCCAGCAACACGGAGTTGTCCTTGGCGGCCGTGAAAGTGATGTAGCTGGCGATGCCCTTGAAGGCGAGCGTGGTGCCCGGGCCGTCGGCGTCGGACCAGTTGCAGTAGATGAAGCCGGAGCACTCCGAACCTTGCAGACCCGCCAGGCTGGCGAGCGGGGTGCCTTGGGCGTCGAAGATCGCGACCGAGAGCAGCCTTTCGTTGACTTTGCCCGAGTAGGCGAACGACACGGCGTCCAGGAAGCCGCCCGCCAGGGTCAGCGTCACGGACTTTGCGCCCGCCACATCATCCTGGCCGGGATCGTTGGCGATGAGCAGGGCGGTGCAGGTCTCGCCGCGTTCAAAGCTGATGGTGCCGCCGCAGGTGCCGTTGTTGGAGCGCGCGCTCCAGGCCGACCCGCTGATGTCCACGCCGTTGTAGAGGCCGGTGAGCGGTTGGGTGGCGGTCAGGTCCTCGAAGTCCAACACGAGGGTGCCGGCCATGACCGGCTGCAGGGACGCGGCGAGGGCGACTGCCACAAGTTTGCTGAGCATGCGCATGGCTTGTTCCGATCTGTGTGTTTGATTTGGCGTTCTGGCGGGAAATGTAAACAAGCCTTTCAAATTGCGGGTGGGTGGGGCCCCTCCAGTTGCGGGGGGTCGGCGGTACTCCGTCCGCAGCTGCAGAGGCGGGAAACCACGGGTTCGAGGTGGCGCGGCGGAGCCCGGAGGGCCGTCGCTACACTGCCGCGGGTGGAAACCAAATGGCTTGAAGACTTCGTCAGCCTCGCCGAGACGCGCAGCTTTTCCCGCTCGGCGCAGCTCCGCCATGTGACGCAGCCGGCGTTCTCGCGCCGCATCCAGGCGCTGGAGGCCTGGGCGGGGGTCGATCTCGTCGACCGCTCTTCTTATCCCACGCGCCTGACGGCGGCCGGCGCGACGCTGCTGGCCCAGGCCGTGGAGTTGCTCGGCAACCTGCAGGCGACGCGCAACATGCTGCGCAGCCACCAGGCGTCCGACCAGGACATGATCGAGTTCGCCGTGCCGCACTCGCTGGCGTTCTCGTTCTTTCCGCACTGGCTCATGGGGCTGCGGCGAGGATTCGGCGCCATCAAGTGCCGGCTCAATGCGGCCAACGTGCATGACGCGATGCTGCAGTTGAGCGAAGGCAATTGCGACCTGCTGCTGGTCTACCACCACGCCAGCCAGCCCCTTCAGCTCGACCACGAGCGCTACCAGATGGCCTCGCTCGGCCACGAGACCCTGGCGCCCTACGCCAAGGCCGACCCGCAGGGTGAGCCGATGTTCCGGCTGCCGGGGCGACAGGGCCAGAAGATCCCCTTCCTGAGTTATGCCGCCGGCGCCTACCTCGGCCGGCTGGTCGAACTGATCGTCAAGGAAGCCGACTGCGCGCTCAACCTTGATGCGATCTACGAGACTGACATGGCCGAGGGCTTGAAAGCCATGGCGCTGGAAGGGCATGGGTTCGCCTTCCTGCCCGCCAGCTCGGTGCAGAAGGAGCTGGCCAGTGGCCGCCTGGTGCCTGCGGCCGCCGCAGGGCAGTTCAGCGTCAGCATGGAGCTGCGCATCTACCGCGAGCGCCCCGAGCTTTCGCGCCGCCACAAGCCTGCCTCCTTGGCTTTGTGGGACTACCTGACGTCAAACGCATGAAGTCATCGCGCATGCGCATGGATCGCGTAAACCCGTATTTGGGGCTGCGCGGCTGCGTGGTCTGCTCGCATTTGTTATAGAACCATCCCTTTTGTTGTTGGAGTCTTCATGAAGAAAGTTCTGCTCGTCGCCGCCCTGATTGCCGGCACCACCGCCGTGCATGCGCAAGACACGCTGAAGAAGATCAAGGACAGCGGCGCCATCACCATGGGTGTGCGCGAGTCGTCCGGCCTGTCCTACACCATCGGCGATGGCAAGTACGTCGGCTATCACATCGATGTCTGCGAGCACGTCATTGCCGACCTGCGCAAGCAGCTGGGCGGCAAGATCGAGGTCAAGTACCAGCCGGTGACCTCGGCCAACCGCATCCCCCTGACGGTCAATGGCACGGTGGACCTGGAGTGCGGCTCCACCACCAACAACGCCGCCCGCCAGAAGGACGTCGCCTTCGCCGTGACGACTTATGTCGAGGAAGTGCGCATCGCCGTGAAGGCCAACTCCGGCATCACCTCCATCAACCAGCTCAACGGCAAGACGGTGGCCACCACCACCGGCACGACCTCGGTGCAGACGCTGCGCAAGCATGAGCGCGCCACGGGCGTGGACTTCAAGGAAGTCTTCGGCAAGGACCACGCCGACAGCTTCCTGCTGCTGGACTCCGGCCGTGCCGACGCCTTCGTGATGGACGGCTCCATCCTGGCCAAGAACATCGCCACGTCCAAGAACCCGGCCGACTTCAAGATCGTCGGCGAGGTGCTGAGCGTCGAGCCCATCGCCATCATGATGCGCAAGGACGACCCCGCCTTCAAGAAGGCCGTGGACGACAGCATCAAGGGCATGATGAAGTCGGGCGAACTGGCCAAGCTCTATGACAAGTGGTTCATGCAGCCCATCCCGCCGACCAACACCAAGATCGGCCTGCCGGTGTCTGCCGCCACCAAGGAAGCCTGGGCCAACCCCAACGACAAGCCGATGGAAGACTACAACAAGAAGTGATGGTCTGACGTCTGCTGATAGACCGCAAAGCGGGTGCATGGCACCCGCTTTGCTTTAGGGAAGAGGCTTGAGGAGAGGTCCATGAGTTGGGACTGGCAGGTGTTCTGCAAGAACACCCTCGATGGTGAGGTCATCGCCAGCTGTTTCGGCAGCAACGGCGACATCACCTATCTGCAATGGATGTTTTCGGCCTGGGGCTGGACGTTGAGCGTGGCGCTGCTGGCGCTGGTGCTGGCGTTGGCCGTCGGGGCGTTGATGGGCATCCTGCGCACCACACCGAGCAAGACGCTCGTGTTCATCGGCAACGCCTGGACGGAGCTGTTTCGCAACATCCCCCTGCTGGTGCAGATCTTCCTCTGGTACCACGTGCTGCCGTCGCTCTTCCTGAGCCTGCGCGCCGTGCCGAGCTTCGTGCTGGTGGTGTTTGCGCTGGGTTGCTTCACGTCCGCGCGGATCGCGGAGCAGGTGAAGGCCGGCATCCAGAGCCTCCCCAAGGGCCAGCGCTATGCGGGCCTTGCCATGGGTTTCACGCTGCCGCAAACCTACCGCTATGTGCTGCTGCCGATGGCGTTTCGCATCGTCATTCCGCCGCTGACCAGCGAGAGCATGAACATCATCAAGAACTCGTCCGTCGCCTTCGCGGTCAGCATCTCCGAGCTCACCATGTTCTACCTGCAGGCCGGTGAGGAAACCTCGCGCAACCTGGAGATGATCTTCGCCATCACCGCGGCCTATTTCATCTCGGCCTTCGCCATCAACCGCATCGCGCTCGTCATCGAGAGCCGGCTGCGCATCCCCGGCATGATCGGAGGTGGCCGATGAATCTCGACTTCAGTTTCCTGAACTGGGGCGTCGTCTCCAGCTTCGTCGCCAAGGGCTTCATCTTCTCGATCCAGCTCACGCTGATCGCGATGATCGGCGGCATCGTCATCGGCACGGTGCTGGCCCTGATGCGTCTGTCGTCCAAGCCCTGGCTGGTGTGGCCGGCGGCGTTCTACGTGAACACGCTGCGGTCCATCCCGCTGGTGGTGGTGATCCTGTGGTTCTTCCTGCTGATTCCCCTGCTGATCGGCAAGCCGCTCGGCGCGGAGATGTCCGCCATCATCACGTTCACGCTGTTCGAGGCGGCCTACTACTCCGAGATCATGCGCGCCGGCATCCAGAGCGTGCCGCGCGGGCAGGTCTATGCGGGCTATGCCGTGGGCATGACCTACGGCCAGACCATGCAGCTTGTTGTGCTGCCGCAGGCCTTCCGCAACATGCTGCCGGTGCTGCTGACGCAGACCATCATCCTGTTCCAGGACACCTCGCTGGTCTATGCCATCGGCGCCTACGACCTGCTCAAGGGCTTCGAGGTCGCCGGCAAGAACTTCAATCGTCCGGTCGAGACCTATCTGGTGGCGGCCGTCGTGTACTTCGTCATCTGCTTCAGCCTGTCCATGATGGTGCGGCGCTTGCAAGCCAAGATCCAGATCATCCGCTGAGGACCTCCCATGATCGACATCAAGAACGTTTCCAAGTGGTACGGCAGCTTCCAGGTGCTGACCGATTGCACGACGTCCATCAAGAAGGGCGAAGTCGTCGTCGTCTGCGGCCCTTCGGGCTCGGGCAAGTCCACGCTGATCAAGACCGTCAATGCGCTGGAGCCCTTCCAGAAGGGCGACATCGTGGTCGACGGCATCTCCATCGCCGACCCCAAGACCAACCTGCCCAAGCTGCGCTCGCGCGTGGGCATGGTGTTCCAGCACTTCGAGCTCTTCCCGCACCTGTCGGTGACCGAGAACCTGACCATCGCACAGGTCAAGGTGCTGGGCCGCTCGCTGGATGACGCCAAGGCGCGCGGCCTGAAGATGCTGGACCGCGTCGGCCTGTCCGCACACAAGGACAAGTTCCCTGGCCAGCTCTCCGGCGGTCAGCAGCAACGTGTGGCCATCGCGCGCGCGCTGTCGATGGACCCGATCGTCATGCTGTTCGACGAACCCACCTCGGCCCTCGACCCCGAAATGGTCGGCGAGGTGCTGGACGTGATGGTGCAACTCGCCCAGGAAGGCATGACCATGATGTGCGTGACGCACGAGATGGGCTTCGCCAAGCGCGTCAGCAACCGCGTCATCTTCATGGACGCCGGCAAGATCGTCGAAGACTGCTCCAGTGCTGACTTCTTCGGCAAGCCCGAAGACCGCTCGCCGCGCGCCAAGGACTTCCTGGCCAAGATCCTGCAGCACTGAACCGCCCACGCGGCGGCGTAAGAGCAAGCAACAAGGCCCGCAGTGCGGGCCTTTTTTTCATGCGGCGTCCCGCGCGGCGGCTCAGGGCTCGATGGCGGCGCCCACCAGCGCCTCGCCAGCCACCGTGCCGATGCGCGTGGCGCGCCCCGTGGCCAGGTCGATGCGGTACCAGCTCGACTTTGATCCCGTCGTGATGGCGGCATAGGCGGTGTTGGATACATCCGAGATATCCAGCGTCGCGCGCTGGAAGCTGCCGATGCCCAGCGACCCCACCGTGAAGAGCTTGCCCGTGTTGGGCGACACCACGGGCTGCACGCCTTCCTTGCTGCCCTGGTGCACCAACAGGCCCAGGCGGCCGTCCAGCGCATAGTTGGTGGTGATCTTGTCGTTGTCCTTGTTGTAGGTGTAGCCCGCGGCCACGATGCCAGGCACCTTGCCCGCATTCACGTCGGCCGCGTCGTAGGCCAGGCGACCGTCGAACTGGACGCCGGGCTGGTTGGGGTCACCATCGACGATGGCGCCGGTGTCCGGGTGCAGGCGCAGGTTGAAGCCGGCATCGTTGACCACGCGGATGCGGTCCACCGTGGGGTTGAAGTCAACGCCCCACTCCGTCGCACCCTCGCGCGGCAGCGTGTTGGGCGTGCCGACCGGGCTGGCCGCGGCGGTGCGGGTGTCGATGCGGTAGAGCTGGCCGCTCGTACCCAGGCCGAACAACTGACCTTTGGCAACGCGGTAGTCCACGCCGACCAGCGTGTCGCCAGGCGCCAGGCCGGTCAGGGGGCGGGAGGACAGCAGCTTCTGCGGCTGGCCTGCATTGAAGCGCACCAGTTGATTGCTCGTGCTGACCGCATCGATGAACTCCTTGGCCGGCGGACCCACGGTTTCGTCGGGCGTGGCGGCGCAGCCGGCCAAGGCGAGGGCGGTCAGCAAGGCGGCGGGGGCGGCAAGGGCGAAGCGAGAGGCCATGAAAACTCCAGGTTGAGGCGCACCTGGAGTTCTACGTTGCCTGGCGCCAAAAACCCTGCGGCAGAAGTCACAGGTACATGCCGCCCGAAGCTTCCACGCGCTGGCCGGTGATCCAGCCCGCACCCGGGCGCATCAAGGCGGCAGCGGCACCGCCGATGTCGTCCGCCTCACCCACGCGCCCCAGTGCGGTCACCGAGGCCAGGAAGCGGTTGAGCTCGGCGTTGTCACGCACTGCGCCGCCGCCGAAGTCCGTCGCGATCGCGCCTGGCGCCAGCGTGTTGACGCGGATGCCGCGCGCCGCCAGCTCCTTGGCCTGGTAGCGCGTCAACACCTCGATGCCGCCCTTCATGGCCGCGTAGGCGGCGTAGCCGGCCACCGTGAAGCGGGCCAGGCCGCTGGAGATGTTCAGCACCCGGGCGCCGTCGGCCAGCAGGGGCAGCACGGCCTGGGTCAGGAAGAACGGCCCCTTGAGGTGGACGGCCACCAGGGCGTCGAAGTCTTCCGGCCGGGTCTCGGCGAAGGCGGCGTGCACGCCGGTGCCGGCATTGTTGATGAGGCCGTCGAGCTGTGAGGCGCCCCAGGCGGTGAGGGCCTGGGCCAGTTGCGCCGTGAAGGCCGGAAACCCTTCCGCCTGGGCCACGTCCAGTGGCAGGGCCAGCGCGCGGCGGCCCAGCGCCCGGATCTGGCCCGCCACCGCCTCGGCGGCTGGTGCGGCCTCGCGGTAGGTGATGACCAGGTCGTGGCCGTCGCGCGCCAGGGCCAGTGCCATGGCGGCGCCCAAGCCGCGGCTGCCGCCGGTGATCAGGGTGATGGGGGTGGGGTGAGTCGAGGTCATGAAAGCTCCGTCAGGGATGAAAGGACGGAGCGAAATCTATTGTGTTCGTGGCGTGGGATAAATTGCGATGAATTGAACTGACTGTAATTGAAATGGAATCCAATATCGAGCTGGGCGCGCTGCGCGTCTTCCTCCAGGTGGCAGAACTCGCCCATTTCAGCCGCGCGGCAGACGAACTGGGGCTGCCCAAGGGCCGGGTCAGCCAAGTGGTGCGTGACCTGGAGTCGCGGCTGGGTGCGCGGCTCTTCCTGCGCACCACGCGGCGCGTGAGCCTGACGGCGGATGGCGAGCTGCTGGCCGAGCGAGCCCGCGTCCTGCTGGCAGATGCCAGCGACATCGAGGCTCTGTTCCAGCAGGACCAGCAGCTCACCGGGCGGCTGCGGGTCGACCTGCCCGTGCGCCTGGCGCTGGACGTGGTGCTGCCGGGCCTGCCCGAGTTCCTGGCGGTGCACCCGGGGCTGAACGTGGAGCTCAGTTGCACCGACCGCCGTGTGGACCTCGTGGAGGAAGGCTTCGACTGCGTGCTGCGCGTGGGGGCGGTGCACGACCCGCTGCTGGTGGCGCGGCTGCTGGGGCAGATGCGCATGGTCAATGTCGCCAGCCCCGCCTATCTCGCGGCCCGCGGTACGCCGTCAACGCCCGATGACCTGGCCGCGCAGGGGCACGAACTCGTGCACTACAGCCAGACCTGGGCAGATCGCCGCCCCCGCTTCGATTGGGTTGACGCCGCCGGCGAGGAACACTCGCTGACGCTGCCCTCGCGCGTGACCGTCAACAACACCGATGCCTACCAGGCAGCCACGCTGGCGGGTGCGGGCATCGCGCAGTTCCCGCTACAGGGAGTGCGCCAAGCGCTGGGCGACGGGCGGCTCGTGCAGGTGCTGGCCGGCTATGAGCCCGCCCCGCTGCCGG
>JAIPCJ010000204.1 GCA_021738245.1 Methylotenera sp. | reverse complement strand
GGCTGAGCGCCCGCGAGCCCAACCAGGGCCTGTTCTTCGCGCGCCGCAAGGACGGCAGCGTGGGCCACACCGGCAGCGACGACGGCGTGACCGTCTTCCTCTTCCTGGACCCGGCCACGCGCGTGGGGCGGCTGTTCATGACCAACATCGACATCGGCGCCGACCCCGCCCTGCCCCCGCTGGCCACAGCGCTGTGGCAGGCGCTGGGCGACTGAGCCGCGCCGCTTCGCTTCAGGTGGACACTCGCACCCCCGCCAGCTCACGCACACCGCGCCCATGCCCCGCCAGCTCAGCATCGCCACCAAGCTCCTGTCCCTGAAGGAACGCTTCAAGATCCACGAGGAGCGGGGCGACGACGAACCGCGCGAGCTGTATGACTGCACCTGGCGCTTCGCGTGGTTTCGCGAGGTGTGGGTGCTGACCGCGGCCAACGGGGCCGAGACCGTCATGCGCCGCCGCCTGCTGAGCTGGGTGCCGCGCTGGGACGTCGACTCGCCGCTGGGCGCGTTCACGCTCTGCCAGCGGGTGTTCACGCTGCGGCGCACGCTGGTGGTGGAGAGCGGGCCGTTCAGCGGCGCCACCTTCACCGGCAACTTCATCGACCTGTCGTTCAAGCTGGAGCACCAGGGCCGCCTGCTTGCCACCGCCGAGGGCAAGTGGCTGACGCTGCGCAACCGGCATGCGGTGCAGCTGCTCAGCGACGACCCCGCCGTGGAGTGGCTGGTGGCGGTGCTGATGGCCCGGCTGATGATCGACCAGGCGCGTGAGTCGCAAAGCTCGGCCACCGGCGCGGGCGACTGAGCCAGGCCCTCGTCCCCGACAGGGTCAAACAGGGCCAATCACGGCCGCACGGCTGGGTCTTGGCCAGGTGGCCCTGCAAGGCCGGCGCCACCGAGCCACCATGCGGGCTTCGCTCGCTTGCACTCACCCCGCCGCCCGCCATGCTCGCCGCCCTCGCCCTGCTGACCACCGCGCTGCTGTTCGGCGGCATGACGCTGTATGCCTTCGGCTTCGCGGCGGTGTTGTTCAAGACCCTGCCCATGCCGTCGGCGCGGGCGGTGCTGCGCGGGGCCTTCCCGTGGTTCTACCTGTTCGTCATCGGCACCGCAGCCCTGGCGGCGGCGTTGTGGTGGCCGCTGCACGCCGGCCGGGCCGCCGTGCTGGCGGCCGTGGCGCTCAGCACCGTGCCGGTGCGGCAGCTGCTGATGCCGGCCATCAACCGCGCCACCGATGCTGGCAACCGGCGCCGCTTTGCGTGGCTGCACGGCTTGTCGGTGGCGGTGACGCTGGCGCACATCGCGGCCTGCGGCTGGCTGCTGGCGGGCCTGGCCTGAGGCGCTGCCCGTGACCGTGCCCGAGCCTGTCGTCTGCCCGCTGTGCGAGCGGCCCATCCCGCCCGCGCAGCGCGACGCCCACCACCTCGTGCCCAAGAGCCGCGGCGGGCGCCATACCGAGTACCTGCACCGCGTCTGCCACCGGCAGATCCATGCGCTGTTGACCGAGACCGAACTCGCCCGCCAGTACGCCACCGTCGAGGCGCTGCTGACGCACCCGGAGATCCGCCGCTTCGTGGACTGGGTGCGCACCAAGCCCGATGACTTCTTCGTGGCCACGCGCAAGAGTGCGCGGGTGCGGCGGCGCTGAGGTCGACAGCTTTGTCGGCAACATGGGCAACGGCAGCATCAGCGCCAGGGTGAGCTTCGGCGCCACCCTCAGCGCACGCAGACGCTGCTGTCCACCGGCGAGCCGTCCCACAGCCGCTTGAGGTTGTTGTACTTGGCCGCAGACACGGTGGTCCAGTCGTCGAGCACGATGCCGCCGGTGTCGCCCGAGTTGGGGTTCCACGACCAGTAGAAGAAGTTGCGCACGCCCTTGCACTTGAGCCAGTCGACGAAGTGGGTCTGCCAGAGCGCGTCCTTGCCCTCGAACCTGCCGCCGAACTCACCGACGATCACCGCGTGGCGCGGCATGAAGCGGCCGAGCTGGTTCTGCCAGATGGCGGGCATGTTGTTCGGGAAGCCCGTGCCATCGGCGAAGTAGGCCATGCTGAACACCGACGGGCCGTAGAGGTGCGGCGACAGCACCAGCTTGGACGCCGGAATGCGCGTGGTGTCGATGGGATAGCAGGCCTGCGGCTCGATGTTGCCGCCCCACCAATGGCCCTCGGGCGACTCGCAGCGGCCGCCGTTGTCGGACACGCCCTCCACGAACACCAGCAGGTTGGGGTTGGCCGCGTTGACGGCCGAGCCGGCCAGCTCGGCCGCGAGCTTCCAGTCGTTGGCGAGGTTGCCCGTGCCCCAGTAGGCGCCGCTGCCGCCGTCGCTGTGTGGCTCGTTCTTCAGGTCCAGCCCGATCACGTTGGGCACGTTGCGGTAGCGCTGGGCCACGAACTTGAGGTCGGCCACCCATTGGTCGAGCGAGTAGTTGGTGGTCTGCGGCGTGGTGGAGATGACGCTGCAGTCGCCGGAGCGGTGGTGGTCCAGCAGCACATACATGCCGCGACTGGCGAACTCGGCCACGATGCGGTCCAGCGCCTGCAGCGGCGTCTTGCCGGTGAGGTCGGTGTTGAGGCTGGTGTTGATGGCCGTGGGCCGGCCGGTGGCGCTCAGCGTGCGCGAGCAAAAGGGCAGGCGCACCGCGTTGAAGCCCAGGCTCTTCATCTGCGCAATCATGTCTTTGTAGTTGCGCTGCCAGAGGCCGTGGGCGATGAGGTCGGGCGTTTCGAACCCGAACCAGTTCACGCCGCGGAGGGACGTGGTGGCGCCCTGGCTGTCGACGACGCGGTTGCCGTCCACGATGCTGAAGGGTGGCTTGAATTCGCCGTTGGCCGGCACGGCGAGGCCACCGGCGGGCGCCGGGGCCGGCGTGGGAGCGGGCGTGGGAGCCGGCGTCGGGGCTGGCGTTGGCGCGGGGGTCGGTGCCGGTGCCGGTGACGGCGCTGGCGTGGGCGCAGGCGGCGGCGTGACGGCGCCGGCACTGATGCGGAACGACGATACCGCCGGCGCGGTGCCATTGCCGCAGAAGCCCACCTCGAAACGCTGGCCCGGCGCGGCCGGCGAGTTCCAGCTGACGCCGGTCACGCTGAAGCTGCTGCCGCTTTGCTTGAACTGACCGTTCCACGTGCCGGTGACCTGGCCCTGGGGCAGGTCGAACTGCAGCGTCCAGGCGCCGCTGGGCTGGCTGCCGCCGTTGTAGACATGGACGTGGCTGCAGAAGCCGCCTTGCCAAATGGCGTGCTTGATGTCGAGCGTCAGCGCCGCGTGCGCCGAACCGGCGCTGACGAGGCAGGCCGCTGCCACGAGCAGCAGGCGCGGGCGGGGGCAGGAGTGCTTGGACTTCATGGGTCGACGCCTTGTGTCGGAGACGCACGCCGCACCCCGCCCGGTCACCTGAAATGACCCTTCACGAGGGAACGCTGCGAGCCTGCATCAGTGGGGTTTGAGAGCCGACACGACTCTAGGAACGAGGGTCGGTAAGGGTCCTGGGCAACATGTAACAGCGCCGATGGCAACGTTGTCGACCCGCCGTCATGCCGAGCGGTGACGACGGGCTACCGCCTGTTGCATTTCGCGTGATCCGCGCCACGCCCGCCGTCGCGGCGGGGCTGCTTGCGCCGCGGACGCGGCACGATGGGCAACCCTGGCATGCTTCGCCTCCCCTCCGCCGCTGCCCCCGCCTGTGCCCGTGCCGCCTCGACGACGCCCCGCTCCACCCTCCGCCCTGGCCTGCCTCGCCCTGCTGGGCGCCGCCCCGCCCGTGCTGGCTCAGGCCGAGCCGCCCCGGCAGCGGCTCGAAGCCGTCGTGGTGACCGCCACCCGCACCGAGGCCGCTGCGCTTGCGGTGCCAGCCGCCGTCACCCGCATCGACGGTGACGCGCTGCGTGCGGGCCGCGCGCAGGTGAACCTCTCCGAAGGCCTGGGCGAGGTGCCCGGCCTGCTGGCCCGCGACCGGCAGAACTACGCGCAGGACGTGCAGATCTCGGTGCGCGGCTTCGGCGCGCGGGCGAGCTTCGGCATCCGCGGGGTGCGGGTCTATGTGGACGACATCCCGGCGACGCTGCCCGACGGCCAGGGCCAGGTCACCCACATGGAGCTGGGCACGGCCGGGCGGGTGGAAGTGCTGCGCGGGCCGTTCTCGGCGCTGTATGGCAATGCCTCGGGCGGCGTCATCAGCCTCTACACCGAAGAGCCCGCCCGCCCGGCGCGCGTGAGCACCAGCGTGGCCGTGGGCAGCGACGGCCTGCGCCGCGTGGCCGCCACCGCCAGCGGCACGGCCGGCGCCCTGGGTTACACGCTGGGCGCCAGCCGTTTCACGACCGAGGGCTACCGCGATCACAGCGCCGCCGACCGGCGGCTGGCCAATGCCCGCCTGGCCTGGCAGCTCGGCGAGCGCACGCGGCTCACCCTGGTGCTCAACAGCCTGGACCTGCCCGAAGCCCAAGACCCGCTCGGCCTGAGCCGCGCGCAATGGGCCGCCAACCCGCGCGGCGTGGACCCGGCCGCGCTCGGTTTCGACACCCGCAAGACCCTGCAGCAGACCCAGGCCGGCGTGGTGCTGGAGCACGGCATCGATGCAGCCAACAGCCTGCGTGTGCTGGTCTACCAAGGCCACCGGGCCACCGCGCAGTACCAAGCCATCCCGGTCGCGACGCAGGCCAATGCGCTGCACCCCGGCGGCGTGATCGACCTGGCGCGCGACTACGAAGGCGCCGACCTGCGCTGGCGCTGGCAGCAGCCGGGCTTCACGCTGGTGGCCGGCCTGGCGGCCGATGGCCTGCGCGAACGGCGCCTGGGCTACCAGAACTTCGTCGGCAGCACGCTCGGCGTGCGGGGCGCACTGCGCCGCGACGAGACCAACCGCGTGAACAGCGCCGACCCCTACCTGCAGGCCGAATGGCGCCCGACCGCCGACTGGCTGGTCACCGCCGGCCTGCGCCGCAGCCGCGTGAGCTTCAGCTCGACCGACGCCTACATCACGGCCACCAACCCCGACGACAGCGGGCGCGCGCGCTATGCCGCCACCTCGCCCGTGCTGGGCGTGAGCCATGCGCTGGCGCCAGGCCTGCGCGTCTACGCCACCGCCGGGCGCGGCTTCGAGACGCCCACGCTCAATGAACTGGCCTACCGCCCCAGCGGCGCCACGGGCCTGAACTTTGCGCTGCAGCCCGCCACCAGCCGCAGCCTGGAGCTGGGATTCAAAGCCCAGTTGCCCGGCAGCGGCGAGGCGACGCTGGCGGTGTTCGACACCCGCACGGCGCGCGAGATCGTCACGCAGACCAACCTCGGCGGCCGCGCCACCTTCCAGAACGCCGGCGCCACGCAGCGCCGCGGGCTGGAGGCCTCGGCCCGCTGGCCCCTCGCGCCCACGCTGCAGGCCCTGCTCAGCGCCACCTGGCTGGACGCCCGCTACCGCGACGGCTTCCTGACCTGCACCGCCACGCCCTGCGCCACCGCAGCCAGCGCAGTGGCGGCCGGCAACCGACTGCCTGGCCTGGCCCGCACCGCCGGCTATGCCGCACTGCAGTGGCAACCGGCCGGCGGCTGGCAACTCGGGCTGGAAGGTCGCGCGCTGAGCCGCGTGTGGGTCAACGACCTGAACACCGACGCCGCCGCCGGCCACGCCACCCTGGCCGCCACCGCCGGCTACGCACTCACGCGCGGCGCCTGGACGCTGGAGACCCTGCTGCGCGTGGACAACCTCGGCGACCGGCGCTATGCCGGCTCGGTCATCGTCAACGACGGCAATGGGCGCTTCTTCGAGCCGGCGCCGGGCCGCACCTGGCTGGCCAGCGCGAGCCTGAGCCACCGGTTCTGAGCCGGGAGCGCCGCGGCGAACTGCATGTCCGGTCCCGGCGAGCCGGCCAGGCTGCAGGCGAGTGCAATGGCGCATCACCACTCGCGCCACGCGCCCCACGGCCATGACCACCCCGCTGCCCCGCCTCGCCATCCGCGGCATCCCGACCGCCCACGCCCAGGCCCTGCGCCAAGGCGGGCCCGACGCGCACGGCCAGCCGCCGCTGCGCGTGGTGGCCCAGGGGCTGGGCAACCCTTGCCGCCATTGCCTGCAGCTCATCCGCGAGGGTGACGAGAAACTGGTGCTGGCCTACCGGCCTTTCGATCACGCTCAGCCTTATGCCGAGACCGGGCCGGTCTTCCTGCATGCCGCTGATTGCCCGCGTTATGAGGCCGACGCCCTGCCCGCCTGGTTCGCGCACCTGACGCCCGCCCTGGTGCGCGGCTATAGCGCCGAGGACTGGATCGTCTACGAGACCGGCCGCGTGGTGCCCGGCACCGAGCTGGCCGACACCTGCCGCAGCCTGCTGGCCCGCGACGACGTCGCGTATGTGCACATCCGCTCGAAGTTCAACTGCTTCCAGGCCCGCGTGGAGCGGGGCTGACACCTCAGGGCGGCGCGTAGCCTGCGGCCGCCATGGCCGCCGTGGTGAGCGCCTGCGAACGCTGCAGGGCCTGCGGCACCGTCTGCTGGCCGGTGATGACCTTGGCCAGCTCAGCCGCCACCTGCCCGCCGATGGCCGGGAACTCGGGGATGCCGACGTACTGGATGCCGGCGTAGTGGTGTTGCGGCGCACGGGCCTGGGCCGATGCGCCTTCCAGCGCCGCACGCACTGCCGCATGGAAGGGTGCCACGCGGCGGTAGTCCTCGCTGTCGTAGGTGGACTTGCGCGTGCCGGGCGGCACGGCGACCCAGCCATAGCGGCGCGCCACGCTGCGGATGTAGCCGCGCGAGGTGGCCCAGGTGATGAACGCCTGCGCCGCGGCACGCTGGCTCGATGACTGCGGCACCGCCAGCGACCAGCCCCACAGCCAGGCGGCCCCGCGGTCGGTCACGGCGCGCGGCGCCGCCGTCACGGCCACCTGGCCGGCCACTTGTGAGCGCTTGGCGTCGTACAGCGTGCCAGCAGCCACGCTGGCGTCCACCCACATCGCGCATCGCCCTTGTGCGAACAGGCGCAGGTTCTCGTTGAAACCGTTCTGCGTCGGCGCGGGTGGCCCGTAGCGGCCCAGCAGCTGCGCATACATCGTCACCGCGTTCTGCCAGGCAGGCGAGGCCAGTTCCGCGCGCCAGCGCTCGTCAAACCAGCGCCCACCGTAGGCGTTGGCCATGGTCGTGATGAGGGCCAGGTTCTCACCCCAGCCGGGGCGGCCGCGCAGGCAGATGCCGTACACGCCCGCCTCGGGCCGATGCAGCCGCGCGGCGGCCACGGCGATGTCGTCCCAGGTGGGCTGCGCGGGCAGGCTGATGCCGGCGTCGCGAAAGAGATCGGTGCGGTAGTAGGTGAGCGAGCTCTCCGCATAGAAGGGCAGCGCGAACAGCTGGCCCGCCTGCGTCAGGCCGGCACGCACACCCGGGAAAAGGTCGTCCAGCTCGTAGGCGGCCGGCAGCGGCCCGAACGGCGCCAGCCAGCCCCGCCGTGCCCACAGCGGCACCTCATAGGCACCGAGGGTGATGACGTCGAACTGGCCGTCGGCAATGGCCAGGTCGCTCAGCAGGCGGGTGCGCAAGGTGCCTTCGTCCATGACCCGCCAGTGCAACCTCACCTTGGGATGAGCCGCCTCGAATTCACTGGCCAGCTGGCGCATGACCAGCATGTCGCCATTGTTGACCGTGCCGATCACCAGCCGCTGCTCGCCGGGCGCCACCGCCGGTGCGGGCTGCAGGCCGTGGCGCGCCTGGATGCGCGCCAGGCCCTGCCCCTGGCGCAGCTGCTTCAGGCCCGCATTGAAGGCCGCCAGCCGGGCAAGGCCCTGCGGCGTTCGGGTGTTGAACAGGACGCGCAGCGGCCGCGACTGGAAGACCTGGGGCACAAAGGCCAGCTTGCCGATGAGATGTGGCCGGCGCCCGGTGATCAGGTCGGCCGCGGTGTACTTGTCGATGAGCAGCAGGGCCACGCGGTCGCGTTCGAGCTTGTCGAGGTTTTGCAGGTCATCGGCCGCCGTGTCGGCAGGCTCCAGTGCCTCGCCCGCCTCACCGGCTTCACCGGCCGCGCCCGCTGCGCCACGCACCACACCCACGCGCAAGCCGGCCTGGCGCAAGGCCGCCACGGTGCCGGCGAGCGGGGCGCCGGGTGTCACCAGCCCGGGCGGCAGGCCCGTGCCGGTCTTCTTGAGCAGGCCGATGGTGTCGCCGGGGAAGGCGTCGGAGGCGCTCAGCCCCTGCTCGGGCGCGGCATCAGCCTCGGTGGCGGGCAGCAGCCCATCGACCTCGCCCCGCCGCAGCAGGGCCAGGCCGCGGGCCGCCGGGTAGAACTGCAGGCGCACCGTGTAGCCCTGGCTGCGCAGCGCCTCGGTCACCAGCTCCGCCACGTAGCCGCCGCCGCTCAGGGCCTCGCCCAGGTAGGGCACGCGCTCGGTGGCGGCCAGCGTCA
>JAIPCJ010000203.1 GCA_021738245.1 Methylotenera sp. | reverse complement strand
CGAAGGCCTGCCGGCAGGCGCCAAGGTAAGCCGCCAGCGCCCGGCCGGGGTCGTCCGCGTCGCCGTCCTGCGCGGGCTGGCGATAGTGCCAAAGGCAGTGGGCCAGCAGCGTTTCGGGCCCGCCCGCGATGCCAGTGCCGAGCAGCTCCAGCAGCGCCGGTGCCACGCCGCTCGGCGCGGTATCGCGCGGCGGCAGCCGCCAGGGCGTGCCGCTGGCGCTCGCCGTGTCGTCGGCCTGCGGCGGGTGGGCCAGGCGTGATTCGGCCAGGGCTTGGGTCAGGCGCTGGCCGAGGGCCAGTTGCCAGCGGTTGGGTGAGGCGTTCTCGGTCATGGCGATTCCTGTGATGAAACGGTCGAACTGCGCCGATGGCGGCGCAGGCGCTGGCGATGACTCAGGGCTTGCAGTTCGGCCCAGTCAGCCGCGAGCAGTTGGTGATGGTCGGCCGGCTGCCCTTCGTACAGCGCCGAGCCGCGTGGCAGAAAGCCCAGTGCGGCGAGGCAGGCCTGGGCAGGCCGGTTCATCGGATGGCAGATGCCCCACACGGCGCGCACCTGCAGCCGTTCGAAGGCGTGCTCGAGGAGCCGCTCACCGCCGGCCAGGCTCAGGCCGCCACCCCAGTGCTCGGGCAGCAGCCGGCTGCCCAGTTCGACATCGCCGGGCTGCAAGCCCAGCGCCTGGGCCTCAGGCCCGGCCTGCACCGGCATCAGGCTGAACCAGCCGGCAAACCGCTCGCCCCCATCCGTCAGAGGCAGCGCGCAGCGCCAGATGCCCAGGCCCTCGTGCTGGCGGTAGAACCGACCCAGACCGGCGACAAACTTCGCCGCCCAGGCGGCATCCTGCAGCGGCTGGATGTCTGGCAGCCAGGCACGCACGCGGGCATCGGCATGCAGGGCCTGCACCTCGGCCACATCCCGCAAGCCGAACTCGCGCAGGTGCAGCCGCTCGTCGCCCAAGTGCAGTCCGGCGCGGCTCATGCGCGCGGCTCCGGCTCAGGCGCCAACGGCCAGCGTGCCAGCAGGCTGATGCCGCCTGCGGTCACGCCCAGCATCCAGCGCTCGCCGGCATGGTCCACCAGCACCACCCGCTCCCGCGCGCCCAGCGGCAGCGCGCGAACAAAGCGCAAGGCATCGGCACCGCCACCAACGGCCCCAATGCCGGGCTGCAGCCGCCGCCACGCGCGCAACAGGCCCCAGGCCAAGGCCAGTACGAAGGCCAGGGCCAGCACGGTGCTGGCCAGGTTCAGAAGCAGGTCTTGCATGGCATCAAGCGGTTTCGGCGGCGCGTGGGTCGAGATCGGGGTGCAGGGTCAGGTCTTCACCGGGCGCGGGCCGCGCGGGCGGTGGCTGCTCGGGCACCTCGTGGCGCCGGTGCGGGTCCGCACGGGCGGCCTCCCAACGCAGTTGCTCACGCACGGCATCGGCCCAGACGATCACCTCGGCCAGCACATCGAACAGCTCAGGCGGCACCACTTCGCCTTCGTCGCAGCGCGCCAGCAGCTCGCGCGCCAGCGGCACATTGCGCACGATGGGCACACCCGCCTCGCCCGCGGCCTCGCGCATCGCGCGGGCGACATGGTCCTCGCCCTTGGCACTGACGGTGGGCACCGGGCATCGGCCGGGCTCGAAGTCGATCGCGATTGCGACGTGCGTGGGGTTCACGATCAGCGCGTTCGCGCTGCGCGCAGCGGCGGCCTGGTTGCGCTGGCTCCATTCCGCGTGGGCCTGCTTGCGTTGCTGCTTGAGATGCGGGTCGCCTTCGCTCTCCTTCATCTCCTGCTTGATGTCGCGCAGGCTCATGCGCATCTTCTTGGTGAAGCGATGGCGCGTCCACAGAAAGTCCAGGAAGGCCACGCCGGCAAAAACGCCGACGGTCCAGGCCAGGGTCTTGACCGTGCCCTGCCACACCAGCGCGCCGAGGTGCTGGGCCGGCTGGTCGGTCGAGAGTGCCAGGCGCATGGCATCGGGCAGCAAGGTGCGGGCCACGGCCCAGCCGATGGCCAGCAGCAGCGCGGTCTTCAGGATGCCCTTGAGCAACTCGATCAGGTTGTCGAGCGAGAACATGCGCTTCAGGCCCGCTGCCGGGTTGAGGTGCTCCAGCTTGGGCGCCACCTTCTCGAAGGCCAGCACCGGCCCGGCTTGCAGGTACTCGGCCAGCAGCCCCAGCAGTGCCACGGGCAACACCAGCAGCGCCACCAGCAGCAACGCGAGCTCGACGCTTTGCCAGCCCAGCAGCGCCGCCACATGCCCGAAGCCTTGCGCGCGCCAGCCGGAGGCCACGCGCGCGAACAGGCTCTCGCACAACGCCGCCATGCGCTCGGCCGCCAGCGGCAGGCATAGCGCGCCCGCCACCAGCCACACGAGCAGCGTCGCGGTGCTGGTGAGCTCACGACCCTTGGCGACGTCGCCCTTCTTGCGGGCGTCCTGCAGGCGCTTCTGGGTGGGTTGTTCGGTTTTGTCGCCGCTGTCCTCGGCCATGCGTGCCTAACACCTATTTCTAGGGGGTGCAAACGGGGTTTGTGAAAACTTGTTTACGGCGCCGTAGCCAGACCTACTTCTAGGGGGCCTTTTCCGGCGCACGCCAGCCCTGTGGCCGGGTGGCGAAACCGAACCATGCCTGCTTGCGGATTGCTTCGGTGCAGCAGATGTTTCCACGCGTAAACGTGGGGGGTCCGCGTCTACATAAAGGGAGCAATGTCTACGGGTCAGTCAGTTACTTTTGCTTGCAAGCGTCAACCCGGCGCCAAGGCTTGCCTCCATAGTCCGCCCGGTTCGAAAAACCGACAGGGCGAGAAAAAGTGCACGGACTTCACCGGATCTGCCAAGTCTTGGCGACCGCCGCGATGGCCTCCGCAGCCAGCGCGTGGGCCGCGCCCGGCTGTGCCGGCTCGACGGCCGAGGGCTTGCTCGATGCACCGCCTCCCACCCCCACCAGCGGCTTCGCGCTGACGTCACGACTGTGCGGTGCGACCCTCGTGCGCACACCGTCCAGCGTCGCGGCCCTGCCCGAGGCCGTCGACCTTGTCGAGCCCGCCGCCGAGCCCGGAGCTCCGACAGCCGACACGACCGGGTCGGCCCGTCGGCCGCTGCCCACGCCGCCCCGGCCCCTGCCGGCGCCCGCCCCGCGCGACGTCGCCGCGCTCGCCCGCATCCGTGCGCTGGCGCCGCTGATGGCAGACGTGGCCCGGCGCCACGACATCGACCCCTTGCTGCTGCATGCCGTGGCCCACATCGAGTCGCGCCACCAGAGCCAGGCCATCTCGCCGGCGGGCGCACGCGGCCTGATGCAGGTCATGCCGGCCACCGGCCGCAGCATGGGCGTGGCCGAAGCAGACCGCGCCCTTCTCACGCCCGAGGCCAACCTCGAAGCCTCGGCCCGCTACCTGAAGCGCCTGCAGGCGCGCTTCGGCAACGACCTGCGCCTGGTGCTGGCCGCCTACAACGCCGGCGAAGGCGCGGTGGAGCGCCACGGGCGGCGCGTGCCGCCCTATGCCGAGACGCAGGCCTATGTGCGGCAGGTGATGGCGGTCTACCTCGAACTGCGCCGGCATTTCAGCGGGGGAGCCGCATGACCACCCGACCCCACCGCGAGGGCCTGGCGGGCTACTTCGCCACGGCCGACGTCGCGCGCGAAGGCCTGCTCGCCCGGTTCAGCGACCTCTTCCTGGTTGCGGGCATCGTGGCCATCGTCGCGCTGATGGTGCTGCCGCTGCCGCTGTGGCTGATCGACCTGCTGGTGGCCGTGAACATCGCCTCGGGCCTGGTGCTCATCCTGCTGGCGGTGTACGTGGCCGGGCCGCTGGAGTTCTCGGTGTTCCCGAGCGTGCTGTTGATGACCACGCTCTTCCGCCTGGCGCTGTCCATCGCCACGACGCGCATGATCCTGCTGCACGCCGACGGTGGGCACATCATCGCCACTTTCGGCAAGCTGGTGGCGGGCGGCAACCTGGTGGTGGGCCTGGTGGTCTTCCTGATCATCACGGTGGTGCAGTTCATCGTGATCGCCAAGGGCGCCGAGCGGGTGGCCGAAGTCGCGGCCCGCTTCTCGCTGGATGCCATGCCCGGCAAGCAGTTGTCCATCGACTCCGACCTGCGCTCCGGCCTCATCGACAAGGACGAAGCCAAGCGCCGCCGCCGCACGCTGGAGCTGGAAAGCAAGCTGCACGGCAGCCTGGACGGCGCGATGAAGTTCGTGAAGGGCGACGCCATTGCCGGCATCGTCATCATCCTGATCAACCTGCTCGGCGGCCTGGCCATCGGCGTGCTGCAGCAGGACCTGAGCGTGGGCGACGCGGTGCACCGCTACTCCATCCTGTCCATTGGCGAAGGCATGGTGGCGCAGATCCCCGCGCTGCTGGGCGCGATGGCAGCAGGCCTGCTGGTCACGCGCACCAACGACGACGAACACGACCGCCATCTGGGCGACGCCATCCGCAAGCAGATCGGCGCCAAGCCGCGGGTGCACCTGATGGCGGCGGCCATCTGCCTGCTGCTGGCCACGGTGCCGGGCTTCCCGCCGCTGGTGTTCGGGCTGCTCGCGCTGGTCTTCGCGGCTGCGGGCGTGATGCTGATGCCGCAGGGGCGCGACTGGGTCGCGCGCCGCGTGCCCGGCATGGCGCCACGCGCGCGCACCACCGAGCCCACCGCACTCAAGACGGCGCCGCCGCGCCTGCGGCCCTCGGTGCCCCTGCTGCTGGAGGTGCCGCAGGCCCTGCTGGCCGATGGCGGCGTGGCCGTCACGCGTGCGGTGGAAGACCTCATCGACGAACTGCAGCTCGACCAGGGCCTGCCCCTGCCCCGCATGGCCCTGCATGGCCGCCTCGGGCACAGCGGCTGGCGGCTGCTGGCCCACGAGGTGCCGCTGGCCGAGGGCGCGCAGGCGCCGGACGCGGCCGCCGTGGCCGCTGCAGTGCGCGACGCGCTGCGCCGCAACGCGGCCCTCTTCATCGGCATCCAGGAGACCAGCGAGCTGCTCACCCGCGCGCAGGCTGACCTGGCCGACGTGGTGAAGGAAGTGCTGCGCGCGCTGCCGGTGCAGAAGGTCACCGAGGTGCTGCGCCGCCTGGCCGCCGAGACGGTGTCCATCCGCAACCTGCGCGACATCCTCGAAGCCCTGGCCGATGCGAGCCAGCGCGAGAAGGACGTGCAGGCCCTGACCGAGATGACGCGCATCGCGCTGCGCCGCCAGACCCATCACCGCCTCTGCCCCGACGGCGAGCTGCGCGCCTTGATGCTGTCGCCCGAGCTGGAGCAGCTGATGCGACAGCAGCTGCACGTCAGCGGCGGCGTGACGCAGCTCGCCATCGCGCCCGACGTGGCGCGGCAGTTCGCCGCCGAGGTGCAGACGCAGGTGCAGGCCCTGCAGCCGCAAGCCATCGTCTGCGCGGTGGACCTGCGCTGGCACCTGCGCAAGCTGATCGAGAACGAATGCTTCGACACGCCGGTGCTGTCTTTCCACGAACTCCTGCCCACGCTGCGGCTCACGCCGCTGCTCCATCTGGCGCCACCCCGCCTGGAGGCGCCCGCCTCGCAGACCACCCTGCTCGCCGCATGACCCACGCTCCTCACCTCGCAGCCGCCGCCGCGCTGCTGCTGGCTTGCGCACTGCCTGCCATGGCCGCGCCGCTGCCCGAAACCCTACGCACCGTGCGCCTGGAAGCCCGCGACCAGCCCCTGGAGCAGTTCCTGCAAGGGCTGTTCTCGGGCAGCGACATCCCCGTCGTGGCCCAGGGCGTGCAGGGCCAGGTCAACGGCCGTTTCGAGGGCACGCCGGCCAAGCTGCTGCGCGACCTGAGCCGCGCCTACAACCTGCTGCCCTACTACGACGGCGGCGTCATCTACGTGGCCCCGGCCAGCGACACCCAGACCCGCAGCTACCTGCTCACCCCCGCGGCCGCCGCCCAGGTGCAGCGCGCAGCCCAGGCCCTGCAACTGCCCGACCCCCGCAACACGCTGAAGCTCAGCGACGACGGTGCGCTGCTCGCGGTGGGTGCGCGCCGCTTCGTGCAGCAGGTCGACGAACTGGTGCGCCAGGTGCGCCCCGGCACCACCACCGCAGCCATGAAGAGCTGGGCCCCGGCCCAGCAGCAGCCTCTGCCCGACTACCGCATCTTCTACCTGCGCTATGCGTGGGCGCAGGACGTGCCCATGAGCTTCGGTGGCCAGCAGACCACCCTGCCCGGCGTGGCCAGCATCCTGCGCTCGCTCGTAGGCCAGCCCGGCAAGCAGCGCCTCGCCGTGGCCACCGATCCCGCGCGCGCCCAGGGCAGCCAGCGGCTGCGGGGCAACGCCAGCCAACGGCCGGGCACCACCACGCTTGGCCTGGTGGACGACGCCGCTCCCAGCGTGCGCGGCACCGACACCCTCGTGGCGGCCCTGACGCAGGTGGGCTATGGCCCCAACGCGACGGAGCCGGCCGAACCGGCCGCCATGCCCGAGGTTGCGCCCCGCATCGAGGCCGACCCGCGGCTGAACGCCGTCATCGTGCGCGACCTGCCCGAGCGCCTGGACCGCTATGCGGCGCTGATCAAGTCGCTGGACGTGGAGCCGCAGTCGCTGGAGATCGAGGCGACCATCATCGACATCAACACCGACCGCCTGCGCGAGCTCGGCATCAACTGGCGCTACAACCACGGCCTGTCCAGCCTGATGGTGGGCAACGGCACCTCCAGCGACAACCGCCTCAACGGCCAGGTGGACCCCACGCCCTCGGGCCGAGGCGGCGTGATCTCCGCCGTCATCGGCGACCGCTACCCCTTCGTCGCCCGCATCACCGCGCTGCAGAGCGATGGTGCGGCCAAGGTGGTCAGCAGCCCGCAGGTGGTGACGCTGTCCAACGTCGAGGCGGTGTTCGACAACAGCTCGACCTACTACGTGCGCGTGGCCGGCCGCGAGGACGTGGACCTCTTCAACGTCACCGCCGGCACGCGCCTGCGCGTGACGCCGCATGTGTTCAAGGACGGCGACGACCCGGCCCGCATCAAGCTGCTGGTGCAGATCGAGGACGGTGGCCTGACCGGCCAGACCGTGGACAACCTGCCGGTGGTCGAGCGCTCGGGCATCAACACCCAGGCCCTGATCGCCGAAGGCGAGAGCCTGCTGATCGGCGGCATGGTGCGCGACAGCGCGAACGCCGGTGTCGACAAGGTGCCAGTGCTGGGCGACATCCCGCTGCTCGGCAACCTCTTCAAGACCCAGCGCAAGGGTGGCCAGCGCATCGAGCGCATGTTCCTGATCACGCCCCGCCTGGCCAGCAGCCGCGCCACGACCGACGCGCTGCAAAAGGCCCGCGAACCCCTGGCCGCGACCTCGCCCGGCGATGGCGCCGCCGCACCGCAGGAGTGACCCATGCCCACCCCAGCCCTCGCCTCCACCGCCCCGCTGGAACTTCGCGTGCTCGCCGGCCGCCAGGCCGGGGCGCGCGCCCTGCTGGACGCCCATGAAGCGCAACTCGTCTGCGGGCTCACCGCCGCCAACCAGGCCGACACCCAGTTCGCTGACATCCTGCTGGCCAGCGGCCTGGACTTTCAGGCGCGCCTGTTGCCGACCGGCCCCGGCCGCATCGGCCTGCAGCTGCTGTCGGGCCTGGCCACGCTGAATGGCCGCCCGCTGCCGGCCGGCGACACGGTGCACGTGTGGGCACCGGGCCAGCCGCTGCAGCTCGGCGACGCTCTCGTGGCCTACGGCCCGGCCGACCAGGCCCACTGGCCCGAGCCTGTGCTGCATGACGACGACCCGCCCGCGCCCGCACCGGCCGCCGCTGCCGCGCACGCCAGGGCGCCCAAGCCCCGCCCCGCGGCCGAGCTGCTGCTGGCAGCGCTTGGCCTCGTGATGGTGGCGGGCGGCGCAGCGCTGGCCTGGCACGGCGGCACGCTGCGCGAAGCAGGCGAGGCCGTGGCGCAGGTCGTGCCCCCGGCCCGCGCCGCCACGCCGACTGCGGCGCCCGCTGAGGTGGCGGCCCATGCAAGCGAGGTGTTCCGCCTCTACGGCATCAGCGCGCAGGCGAGCTGGTCACCCGAGGGCGAGCTGGTGCTGCACACCCGTGAGCGTGACAGCGCGCGCGTCGAGTCGGCCACCGCCGCCGTGCGCCGCGACGTGCCCCACCTGCCCGTCCTGCGGGTGGACAACCAGCCGCCCGCGCCCGCGCCGACGGCGGCACCCGCCGCGGTTGACGACCCCGCCAAGCGCCTGGTCGCCGTCATCGACAACAGCGACAGCCCCTACTTCATCACGGCCGACGGCAGCCGCTACTTCAACGGTGCGCTGCTGCCCAGCGGCCACCGGGTCGTCGAGATCGCCGAACGCGCCGTCGTCGTCGAACGCGACGGCCAGCGCACCCGGCTCACGCTCTGAGCCGACTTCATTTCCACCCCCGACAGGAGTTCCCATGACCAGCCCCTTGCTCAACACCCTCGCCACCGCCTCCGGCACCTCCACCGGCAAAACCACCGGCGGCTCCTGGTTCGAAGCCATGGCCGATGCCTGGGGCCAGGCCCTGGACAAGCAGGCCAACGACATCGAGGTGAAGTCGGCCGCCGTCGGCGCCGGTGGCGACAAGCCGGCCG
>JAIPCJ010000202.1 GCA_021738245.1 Methylotenera sp. | reverse complement strand
GACCAGCAGCGCGTTGATTTCGGTCTGCTTGGCCGAGTGCTCGAAGCCGCGCTTGCCCACATCCACCCAGCGGGCCTGGGGGGCGAGTTCGCGCAGCGCGGGGTCGGCCAGGGCGTCGGCCAGCACGAGGTCGGCCTGGCCCAGCCAGCGCGCGCCGCGCAGGGTGATCAGGTCCGCCGCGCCGGGGCCGGCACTGACGAAGACGACGCGGCCCGGGCCGGCAGCCATCACCAGGCCTCTTCGGTGCTGGCGGGCTGCACGTCCACCAGCAGCGCGCCGCTGGTGCGGTGGCTGGCGGGGTCGACGACGATCAGCGCACCGCCGACGCGGTTGTCGGCGAAGGGCTCCACCGGCAGTTCGTGCTGGACTTCCATCTGCACGCGGCCGATGGTGTTGACCGGCAGCTCGTGCGCGTCCTGCGGTTGCAGGGTGTGGATGTCCAGCACCGAGTCGATGGCGGAGATGCGCGCCTGCACCCAGCGGTTGCCGTGGCGCACCCAGTACTTGCGGCCGGGCTTGGCGGCTTCGGTGTCCAGCCAGGCGAGCGTGGCAGGGAAGTGCTTGGTGGCGTTGGCCGAGCCGGGGGTGACGATCCAGTCGCCGCGGCTCACGTCGAGCTGGCGGTCGAGCACCAGGCCGGCAGAGTCGCCCGCCTGGGCGCTGGCGACCACCTCGCCCGCCAGCCGAACTTCGGCGACGACAGCGGTCTGCTTCGACGGCAGCACCTCGATGGTGTCGCCCGCCTTGACCGCGCCGTGCGCGATGCGGCCCCACAGCACGCGCGGCTGGAAGCCGGTGCCGGCGCTTTGGTAGGCGTCCTTCTGCACGTACTGCACCGGCAGGGACAGCGGTGCGTCGGTGCGCTCGGTGCTGGTCGGCAGGCGCTCCAGCACTTGCAGCAGGCTCTCGCCCGTCCACCAGGCGGCATCCAGCGGCTGGGTGACGTTGTCGCCCCGCAAGGCGCTCACGGGCACCGTGGCTGCCACGTTCAGGCCGGCAGCGGCGGCGAACTTGTCCAGCGCCGCCTTCACCTTGGCAAAACCAGCACCGGGGTCGGCGAGCGCGTCGATCTTGTTGACTGCGAACACCAGGCTCGGCACGCGCAGCAGCTGGGCCAGCAGCGAGTGGCGGCGCGTCTGCGGCAGCAGCACGACCTCGTCCTGCGTCAGGTCGAGCTTGGTGATGTCCACCAGCACCACGGCGGCATCGCTGCCGGCGGCAGCCGTCACCATGTTGCGGGTGTACTGCTCATGACCCGGGGCGTCGGCAATGATGAACTTGCGCGTCTTGGTGGCGAAGTAGCGGTAGGCCACGTCGATGGTGATGCCCTGCTCGCGCTCGGCCTCCAGGCCGTCGGTCAGCAGGGAGAGGTCGATGGGGCGGCCCGCGGCGCGGCGCTCCAGCGTGTCGAGCTGGTCGGCGAGGATGGCTTGGCCATCGAACAGCAGGCGGCCGATCAGTGTGGACTTGCCGTCGTCGACGGAGCCTGCGGTGAGGAATCTCAGGGCTTTCATCAGCGGGACCCGGTATGCAGTTGAAGGAACACAGCCACAGAGGCACAGAGGCACAGAGAAAGAGACAAGGGATTTCCTCTGTGTCTCTGTGCCTCTGTGGCTTTGTTCTTGTGCGTGTGCGACAGGGCCTCGGTCATCAGAAATACCCTTCCTTCTTGCGCTTCTCCATGGAAGCCTCGGATGTGCGGTCGTCCATGCGCGTGGCGCCGCGCTCGCTGACGGTGACGGTCAGCGTCTCGGCCACGACCTCGCTCGCGTTGGCCGCAGGGCTCTCCACCGGGCAGGTGCAGGTCATGTCGCCGACGGTGCGGAAGCGCACGGTGGCGGTCTCGACGGTCTCGCCGGCTTCCGGCGGTGTCACCTCGGTCAACGGCACCAGCAGGCCCTTGCGGCGCATCACCTGGCGCTCGTGGGCGTAGTACATGGGCGGCAGCGGGATGTTCTCGCGGGCGATGTAGAGCCACACGTCCAGTTCCGTCCAGTTGCTGATCGGGAAGCAGCGGAAGTGCTCACCCGGGCGGATGCGGGTGTTGAACAAGGTCCACAGCTCGGGGCGCTGCTCCTTGGGCTGCCATTGGCCGAAGCTGTCGCGGTGGCTGAAGATGCGCTCCTTGGCGCGCGCCTTCTCTTCGTCGCGGCGGGCACCGCCGATCAGCGCGTCGAACTTGTGTTCCTCGATGGTCTCCAGCAGCGTCACCGTCTGGTGGCCGTTGCGGCTTTCCAGCGGGTGGGCCAGGCGGATGGTGCCGCGGGCGATGGAGTCTTCCAGGTGGCCCACCACCAGCCGCTCGCCCATCTCGGCCACGCGCTGGTCGCGGAAGGTGATGACCTCCGGGAAGTTGTGACCCGTGTCGATGTGCACCAGCGGGAAAGGCAGGCTGCCGGAGTAGCAGCTCGGGTGGGCGGCGTTCTTCATCTTGAAGGCCTTCTCGGCCAGGCGCAGCACGACGCAGCTGTCCTTGCCGCCCGAGAAGAGGAGGGCGGGGCGCTCGAAGCTCGCGGCCACCTCGCGCAGGATGAAGATGGCCTCCTCTTCCAGCGCGTCCAGATGAGCGTGGTCGACGTCGGCAAAGAGTTGTTCGGGTTTCACGGCGGCGTTCATGTCAATTCAGATCCATTCGTGGCGCTTCCTGGCGCCGGCGGCGGGCATTGAGCTTCTTGGTGTCTCTGTGCCTCTGTGGCTGTGTTTCTTCAGCCTTTCGCGTGCAGACCGCACTCCTTTGAGGAGTCTTCCCACCACCACCGGCCGGCGCGGAAGTCCTCGCCGACCGCGATCGCGCGGGTGCAGGGCGCGCAGCCGATGCTGGGCATGAACTGGTCGTGCAACGGGTTGTAGGGCACGGCGTACTTCTCGACGTAGGCCCAGACCTCGGCCCAGGTCCAGTCGGCGATCGGGCTGATCTTGCGGCGGCCCTGGCCGTCGTCCTCGTCGAAGCCCACGTCACCGCGGGCGCCGCTCTGCTCCCGGCGCAGGCCGGTGATCCACGCGGTGCGGCCGGCGAGCATGCGCCCCAGCGGCTCCATCTTGCGAACGCCGCAGCAGGCCTTGCGCAGGTCGATGCTCTTGTACATCGCGTCTTCGCCCTCGCGCTTGACGAAGGTGATGACGGCCTCGGCCACGGGTTTGAACACGGCGACCGTGCGGCCATAGCGCTCGCCGATGGCCGGGATCAGCGCCAGGGTCTCGGCGTGCAGCTTGCCGGTGTCCAGCGTCGCGATGTCCACCGGCAACTGCGCTCGCGCGACCAGGTCGGTGATGACCATGTCTTCCACGCCCAGGCTGCTGCTCTGCACCAGGCCGGCGCCGTGCTCCGCATGCGCGTCGTGCAGGCGTTGCAGGGCGGCCTCGACCTTGCCGTCGAGCGCTGGCGACCATTTGGCGTAGAGGCCGATGGCGTTGCCCGCCGCAGGCGCGGCCGCCCAGGGGAGGCTGCTCACATCGTTCACGCGGCACTCCTGAGGAACCACGGCCGGGTCTCGGCCACGTCGCCCTGGTAGAAGCCGACGGGGGCGAACAGCTCCAGGGCCTTCTGGGCGGCTGCCTGCGATTGGTCGCCGCGCAGCACGACTTCGTCGAAGCCGGTGCGGGCCAGCAACTGCATCATGTCCACGAGCACTTCGCCGCGCGCGCGGATGGCGCCGGTGTACTTGTGGCGGATGCGCAGCAGGTGAGCCTGGCTGTAGGCGCGGCCGTCGGTCCATTTCGGGAAGTCAAGCACGATCAGCGCGATGCGATGCAGGTCGGGCGCGAGCTGGTGGATGTCGGCATCGTTCGGGAACTCGATGGCGACCTTCACGTCCTGAGGCCAGTGGGCGCGCACGGCATGCCATTGCTCCAGCGTGAGCAGGCGGTGGGGCGCCGGATCGGGGTCGGGCTTGGGGCCATCTTCACCGATGGCGTGCTTCCAGGGGCAGGTGGTGGCGTTGATGAACTTCATAAGAACCTCAGGCCTTGGCGGTCGACACGCGCACGGCGTTGGCCGCCGTCTTGAAGGGGTCCAGCCCCAGGCGCTTCACGGCGTCGATGAAGCGCTCGCCCGCCCGGCGCTCGCGTTTGAAGGTTTCGAGGACCGCCTCGATGGCGTCCGCAATCTCATCGGCCGCAAAGCTCGGCCCGATGACCTTGCCCGGCGTCGTGGCGCCCGAGAGCGTGGAGCCGTCGCTGCCGCCGAGCGTGAGCTGGTACCACTCGGCACCGTCCTTGTCGACGCCGAGGATGCCGATGTGGCCGCTGTGGTGGTGGCCGCAGGAGTTGATGCAGCCGCTGATGTGCAGGTCGATCTCGCCCAGGTCTTCGAGCTCGTCGGGGTCCTGATAACGCTCGGCGATCTCGGCAGCCAGCGGCAGCGAGCGGGCGTTGGCCAGGGCGCAGTAGTCACCGCCGGGGCAGGCGATCTGGTCGGTCAGCAGGCCGGCGTTGGCGGTCGCAAAACCGGCGGCGCGGGCGGCCTGGAAGAGCGCGGGCAGGTCGCTGGCCTTCACCCAGGGCAGCACCAGGTTCTGGCGGTGGCTCACGCGCAGCTCGCCGTGGCTGAATTGGTCGGCCAGGGCGGCGGCGGTGTCCATCACGTCAGCCGTGGTGTCGCCCGGCGGGATGCCCACGCGCTTGAGGCTCAGCGTGACCGCGCGGTAGCCGGCCACCCGGTGGCCGTGCACGTTGCGCTGCAGCCAGCGGGCAAAGGCGGGGTCACTGGTGTCGAGCGTGGCTGCTGGCTGCGCAGACACGCCGGCCGGGTCGACGAAGCTCGCCTTCACGCGGTCCAGCTCGGCCTGCGGAATGATCTGCTCATGGCCGGCCGGGTCGTCGGCCAGGATGCGGGCGAACTCGGCGTTGACCGCGTCGAAGAACTTCTGGCCTTCGGCCTTCACGAGGATCTTGATGCGGGCCTTGTAGAGGTTGTCGCGACGGCCGGCGAGGTTGTAGCAGCGCACGATGGCCTCGATGTAGACCAGGATCTGCTGCCAGGGCACGAAGCCATTGATCTCAACGCCCGGGATGGGCGTGCGGCCCATGCCACCGCCGACGAACACCTGGAAGCCGACCTCGCCGGCAGCGTTCTTCTTGAGTTGCAGGCCGATGTCATGCCAGCCGATGGCGGCGCGGTCCTCGGCGGCGCCGCTGACCGCGATCTTGAACTTGCGCGGCAGGTGGGCGAACTCCGGGTGCAGCGTGCTCCACTGGCGCAGGATCTCGCAGTAGGGGCGCGGGTCGATGAGCTCGTCGGGCGCGATGCCGGCGAAGGCGTCGCTGGTGATGTTGCGGATGCAGTTGCCGCTGGTCTGGATGCCGTGCATGTCGACGTCGGCCAGCAGCTCCATCACCTCGGCGCTCTTCTCCAGCGGAATCCAGTTGTACTGCAGGTTCTGCCGCGTCGTGAAGTGGCCGTAGCCGCCCTGGCCCTTGAAAGGGCCTTCGGTCACGACGTCGTACTCGCGGGCGATGCGGGCAAGCTGGCGCAACTGGCGGCTGGAGAGTTCGCCGTACGGCACGGCCACACGCAGCATCGGCGCATGGCGCTGGATGTACCAGCCGTTTTGCAGGCGCAGCGCGCGGAACTCGTCGGTGCCCAGTTCGCCGCGCAGATGGCGTTCCAGCTGGTCGCGGTACTGGGCAGCGCGGGCGCGCACGAAGCGGCGATCGAAGTCGGTGTACTGGTACATCGAAATGGTTTTCTGTGAAGGACGGGTACGCCGGTGACACGGCGGCATGGCCATGCCACCCGAGGGCGCGACTCTAGGGAATGTGGCCCAGCGACAGAACTATTTAATTCTTGGGGCTATATGCCCACGCCGAATAAGCAACTTCAGTTTGTGGCCAGGAGACGCAGCACAGCCACTTGTTCCGCAATGCGGGGCGGTACCGGCGCCTGTCCAGCGAGGATGGCGCGGATGACGTCGGCGTTTTCCACCGGGGCGCAGGTCGGGGAGAGCGGCCAGTCGAGGTCGGTGGTGTCGGCCGGGTGCAGCGGGGCCGCCTGGCCGTCCTGAAAACCGATCAGGTGCGCTTTGCGGCGCAGATGGGCATACGCCTCGCCCTCGCTGGCGCGCATCAGCAGGGCGCGCCCGCCGGGTGCCGCCGTCAGGCCGGGCAGGGCGGCGGCCATGCTGTCGAGGTATTCAGGGTGGGTCACGGCCACCACGCGCACCGCGCGGCCCGCCGGGAAGGGGTCGAGCAGCTTGGCCAGGCTGTGGCTGCTGTTGCGCAGGCCCAGGCGCGGGCGCAAGGCCATCAGGTTGTTCAAGCCTGGGTTCAGCAAGGACAAAGGCAGCACGGCCAGGCGTTCACGGGCCAACAGCGCTTCGGCCTCGGGCAGCGAGGGGCTGGCGGGCAGGCAAAGGGCGTCCAGCAGTTCGAAGGGGCTGTGCCGGCTGTCGAAATCATGCCGGCCGAAGATCAGGACCGGCACGCCTTCGCGGGCCAGCAGCAGGGCCACCAGCGGCATCAGGTTGGCCTGCTTGCGGGCGCCGTTGAAACTGGGCAGGAGCACGGTGCGCGGGCCCTGGGGCGCTGTCATGGGCGCGGTGCGCGCCTGAAGGGCGGTCAGGAAGCCGGCCACCTCTTCGGCGCTCTCGCCCTTGACCCGCAAGGCGATCAGGATGGCGCCGAGCTCCAGATCGGGCACCTGGCCGTCGAGCATGGCGCCGAACAGCGCCTCGGCCTGCGGCCGGGTCAGATCGCGTGCGCCGCGAGCGCCTCGACCGAGTTCCTTGATGAGGGCGGGGTAGTCCATGCCCGCCAGTGTAGAAACGCCCCGGGGCGAGGGGGCGGCCCGGGGCGTTTTTGGGCTATCAGGTCAGAACCCGACCGTGAAGCCGACGGTGACTAACCGTGCATTGGCTGTCTGGCCATTGAAACTGGACTTGGTCGTATCCACTCCTAGCTCCAGTTTGGTCGTCGGTGTGAATCCGTACTCCAACCCGACGCCGGCGTAAGGTTTGGTCGACGTCTTAGACGCGCTGATGTCGAGAGAGGCGAGGTCATTGGTGTACTTCGTCTTGACCACGGCGGCCCCGAGGCGCATGTTCAAGCCCCAGTTGCCCATGCTGACGGTGTAAAGGCCGCCCAACGTGATTGCCGAGGTCTTGACCTGTTCTGACCCGGTCGCGTCCGCTGCTTTGGCTTTGCCAAAGTTGACGTAGCCACCTTCAAAGCCTATGCCATTGCTCAGCTTGTAGCCGCCGATCAACTTGAGGCCCATCGCATCGGTGTCGCACGTGGTCACACCAAAGCACTTGGCGTTGAGATGAGCACGCCCGCCTGCCACGTTGACATAGCCGTAGGCTTTGTTGTCGGACTCGCCGGCATAGGCGACACCCGCGACCAGCGAGGCGGCTAAGACGAGAGAGAGCTTGTTCATAACTTCCTTCCTGTGTGTTGTCGACGCGGGCGCCACCGAGGTGATGCCCCGCGCTGCCTGAGCCAGGCGACGTAGATGCTAGGAAGGCGAGAAGCGGGCGACCCCGTGATCCCCTGTCGCCCGTCTGCAACGTTAGCGCTGGGGGAGCGCTGCGACGGTCTTGCAGGAGCGATGCGGGCCGTGAGCACCGCGGTCAGGGTTCGAATGAGGTTGTGGTGGCCCCGCCCGCGAGCTTTGAAACGAAAAGGGCCGCCCCTTGGGCGGCCCTGCGGATCATGCGGCGCTTGATCAGAACGCGAACGTCGCGCCCACGCTGATCAGGCGCTGCGTGCCCTTCTCGCTGGCGAATTCGACCTGGGTCGAGTCCACGCCGAATTCGAGCTTGACGGCCTGGCTGATGGCGTAGGTGAGGCCGACACCTGCGTACACCTGGGTGTTGTTCTCCGACCTGGAACGGCTGATGGAGCCGGCGCTGGCGTCGACCTTGGTCTTGACCTGCGCGGCACCGAGGCGGAAGTTCATGCCCCATTCATTGCCCAGCGGCAGGGCAAAGGCGCCACCCACGGTGAAGGCGGTGGGCTTGATGGTGGCCGCGAGGGTGCCGTCCGAGCCGCGGGCCTTGCCCAGGCTCCAGTAGCCGGCTTCGAGGCTGAAACCGTTGCCGAAGCTGTAGCCGCCGACGATCTTGCCGCCGGTGTCGGTCTTGTCGCAAGACGTGGCACCGGTGCAGTCCAGGTTCAGATGGGTCGAGCCACCGGCCACGGTGACGTAGGCGCGGGCGGAGTCATCGGCTTGGGCAGCACCGGCGGCCAGGGCCGCAGCGATCACGAGGGCGTACTTCTTCATGGGTTCCTTGCAGGGTTATGTGAGTTGCCGGCGGCGCAGGGTGGCCGCGGCGGCACCTGTTTTGAGGCGGTGCGGATGCTAGGGGCGCGCCATGGCCCGTGCTGGAAGTCTTGTCGTCAGGAGGCGACGTTAGCCCGGTGAATCTTCCCCTTTGAATGTGGGAGCGGTGGCGCGCGCTGGGCGACCGGGGCACGCCACGCAGATGGGGCGAGTGCCGCAACCGCGAAGGAATGCACAGCCGCCGTGTTGGTGCGCGGAGATACTGCCGCGCAACTCGGTCCCATGCCTGGTCCCCATGCCTCAGTTGAAGCCGAAGACCCTCTACGTCACGTTGAGCCTGTTGATGATCGGCCTCGTGATCCTGGTCTATGGCGCGCTGATGCTGCATGAGCGTTCGCGCAGCGATGCCTTGATGCTGCAGCAGGCCGGCGCTGCCGCCAAGCGCATCGGGCGGGAGGCGGCGGCGACGGTGGAGTCGGAGCTGCGGCCGGCACGGGTCAGCGTGGCGCTGTT
>JAIPCJ010000201.1 GCA_021738245.1 Methylotenera sp. | reverse complement strand
TGGGAGGCTGGGCGATCAACCGTTGGAAGCCGGAGCAGGCGCCGGGGCCGTGACGGCCGGCGCGCGCGTGACGCGGGTCTTGCCGCCGGTGGTCACCAGCACAACCGGGTCGCCGCTGTTGAAGCTCTCGTTGCCCTTGGCCTGGATGATGGCGCGACGCTCGCCGTTGCGCAGCTGGACGATGATCTCCAGGGCGTCCTCGCGGGTGGCCGAGCGCTCGATGGCGTTGCCGATGACGGCGCCGGCAACCGCCCCGATCACGCCCACCACCTGGCCTTCACGGCGGCCGCCGACGGAGCTGCCGGCGATCGCGCCGGTCACGCCACCCGCCACGCCGCCGATGCCGCTCTGCGAGCCGTCCACCACCACGGGGCGGGACGACAGGACCGTGGCGTCCTGCACTTGAGACAGTCGCTGCGCATCGCCGCGCTGAACCACGTCAGGGCTGGTCGTGGAGCAGGCCGACAGCGCGAGGGCGGCGACCAGGGTGAGGGAAGTCATGAGCTTGGACATTCGAATCTCCTAGGGCAAAGCACGTGCCCAACGTGTCGAATTGTCTGCCCGTTGACCGGACGATTCGCGGATGTACAACTCGTTACCGCGTAAGTGGTGCACGACCCAGCGACTGCCGTGGATCTGGCTCCGCCATGCCACTGGCAGTGCCCCCTTGAGGGCGCGCGCGAAGCGCGTAGGGGGTGGGCGGATCAACCGTGCAAACGCGAGGTACGGGGCACGCTGGCCAGCAGGAATTCCATCTGGTCGGCCAGGATGCGGCGGCCGCGCAGGATCATGTCTTCATGCAGGCTGGGCACGTACGGCAGGTAGAGCAGGCTCATGTGCGCCTCTTCCGGCATCCGGTTGCCCTTGCGGCCATTGCAGGATTTGCACGCGGTGATGCAGTTCATCCAGCTGTCCTGGCCGCCGCGGGAGGTGGGCTGGATGTGTTCGCGGGTGAGGTCTTCAGGCAGATAGCGATGGCCGCAGTAGGCGCACACGAAGCGGTCACGCACGAACAACTTGCTGTTGGAGAGGGCCGGCGCCTGCCGCCAGGCGCGGCTGGGCACCGCGCCACGCACCGCGATGATGGGGTGCACTTCGATGCGGGACTGTCGTCCCGACACACGTTGCAGGCCACCCCGCAGCACCTGGCAGGGGTCGCCGAGCGTCCACGCCACCCCATCGCTGGCATAGATCACCGCCGCTTCGCGCGTGGTGATCCAGGCCTGGGGCCGGCCGGAGACATCGAGTTGGAGCACATCCACAGAGCACACCTCCTCCCGAGAGCCTAGCGAGAACCGCGCCAGCGCTCAAGCGCGGGGCCATGACAAGGAGACCCACCCCGGGACATCCCTAGGTTCAAGGCAGTTTTAGGCAGATGACCCTAGGAATTACTCGGACCAGGCTGGCGCTGTCACGGGCGGGACCTGCAAAATAGAACGATCGTTCGTTTTATTCCTGCCCGTGTGAGCACGCTGACCGACACTGTCAAGAAAGCCGCCCCGCTGCGTGCCGCCAAGCCGGCCCGCGTGGCTCGCTCGCTGCAAAAGGGCCAGCAGACGCGGGCCGCGATCCTCGAAGCCGCACTCGGCCTGGCCTCGCACATGGGCCTGGAGGGCCTGTCCATTGGCGCCCTGGCCGACGTGACGGGCATGAGCAAGTCCGGCGTCTTCGCGCACTTCGGTTCGCGCGAGGAGCTGCAGATCGCCGTGGTGACCGAGTACCACGCCAAGTTCGAGGAAGAAGTCTTCTTCACCGCCATCCGCGAGCCGCGTGGCCTGCCGCGCCTGCGTGCGATGTTCGAACGCTGGGTGCGCCGGGTGTCGGTCGAGGTGGACTCGGGCTGCATCTACATCAGCGGCGCCGTCGAGTTCGACGACCGGCCGGGCCCGGTGCGTGATGCGCTGGTCGGCATGGTCAAGGCCTGGCATGACGCGCTGCACAAGGCCATTGTCCTGTCCGTGCAGGAAGGCCATCTGCGGGCCGATGCCGACGTGGACCAGATTGTTTTCGAGCTGCATGGGCTGATCCTGTCCTTGCATCACGACGCGCGCTTCATGCGCATCCCCGGCGCGCTTTCACGCGCCGGCAACGGTTTCGAGCGAACCATCCAGTTCTATGCCACGCCGCTGGGGCTGGAAGTCGATCGCAACCGCTCTCCTTCCAAGACCGGCGCCTCGCGGCGCTGACCCCTTCATCCCCACCGTAGTCCCAGGAGTAACCGATGCCCCAGTACACCCCGCCCATGCGTGACATGCAGTTCGTCATGCACGAGCTGCTGAACGTCGTCGACGAACTGAAGATGCTGCCCGGCCACGAGGACATCGATGCCGACACGATCAACGCGGTGCTCGAAGAGGGCGGCAAGTTCGCGGCCGAAGTCATCGCCCCCATCAACCTGAGCGGCGACGCCGAGGGCTGCACCCTCGACAAGGCCACCCACGAGGTGAAGGCGCCCAAGGGCTTCAAGGAAGCCTACAAGCAGTACGTCGAGGGCGGCTGGCCGGCACTCTCCTGCGACCCCACCTACGGTGGCCAGGGGCTGCCGCACACGGTGAACCAGTTCTTCTACGAGATGCTGAACTCGGCCAACCAGGCGTGGACGATGTACCCGGGCCTCTCCCACGGCGCCTACGAGGCCCTGCACGCCCACGGCACGCCCGAGCAGAAGTCGCTCTACCTGCCCAAGCTGACCAGCGGCGAGTGGACCGGCACCATGTGCCTGACCGAGCCGCACTGTGGCACTGACCTCGGCCTGCTGCGCACCAAGGCCGAGCCGCAAGCGGACGGCACCTACAAGATCACCGGCGCCAAGATCTTCATCTCGGCCGGCGAGCATGACCTGGCCGAAAACATCGTCCACCTCGTGCTGGCGCGCCTGCCGGACGCGCCGGCGGGCTCCAAGGGCATCTCGCTCTTCATCGTGCCCAAGTTCCACGTGAACGCCGACGGCAGCCTCGGCGGCCGCAACCCGATCTTCTGCGCGGGCCTCGAGCACAAGATGGGCATCCACGGCAACGCCACCGCGCAGATCGTGCTGGAAGGCGCGACCGGCACCCTGGTCGGCGAGCCCAACAAGGGCCTGGCCGCGATGTTCGTGATGATGAACGCCGCCCGCCTGGGCGTGGGCAACCAGTCGCTGGGCCTGACCGAAGTGGCCTACCAGAACGCCGTGGCCTACGCCAAGGACCGCCTGCAGATGCGCGCCCTGTCGGGCCCCAAGGCACCGGACAAGGCCGCCGACCCGATCATCGTGCACCCCGATGTGCGCAAGATGCTGCTGACCGCCCGCGCCTTTGCCGAAGGCGGCCGCATGCTGCAGGGCTACACCGTGCTGCAGCTCGACAAGGCGCTCAAGAGCGACGACGAAGACGAGCGCAAGGAAGCTGACGCCGAAGTCGCGCTGCTGACGCCCATCATCAAGGCCTTCATCACCGACAACGGCTGGCTGGCGACCTCGCACTGCCTGCAGGTCTACGGCGGCCACGGCTTCATCCACGAGTGGGGCATGGAGCAGTTCGTGCGCGATGCGCGCATCAACATGATCTATGAAGGCACCAACACCATCCAGTCGCTGGACCTGCTGGGTCGCAAGGTGCTCGCCAACAACGGCGCCACGCTGAAGAAGTTCGGCAAGAAGATCGCCGCCTTCATCGAGGAAGAGGGCACCAACGAAGCCATGCAGGAGTTCGTGAACCCGCTCGCCGACCTCGGCGACAAGGTCAACAAGCTCACGCAGGAAATCGGCATGAAGGCCTTCGGCAACCCCGACGAAGTCGGCGCCGCGGCGGTGGACTACCTGCGCGTGGTCGGCCACATGTGCTTTGCCTACTTCTTCGCCCAGGCGGCCAAGATCGCCCTGGCCAAGAAGGACAGCGGCGACCCGTTCTACACCGCCAAGCTGGCCACGGCGCGCTTCTACTTCGCCAAGCTGCTGCCGGAGACGGCCACGCTGATCCGCACCTGCCGCGCCGGCCTGAAGCCGCTGATGGAAATGGACGAGGCGCTGTTCTGACGCCCAGGGCTCATCGACACACATCACAAAGAGGAGACACGATGAAAGCCCTGATCGCCACCGCCCTGCTGCTGCCTGGCCTTGCGTTCGCGCAGGCCACGCCGGTGGGGCTGTGGAAGACCATCGACGACGATGGCAAGACCGCGAAGTCGCTGGTGCGCATCACCGAGCAGGGCGGCGCCCTGGTCGGCAGCATCGACAAGCTGCTCGACCCCAAGGACCCCGGCGACGCCAAGTGCAACAAGTGCAAGGACGACCGCAAGGACCAGCCGGTGGTCGGCCTGCAGATCATCCGCGGCGTGAAGGCTGAAGGGGACGGCGTCTGGGGCGGTGGCGAAATCCTCGACCCCAACGACGGCAAGACCTACCGCACGCGCTTGAAGCCCGTGGACGGTGGCAAGAAACTCGAGGTGCGCGGCTACATCGGCGCCCCTCTCTTCGGCCGCAGCCAGACCTGGGTGCGCGTCGAGTAACTGAACATTCCTGGAGATATCAATGAGTCGATTCCAAGTCCGCAAGGTCGCCGTGCTCGGCGCCGGCGTGATGGGCGCGCAGATCGCCGCCCACCTCGTCAACTGCAAGGTGCCGGTCGTGCTGTTCGACCTGCCTGCCAAGGAAGGCCCGAAGAACGGCATCGTCACCAAGGCCGTCGACGGCCTGAAGAAGCTCAAGCCCGCGCCGCTGGGCGACTCGGCTGAAGCCGCGCTGATCCAGCAGGCCAACTACGAAGAGCACCTGGAGCTGCTGCGCGGCTGCGACCTCGTCATCGAGGCCATTGCCGAGCGCATGGACTGGAAGCTCGACCTCTACACCAAGATCGCGCCCTTCGTGGCCCCGCACGCCATCGTCGCGTCGAACACCTCGGGCCTGTCGATCACCAAGCTGTCGGAAGTCCTGCCCGAGGACATCAAGCCGCGCTTCTGCGGCATCCACTTCTTCAACCCGCCGCGCTACATGGCGCTGGTGGAGCTGATCAACACGCCGACCACCCAGCCCCAGATCCTCGACCAGCTGGAAGCCTTCGTGACCACGTCCCTGGGCAAGAGCGTCGTGCGCGCCCATGACACGCCCAACTTCGTCGCCAACCGTGTCGGCATCGCCGGCATGATGGCCACGATGATCGAGGCCGAGAAGTTCGGCCTGACCGTGGACGTGGTGGACGACCTGACCGGCAAGAAGCTCGGCCGCGCCAGCTCCGGCACCTTCCGCACGGCCGACGTCGTGGGCTTGGACACCATGGCCCACGTCGTCAAGACCATGCAGGACAACCTGAAGGACGACCCGTTCTACAGCACCTACGCCACGCCGGCCGTGCTTGCGGGCCTGATCCAGAAGGGCGCGCTCGGC
This sequence comes from Methylotenera sp., assembly GCA_021738245.1. Taxonomy (GTDB): domain Bacteria; phylum Pseudomonadota; class Gammaproteobacteria; order Burkholderiales; family Burkholderiaceae_C; genus Pelomonas. Next base: position 3,434 of record JAIPCJ010000201.1, on the reverse strand, counting down.
CAGAAGACCGGCGCGGGCTTCTACAAGAAGGTCGGCAAGGACATCCAGCGGCTGGACTTCGCCACGGGCGAGTACGTGGCCGGCGGCAAGAAGGCCGACGAGATCGTGGCCCGCATGCTCAAGAAGCAGCCGGCCGACCGCCTCAAGCTGCTGCGCGAAAGCAGCAACCCGCAGGCCCAGTTCCTGTGGGCCATCCTGCGCGACAGCTTCCACTACTGCGCGGTGCACCTCGCCACCGTGGCCGACACGGCCCGCGAGATCGACTTCGCGATGCGCTGGGGTTTCGGCAGCCAGCAGGGCCCGTTCGAGCTGTGGCAGGCCGCTGGCTGGAAGCAGGTCGCCGAGTGGATCGCCGCCGACATCGCCGACGGCAAGACGCTGTCCAGCGCCCCGCTGCCCGCCTGGGTGACCGAAGGCCCGGTGGCCGAAGCCGGTGGCGTGCACACGGCGCAAGGCTCCTGGAGCGCCGCCGAGGGCAAGTTCAAGCCGCGCAGCGAACTGCCGGTCTACAGCCGCCAGGCCTTCCGCGAAAGCCTCTTCGGCACCGGCGCTGCCGACCCGCTCAGGAGCGGCACCGAGCTGTTCAAGAACGACGAAGTGCGCGTGTGGACGCTGGACGGCCAGGTCGTCATTGCCTCCATCACCGCCAAGCTGCACCTCATCAGCCCGGCCGTGACCGAGGGCCTGCTCAAGGCCGTCGAGATCGCTGAGGCCGACTACAAGGGTCTGGTGATCTGGTCGCCGGACGACGTGTTCTCGGCCGGCGCCAACCTCGAGAGCCTGATGCCCGTCTTCATGAAGATGGGCAGCAAGGGCATCGCGCCGGAAGAGAAGAAGCTGCAGGACATGATGCTGCGCCTGCGCTATGCCGCCGTGCCGGTGGTGGCCGCCATGCGTGGCCTGGCCCTCGGCGGTGGCGCCGAGCTGGCGGTGCACTGCGCCCGCCGCGTGGCGCATGTCGAGAGCTATGTGGGCCTCGTGGAAGTGGGCGTGGGCCTGATCCCGGGTGGTGGCGGCCTGACCTATATCGCCCGCCGCGCCGCCGAAATGGCGGCAGCCGGCAATGCCGGTGCCGACATCCTGACCTTCCTGAAGGACGGCTTCCTGACCGCCGCCACCGCCAAGGTCGCGACCTCGGCGCATGAAGCCAAGAAGAACGGCTTCCTGCTGGACAGCGACATCATCGTGCCGCACAAGGACGAACTGCTGCACGTGGCGACCGCCACCGCGCTGGGCATGAGTGAGGCCGGCTACCGCCCGCCGCACAAGGCCGTGTTCCCGGTGGCTGGCCGCAGCGGCATTGCCACCATCAAGGGCCAGGTCGCCAACATGCGTGACGGCGGCTTCGTCAGCGCCCACGACTACCACCTGGCCGCGGCGATCGCCGACGTGGTTTGCGGTGGCGAGGTCGAGGCCGGTTCGCTGGTGACCGAGGAGTACCTGATGGCCCTGGAGCGCAAGCACTTCTGCTCGCTGCTGGACAACCCCAAGACGCAGGAGCGGATCATGGGCATGCTCCAAACGGGCAAACCCGTTCGCAACTGATTGGGCTACTGCGCGAACACCATGCGTCGTTGGCCGGTGCTCGGAATTCTCACGTACAGGAAGTACGTTCCGGTTCCTGCGCGCCGTCCGCCTAGCCTGGTGTCCGCTCGCTACGCCCACTCAGCCGCGAACCTTGACTCCGATCAAGAGTAGACCGAACGCAACATGAACCGGCTTCAACGCACCCTCGCAAAGTTGGACGGCCTGCCGTCTGCGTTGCGTGGACCGGCGCGCAACTTCGCGTTGCGGCGCGCCGTGCCCTTCACCGGCACGGCGTCGCTGGACTTCGTCGCGCTCACGCCCGAGCGCAGCGAGATCCGCGTCGCCAACCGGCGGCCAGTGCAGAACCACATCAAGGGCGTGCATGCGGCCGCGATGTCGCTGCTTGCCGAAACCGCCACCGGCATGGTGGTGGGCATGAATGTGCGTGACGACTGCCTGCCGCTGTGCAAGTCGCTGCAGGTGAACTTCCGCAAGCGTGCCACCGGCGGCCTGGTCGCCAAGGCGCACCTGACGGCATCGCAGCGCCAAGCGATGGCGAATGAAACCAAGGGCGAGGTCACGGTCGCCGTGACCGTGACCGACGAAGCCGGCATCGAGCCGATCGAGTGTGAATTTGTCTGGGCCTGGGTGCCCAAAGAGAAAAAGCCCCAGGCTTGAAAGGAACCAACATGAGCAAGCAAGTCCAAGACGCCTACATCGTCGCCGCCACCCGTCTGCCCATCGGCAAGAGCGGCCGGGGCTACTTCAAGAACACCCGCCCGGACGAGATGCTCGTCAAGGTCATGCAGGCCGCGCTGGCCCAGGCCCCGGGCCTGGAAGCCAAGGCGATTGAAGACGCCATCGTGGGCTGCTCCTTCCCCGAAGGCGAGCAGGGCATGAACATCGCCCGCGTGGCCTCCGTGCTGGCCGGCTTCGGCCCGACGGTGGGCGGCGTGACGATCAACCGCTACTGCGCCTCGGGCATCACCGCCGTGCAGATGGCCGCCGACCGCATCCGCGTGGGCGAGGCCGACGTGATGTTCGCCGGTGGCGTCGAGTCGATGTCGATGATCCCGATGGGCGGCAACAAGCCGTCCCTGAGCCCGCTGATCTTCGAGAAGGACGAGAACATCGGCATCGCCTACGGCATGGGCCTGACGGCAGAGAAGGTGGCGGCGCAGTGGAAGATCAGCCGCGAGGCGCAGGATGCGTTCTCGGTGGAGTCGCACCGCCGCGCCGTGGCCGCCATGCAGGCCGGCTACTTCGATGCCGAGATGACGCCCTTCGACGTGATCGAGCGCACGCCCAACCTGGCCGACGGTTCCATCAACGTCAAGACCCGCACCGTCAAGCTCGACGAAGGCGCACGCCCTGACACGTCGATGGAGGGCCTGGCCAAGCTCAAGCCCGTGTTCGCCGCCAAGGGCAGCGTGACTGCCGGTAACAGCTCGCAGACCTCCGACGGCTCCGGCGGCCTGATCATCGTCAGCGAAGCCGCGCTCAAGCGCTACAACCTGACGCCGCTGGCCCGCTTCGTGTCCTTCGCCGTGCGCGGCGTGCCGCCCGAGATCATGGGCATCGGCCCGATCGAAGCCATCCCGGCCGCGCTGAAGGCCGCCGGCATCAGCGCCAAGGACCTGGACTGGGTGGAGCTCAACGAAGCCTTCGCCGCGCAGAGCCTGGCCGTGCTGAACGACCTGGACAGCAAGGGCATCGAGCTGGACCGTGCCAAGGTCAATCCCAACGGCGGCGCCATCGCGCTGGGCCACCCGCTGGGCGCCACCGGTGCCATCCGCGCCGCGTCGGTCATCCACGGCCTGCGCCGCACTGGCGGCAAGTACGGCATGGTGACCATGTGCGTCGGTGCCGGCCAGGGCGCTGCCGGCATCTTCGAAAGGCTCTGACCG
>JAIPCJ010000200.1 GCA_021738245.1 Methylotenera sp. | reverse complement strand
CTCGTGGCGCAGGCGGTGCCCGCGCGGGCGGGGCTGGTCAAGCTGCCCAGCCAGCGCATCGACGCCGCTCTGCGTGACGGTCAGGTCGACCTGCACTGCCTGATCAGCCCCACCTGGTACGGCCCCGAAGGGCCGCCCGGCCGGCTGGGGCCGGCGTTGCTGGTGTTGGAGGACGTGTTGGTGACGCGCGAACCCGGCCCGCCCCTGGAGCTGCCGGCGCTGCGCGGCCTGCGCGTGGGCACGGTGCTGGGCTATCGCTACGACAGCCTGCAATCGGGCTTCGATGCCGGCGCGCTGCGGCGTGAGGACGCGCCCAGCCCCTGGCACATGCTGGAGAAGCTCCGCCTGGGCCGCACGGAGGCGGCGGTCTGCGACCGGCGCGTGCTGGCGCACTACAACAGCGCCCGGCCCGAAGCCGAGCGTCTGCATGTTCGCCAGCGCGTGGCACGGATGCCGACCTATGCCTGCGTGTCGCCCCGGGCAGCGTGGCCGCAGGATCTGCTGTTGCAGGTGCTGCAGCGGGTGGTCAAGGAGCCGCCGATGAAGCGGTTGCTGGCCGGCTGAGCTGCTTCGCCGGCTGGGCTGCCTGGCTCAAGGCAGCCGCAGCGTGTCGCGCTCGCTGACGCGCACCGTGTTGCTCGGCTCATTGCCGAAGCGGTAGGTGACGCTGAGCGTCTTGCGCTCGCCCGGGGCCGGGTCCACGCCGAAGCGCTCATTGCTCACGGGCAGATCCAGACGGTCGCCGCGCACCTGGCCACGCACGGCCTGGGTGACGTCCACCCAGCGGTTGCCGCTGCCGTAGCTGGCGCTTTCGATGACGAAGCGGCCACCCGGGCCCGGGCGCACCGGGCCGCGGTCGCTGCCCCGGCCCCAATCGCCGCGACCCCAGCCGACGAACTGATTGCCGTCGATGGTCTGGTACTCGCGGTACTCGAAGGTGCGCTCCTGGCCGCCTCGATCGCGGGTGAAGATGCGCAGGATCTTGGTCTGGCCGGGGTAGGGGTCCACGCCAAACAGCTCGTTGGTCAGCCGCAGGCGCTGGTCGCGACGGGCCAGATCGCGCAGGCGGTCGGTCACATCCACATCGCGGCCGCTGGCGCCGTAGGTGGCGTAGAGGATGACGTAGTTGCCATCGTCGTGCCGGTCTTCGCGGCTGCCATGCCAGCCGCCGGGGCCACCTTCGTCGCCCCAGTTGCCGCGCCCCCAGCCGATGAACTGCGCGCCGTCCACCCAGTCGTATTCGCGGTACTCGAACTGCTGCTCACGGCCGTAGCGGTCGCGCGCGAAGATGCGCAGGGTCTTGGTGCGGCCCGGGTCGGGGTCCACGCCGAAGAGGTCGTTGGTCAGCTTGAATCGACGGTCCTGGCGCGCCAGGTCGCGCAGCCGGCCGGTGACGTCGACATGGCGGTTCTCGGTCCCGTAGCGGGCGCGCAGGATGACGAAATCGCCTTCGTCCTCGGCATGCGCCGGCAGCGCCAGCGTGGAGAGCAGGCCGGCGGTCAGGCTGCTGAAGAGACCCAGGGAGATTTGGCGGCGTTGCATGGTGCTTGTCCTTGTTGTCGTTTGCGGCATCGTACGTGGGCCCAACGCGCCAGAGGCCCGGTTTGCCAGACGAGCCGCCGCCCCAACTCGTAACCGCGCGTGTCCGGCGACCGGCGACTTCAGGCTTCCGCGAAGAAGCGGCTGGGCGGCATGCCGACAGTGCGGGTCACCATCGCGGAGAAGGCGCTGGCGCTGGCATAGCCCAGCTCGGCGGCGATATGCCCCATCGGCCGGCCCCGGGCGGCGAGGGTGACCGCGTGGGCCAGCAGCAGTTGCGAGCGCCATTGCAGAAAGCTCGTTCCGAGTTCGTCCCGGAACAGCCGGTTCAGCGTGCGCGGGCTTGCACCGGCCTCGGCCGCCCAGGCGTCCAGGCCGGCGTGGCGGCCAGGGTCGCGCAGCATGGCTTCGCACAGACGGCGCAGCCGCGCATCGTGGGGCAGGGCCACGCCCAGCGGCAGGGCGCGGGCGCGTCGCAGCTCATGCACCACCAGCGCCTCGACGCCGTGCCGCCGGGCCTCGTCGTCGGGGGCCTCGGGCGGGCAGGGGTCGGCATCGGTCGGCAAGGCCAGCACCAGCTCGCGCAGCAGGGGCGACACCTCCAGCACCCGGGGGCGATGCCAGGCCTCGCCGGCCAGCAGCTCCGCCTGCACGTAGAGCGTGCGCAGGTCGGCCCGCTCGATGGCGGTGACCGCATGCTCCAGTCCCGCCGGGATCCACACCGCCCGCGACGGCGGCACGATGTAGGTCGACCGCGGCGTGCCCACCCGCACCGCGCCGCTGAAAGAAAACACCAGCTGTGCCCAGGCGTGATGGTGGGGCTGGATGTCGGCCAGGTGCTCCAGCAAGCGGGACTTGGCGCGCAGGGGCCGATGCGCACTGGGGGCGTAGCGTTCGGGCAGGTACGACGGCTGGCTGGTGCCGCTGCGCACCACCGGCGCGGCGGGGGCGGGCGAGCGGGCGCGGCGGTGGACCGAGGCAGGCATTGGCGTGAAATCGACAGAACTTGACGATTCATCGTAACCGCGCCGGGCGCCCGATGCCCAGAATCCAGCGTCATGAACACGGCCCTCGCCTCTTCCCTCGACGCCGCGCTGCAGCGACGGCGCGACGTGACGACCATCTCCACCATCGGCGTCGCCCACGGCAGCTCGCACTTCTTCCACATGCTGCTGCCGCCGCTCTTTCCGGCCTTCATCCAGGCGTTCGGCCTGAGCTACTCGGAGCTCGGCCTGCTGGTCACCACCTTCTTCGTCATCTCGGGCGCCGGGCAGGCGCTGTCGGGCTTCATCGTTGATCGCGTGGGCGCGCGGCCGGTGCTGTTCGCGGCGATGGCGAGCTTTTTTCTGGCGTCGGTCGCGGCCGGCCTGGCCCAGGGCTTCGGTGGGCTGATGCTGGCGGCGGCGCTGGCCGGCGTGGGCAATGCGCCGTTCCACCCGGCCGACTTCACCATCCTGAACAAGCGGGTGTCGCAGGCGCGCCTGGGCCATGCGTTCTCGGTGCACGGCATCAGCGGCAACCTGGGCTGGGCGGTGGCGCCGGTGTTCTCCATCGGCATCGCCGAGGCCACGGGCAACTGGCGCCTGGCCTACCTCGGCACGGCGCTCGTGGCCCTGGCCGTGATGGGGCTGCTGTTCTGGCAGCGCGCGGCCATCGACGACCGCCAGGGCAGCTGGGGCCATGCCAAGTCAACGCCAGGCACGGCGCAGGAGCATCCGATGGCCTTCCTGAAGCTGCCCTCGGTGTGGCTGTGCTTCTCGTTCTTCTTCTGGAGCACCGCAGCCCTGTCGGCCATCCAGAGCTTTGCCAGCCCGGCGCTGCACCAGATCTACGGCCTGCCGTTGTCGCAGACGGCCTATGTGGTCACCGGCTACATGCTGGCCGGTGCGGCGGGCATGGTCTGCGGCGGCTTCCTGGTGGCGAGGGCTGAGCGGCTGGAGCGCACCATCGGCTGGGCCATGGCGCTGGCGGCGGCACTGCTGCTCGTCACGGCCACCGGCTGGCTGCCCGGCGGCATGGCCGCGGCGGTGGCAGCGCTGGCCGGCTTCGGCACTGGCCTGGCCGGCCCCTCGCGTGACATGCTCATCAAGCGCGCTGCGCCGCCGGGGGCTACGGGGCGCGTCTACGGCACGGTGTATTCGGGCCTGGACATCGGCTTTGCGATTGCGGCCCCGGTGTTCGGCGCCATCCTGGACCACGGCATGCCGCGGGGCGTGTTCGCCGGCTCGGCGCTGGCCTTGCTGATGGGCATCGCGTCGGCCGGTCTGGTCGGCCTGGGGCTGTCACGGCGCACGACACTGGCCGCCGCATAGCGCGCCTGAACGGCGCCTGAGCGTGAGGCGGCTACAGTCGCCGCCCATCTTCAGGTGCGCGGGTGATGCATGTCGGTACGACGTCTGATTGCTGTCTGTCTGTTGATCGCGGTGCTCGGTGCCGGCTGGCATGAGCGCGCTAGCCTGCAGGCCTGGGCGGGGGCGGTGACGCTGCCCGAGCCGCCATCGTCAGCGGGCGACCCGGCCGGGTCCGGGGGCAATGCCAAGGTCGGCTCGCTGCGCAAATGCGTCAAGGGCGGCGAGGTCACCTACTCCAACGTCGACTGCCCCACCGGTGCGCAGGCCAGGGCGGTGACGGGCGGCACGGTGAGCGTGGTGGCCGCCCCGCCGATGCCGAAGCCCTCGGAGGCCGCGAGCGGCCCCACGGCCCTGCACAAGGCGCTCGACATCACCCGCGATGACACCCTGCGCGACAAGATCATGCAGCGCCAGATCGAGGGGCCGCGCTGAGCGCACGGCCCGCAAGACTTATTTCTTCGGCGCGGTGCGGATCTTCTCGCCCTTGGTCCATTCCAGGAAGGCGTTGAACAGCGGGAAGAACAGCGGGTCGTCGAGGCCGGCCCAATTGAAGGCGGTCTGCTCGACGAGGAACACGGTTTCACCGGTTTCCGGATCGATGGCCTTGATGCTGCCGAAGAAGTTGTAGCCACCCTTCCACTCGACGTAGGGCTCGATGATCAAGAACGGGCCGATCTGCTTTTGCAGCTGGTTCAGCCCGATCAGGTCCGAGATGTTGCTCACTTTGTCAGTCAGCTTGCGCTCGATGATGAGGCTCTCAAGTTCGTCCTTCTTGACGATCTTGGTGAACGCCTTGGTCTTCGAGAAGTTGGCGGTCAGGAAGCTGTTGTACTCGGCATTCTTGTTGCCGTCGGTCTTGATGTAGGCGAGTTCCCGGTACTTGGCCTGGAAGGGCTTCTCGGTCTTCACGCCATCGGTGGCGAGCAAGGTGTCGGTGGGGAACCGGCCGGTGGCCGCATCGATGTCGCGGCTCTTCAGTGTGGACGAGCAGCCGCTCAGGAGGGTGGCGGCCACCAGGGCCAGGATGCCTGCAAATCGCTTCATGTGTTTCTCCCTGTTGTCGAGTGACGGTCAATGAGCGCGCGATTCTGTATGAGCCGGGGCTGCTCACGCGTCCGTGATTCTCCGAGGGGCACCGCAGGTTGCCTCAGGGCCGCGTCGGGCGCAGCGTCGGGCTTGTGCCCTCATCGGGCTTGCTCATCCGGGCGGCTAAAGTGCCGCACATGACTAGACAAGCTGCAACCCCCGTCCTGGCCGGCCACAGGCTGGTCGAAGCCCTGATCGCCAACGGTGTCGATACCGCCTTCGGCGTGCCGGGCGAATCCTTCCTCGCCGTGCTCGACGGCTTTCACGAGTACCGCGAGCAGATCCGCTTCGTAGCCTGCCGGCAGGAGGGCGGCGCGGCTTTCATGGCCGAGGCGCAGGGCAAGTTGACCGGGCGGCCCGGCATCTGTTTCGTGACCCGCGGCCCCGGCGCCACCAACGCCAGCATCGGCCTGCACACCGCCTTCCAGGACAGCACGCCGATGATTCTCTTCATCGGCCAGGTGGCCAGCGATCAGCGCGACCGCGAGGCTTTCCAGGAGGTCGACTACCGCCAGATGTTCGGCCCCGGCACGCTGGGCATGGCCAAGTGGGTGGGCGAGGTGCACGACGCCGAGCGCCTGCCCGAGTACGTGGCGCGGGCCTTCCACACCGCGATGCAGGGCCGCCCGGGCCCGGTGGTGCTGGTGCTGCCCGAGGACATGCTGACGAAGCCGATCACGGCGCCGGTCGTGGCGCCCGCACGGCCTGCCGAGGCCGCGCCCACGCCGGCCGCACTGGCGGAGCTGCGCGAGCGCCTGGCCGCCGCGCAACGCCCGCTGGTGATCGCTGGCGGCGGGGGCTGGACGCCCGAGGCCACGGCCGCGCTGCAGCGGTTTGCTGAAGCCTGGCATCTGCCGGTGGGCTGTGCCTTCCGCTTCCAGGACCTGTTCGACAACGCCCACCCTAACTACGCGGGCGACGTGGGCATCGGCATCAATCCCAAGCTGGCCGCGCGGGTGAAGGATGCAGACCTCATCCTCGCCATCGGCCCGCGCCTGGGCGAGATGACGACCGGCGGCTACACGCTGCTGCAGGCGCCGCGGCCGGCGCAGCAGCTCATCCACCTCCACGCAGGCGCAGAGGAGCTGGGGCGTGTGTACACCGGCGAGCTGTTGATCAACGCGAGCATGAGCCAGGCTGCCCCCGCATTGGCCGCGCTGGCCGCACCGCCGGCCGTGCCCTGGCGCGACTGGACGCAGGCCGCCAATGCCGACTACCGCGCCAACCTCGAGCCGGCGCCGGTGTCGCCGCTGGACATGGCCGAGGTCATCCGCCTGATCGACGCGCAGTTGCCCGAGGGCACCCTCTTCACCAACGGTGCCGGCAACTACAGCGGCTGGCTGCACCGCTTCCATCGCTACACCGGCCTGCATCGCTTCGGCAAGACGCAGCTCGCGCCCACCTCGGGCGCCATGGGGTATGGCGTGCCGGCGGCCGTTGCAGCGGCGCTGTTGCAAGACCGCTGGGTGGTCAACATCGCGGGCGACGGTGACTTCCTGATGACCGGGCAGGAGCTGGCCACGGCCACGGGCTACGGCGCCAAGAAGCTGCTGGTGGTGGTGGTGGACAACGGCACCTACGGCACCATCCGCATGCATCAGGAGCGCGAGTACCCGGGGCGCGTCTCGGGCAGCGATCTGTTCAACCCCGACTTCGCCAAGCTGGCCGAGGCCTTTGGCTTTGTCGCCTTCAAGGCCGAGCGCACGGAGGAGGTCGGCCCGGCGCTGCAGGCGGCCGTGGCCGCGGGGCGTCCGGCGCTGCTGCATCTGCGGCTGTCGCCGGATGTGAGCACCTCGCGCTCGACGTTGACCGCCATCCGCGAGGCGGCCCTGCGCCGGTCGTGAGCCCGGCGGCGCGTTTTCGCAAAACCGGACATCGCCACAGGCCCCTTCCCCGGGCCTGAGGGGGATCTGCCTCGCGGGCTTGCGGATGAACCGCGCGGCCCTCCCAGATACAGGTGACAGAGCGGGGCTGCGCATTGCCGCGCGCAGCGACACGATGCGGGCGTCTTGTCCAAGGAGCTCGTCATGTCCATCTTCTCCTCCCGCCTTCGGGCCACGGTCCTGCCTGCGGCGGCCGCACTGGGCTGCAGCCTGGCCACGTCATCGGCGCTCGCGTTGGGTTTCAGCGCCTCGAGTTCGGTGAACGGCTGGATCAATGCCAGCGTCACCAGCCCCTTGCTCGGTGACGTCGACTTCACCATCAACGGCCCGTCTGACTACACCTACTGGCAGGCCGGCTTGCCGGGGGGCGGCACCCCGGTTGCGCAAAAGAGCTACCTCGTGCCCAGCGGCGGCACGCCTGGCGTCGATCCCATCTACGACATCATCACCGCCTCTGGCCAGTACAGCTTCAGCTACAGCGGGCAGGCCCAGGTGCTGGGGTTGAACCTGAAAACCTCGATCGCCACATCCACGCTCAATGCCAGCGGCCAGCCAGACGCCGCGCCGAACAGCTGGGTCTCGGCTCAGTCCAACGCCTACTGGAGCCAGCAACTGCTGATCAACGCGACGCCCCAGCGGCCCGCCGGCAGCTATGGCGCGGTCATCGTGGGTTTCACGCTGGATGGTAGTTTCCCGGGCGACGGTTCCGCCTACGGCACCATCAGCACGTCTTTCACCGACCTGGCCGGCGTGAGCTACTCCAGCAGCTTCGGCGTCAGCACCTGGTCGAACGATCCGACCTGGACGGGCTCGCGCACCGTCTACAAGAAGCTGCTGTTCCAGTACGGCACGGCGTTCAACCTGAGCGGCAACCAGTGGGCCTACGCCTCCGGCAACGGCTCGGTGGACTTCTTCAATACCGGCAAGATCACCTACCTGGAACTGCCCTTTGCCGCCACGCTGCTGTCCGGCGCGCAGGAGGCCGGCCTGGGCACGACCGCCCAGCTGTTCGGCAACGTGGTGAACTCGGCGACCGTGGACGATCCCAACACCAACTGGGACTTCGGCAACAACGGTGGCGGCTTCACGCTGCCGGTGCCGGAGCCGGGGAGCGCGATGCTGCTGCTGGGCGGTCTGGGCGTCATGGGCCTGCTGTGGCGCCGCCGCGTGCCGCAGTGAAGGCGCCCAGGCATGGGGCGACAATCGCGCCATGCCTGACATCGATCTCCACCTCCGCGGCGAGTACATCGAACTCGACAAACTCCTGAAGGCCACGGGCCTCGCCGACAGCGGCGGTCAGGCCCGTGCCCTCATTGCCGAGGGCCAGGTGCGGGTGGATGGCCAGACCGAGCTGCGCAAGACCGCCAAGATGCGGGCCGGCCAGGTGGTCGAGTTCGCCGGGCAGCGGGTGCGCGTTGTCGCCCCGGCCTGAGCTGGCCCTCGTTCTGAGGGTATGCCCGGCGTTGACCGGTTAGCTTAAAACCGAAACACTGTTCCAACTGCCTGCTGAGCCGGCTGCGCATCGATCACCACCGGGTGGCCGAGCGCCCAACGGCCACGGCCGTGGTGCCGCGCCTGCTGCGCGCTCCTCTCTTCCAGACGCCCTTGCGAGCCGGTGCCGCACGGGCAGCTGCACCCCTCTTCGGCCTGCCGCCGACTTCCCGCCACGGATGACGTCGTTCCATGCCGCAGGCCCCTGACGGACGCGCGGCCGGGCAGGCCTGCGCCTGCCTGCCATGACCGACGCGCCCAGCGGCGGCCGCGCCCTTCACTGATTCGCGCGCCAACAGAGCGCGCCCTGGAGACAAGACCATGACTTCACGCAAGCCCAGGCTGGGCCTGCTGGCGTCGTCCATCTCGCTCGGCCTTGCGGCCTGCGGTGGCGGCCAGCCGGCACCGGTGTCCCTCGTCACGCCCCAGGCGGCCAGCCAGACGG
>JAIPCJ010000199.1 GCA_021738245.1 Methylotenera sp. | reverse complement strand
GTTGTGAAGACCGCCGCCGAGTTCGCCCGCATCGTCGACGGCGTGCCCGGCCAGCCTCCCGAGGGAGAACACTCGCGCTTCCTGGTCGCCTTCGGTGCCGACGAGGCCGCCCTGCAGGCCCTGCAGCCGCTCGTGCCGCTGGCCAGCGGCGGCGAGCGCCTCGTGATCACCCCGCAGGTGGGTTACTTGCACTGCCCCGGCGGCCTGCTCGAAAGCGCCGTGGGCGAAGCGATGCTGGGCAAGGCCGGGCGCGGTGTCACGACGCGCAACTGGGCGACGGTGCTCAAGATTGCAGCGCTGTTGCCGCGGGCGGGTGCCTGACATCAAGGTCTTGGTCGACTGACCCAAGAAGCCGCCGGGCCGGTGCTGTCGGGCAGGCTTGGCGAGTGGCTGGCGCGTGAGCCCTGCGTCCTACACGCTGCGCGAGGCCGTGGTTTTGAAGCGGCGAGGGAGGGAGAAGACTGAATGACGGGCGGCTGGTTGAGGCTGGTTGCTGCCGTTCGCGTGACAGCCGATTAGTGGCGCCTATGTGCCCGAAGCGGAACCTCAGCAGTGTCCGCTTCAGAGCGCTCCGGTGACGGGCAGTGTGTCCAGCGGACTTCGCACTGCACCGCCGCCAACCTTGAGCACATGGGTGTAAATCATGGTCGTCGCAACGTCGGCGTGGCCGAGCAAGTCCTGCACGGTCCGGATATCGCTACCCGCTTGGAGGAGGTGGGTCGCAAAACAGTGACACAACGTGTGCGGCGTGGCCGGTTTGTCGAGCTGCGCGGCCCGGACTGCGCGTTTGAAGGCGCGCTGGAAGGTCTGGTCGTACAGATGATGCCGACGTACAACGCCGCTGCGCGGGTCGGTCGAGTGGTGGTCTTGAGGGAACAACCAGAACCAGGGCCACGACGCGCCGGCTCGCGGGTACTTGCGCTCCAAGGCGTGTGGCACCTCGACGCCGGCCGTCCCGGCGGCCACGTCCTCCGCCCAGACTTTGCGAGAGCTTGCGAGTTGCTCCCGCAGCGGCTGAGCCAGGGCCTGGGGCAGCATCAGGACGCGATCCTTGCCGCCCTTGCCCGCGCGCACGATCACCGCCTGATGGGCGAAGTCCACATCCTTGACTCGCAGCTGCAAGGCTTCATTGATGCGCATTCCCGTCCCGTAGAGGAGTCGCGCCAACAGGCCCAACTCGCCAGCCATGCCGCCCAGCACTGCCGACACCTCGTCGCGACTCAGGACGACGGGCAGCCTCCGGCGCACGCGTGGGCGTTCGATCTGATTGATCCACGGCAGGTTGAGCTCCAGCACCTTCGTTTACAGAAACAGCAGTGCCGACAAGGTCTGCTTGTGCGTGGCGCTGGCCACTTGCCGCTCGTCTGCCAACCAGGTCAGAAACGCCTCAACCTCGGTGCCACCCATCTCGCGCGGATGCCGCAACCCATGGAACCGGATGAACGCCCGGCACCAATAGACATAGATGTCCTCTGTGCTGCGGCTGTAGTGCAGGTAACGGATGCGCTCGCGAAGCTGGTCCAGAAGGCGCACGGCACGCAACGGAGGCAGCCCGCGCGCACGCGGGGGCCGCAACTCGCCTCGGCGCTGGCTCAGGTCAACGACTGCACTCGACATGGCGGGCCTCGCTCGATGGGGTGAAAACCCACGATTGCCTCGGCGTCACACGGCTGGCAGAGTCGCCGGCGTGGGTGCCGGTTTGTGCACCAATTTAAGGCTGTATAAATAGACAGTCAATGGGAGATTTCTTAATGCCGACAACAACTTCCAAGCCGTCCGAGCGCTTGGTTAAGCAGCAGCGCTCGGAGTTAACCGGCACGGTGTGCTGGATAAACTAGTAGTTGGGCATCAGCAATGGCTTTCTCGCGCTCATTTCTCATGCTTGTATTTTTCGCCGCAGCACTGCAGGCTGTTGTCGCAGCAGAGGGCAACCCCGAAATGCAATGCAACCCTAACGGTGAGTGTTCCGATCCCTGTGTCTACTTTTCCGACGGAACCGTTTTCGTCCTAACTGAAGTTGGCGCAAAAATAAAATATCGCGGGCAGGTTTACAGTTTGTTGGAAAAAAATATTAAATCAAGCGGTCGCCATCAAAGTTTCGCTGAAGTACCCGGTGACACGGAGCGTAGGATTTATGTTGGCAAAAGTATCCACGTAACAATGACAAAGAAAGTTCTAGACACTAGTTGCTACGGAAAGAACGAAAAGGGTGAATGGGAGTCGTTCGACAAGTGCTGCTGGACGAGTTTCGACATGATCTTGAATTTGAAAGTCGGATCGAGCACTAAAGTTCTCAGGACCGAGTGGGCGGAAGGATGCTGATGCCCAACCCTTCGTTGCAGCGGGCCTACGCCAGCCTCGCTGGCTTGTCCGCTGAACTCAAGCGTTGAACGGCAGCTTTCCGGGGGGGCGGTAGGCCCGTGTCAACGCCCGCTTCGGGCACATTGCTGCCCTACGCATACCGGCTGTGAAAGTCAGCAACCGCTGCCAAGCAGCCACCAATCAAGTCTCCTCTGGCACGCAGCCAGAGGCGGTGAGCCGCTGACGGTTCAAAACATTGACATCGCGCGGACGCATCGGCCCGTGGCGACGGGCAAGGCCCTGCGTCCGCTCCCGCCGTCCAGGGCCAGAGAAGCACCGCAGCGCACGCGCCTCACTTGCACTTGTACGGCTTGCCCACCATCGGTGCCGTGCGCGGGGCGACGCTGCCGTTGAAGGGGTCGGCGTCGGCGATGCGGGAGCGGTGCACTTCCACGCAGGTGTCGCCGCGGCGTAGCACGGTGCGGCGGTCGCCCAGCGCGCCCACGGACTGCGAGGCGTAGTCGCTGGTGCGCTCTTCCACCCAGGCGCCTGCGCCGCCGGTCGCGTCGCCGATGCGATCTTCCAGCGTGGGGCGGGCGGTGTTGCTGCGGGGGTC
The DNA here is from genome assembly GCA_021738245.1 of Methylotenera sp. Lineage (GTDB taxonomy): Bacteria > Pseudomonadota > Gammaproteobacteria > Burkholderiales > Burkholderiaceae_C > Pelomonas. The sequence goes on along the minus strand of JAIPCJ010000199.1, from coordinate 5,990 downwards.
GCTCAGCGCGGGGTTGCGGGCGGCGGCGGACGATGCCGCATAGCCGGGCGGCAGGGTGAGGCGCAGGGTGCTGCGGGGCGGCTCGACCGTGGTGGGTGCGGGAAGCGGGGTGGGCGCTGTTTCGGGCAGCGGAGCGGGCGCCGGCGGGGTCGAGAGGGGCGAAAGCAGCGGCTCTGACCTGCCCGGTTTCTCCGAGACACTGATTCCCAGAGAAGATGGCTCCATCCCCCGAGGAGCCCATGAGGAAAAGTCGATTCACGGAAGAGCAGATGGTGGCGATCCTGCGAGAAGCAGACCGCACCACGGTGGCCGAGGCGGCCAAGAAGCACAAGGTCAGCGAGCCCACGATCTACGCCTGGCGCAAGCACTTCGGCCAGCTGGAAGTCGCTGACGTCAAGCGCCTGAAGGCGCTCGAGCTGGAGAACAGCCGGCTCAAGAAGCTGCTGGCCGAGCGTGATCTGGACATCGAAGTCCTCAAGGAGATCAACGCAAAAAAATGGTGAGCCCGCTGGCTCGACGTGCACAGGTCGCCCTCGCTCGCGAGCGTGGCCTGAGCCTGCGTCGGGCTTGCGGGCTCATCGGCATGTCGTGCGCCACGCCCAGCTACAAGCTGCGCCTGCCGGCCAAGGACGCACCGGTGATCGAGGCGATGAAGGAGCTGTCAGCCCAGTACCCGCGCTACGGCTACCGGCGCATCCGCATCTTCCTGCGCCGGCGCGGCTTCGAGCTGAGTTGGTCGCGCACGCATCGGCTGTGGCGTCAGGCGGGCTTGCTGGTGCCCAGGAAGCGTTCGCGCAAGCGCATCGCTTCCAAGCGACCTCGCGTGCACACGCCCTTCAAGGCCAACATGGTCTGGGCCTACGACTTCGTCTTCGACACCACGGCCACGGGCCAGCAGCTCAAGTGCCTGACGGTCATCGACGAGTACACCCGGGAGTGCCTGGCCATCGACGTCGCGGGCTCGATCCGTTCCAAGCGCGTGATCGAGGTGCTGTCGCGCTTGGTGAGCGTTCATGGGGCGCCGCTGTTCATGCGCTCGGACAACGGACCGGAGTTCGTCAGCCAGGCCATCCTGGAGTGGATCGCCAGCTCCGGCATCGCGATGGTTCTCAACGACCCCGGCAAGCCTTGGCAGAACGGTGCCGACGAGAGCTTCAATGGCAAATTCCGCGACGAATGTCTGTCCGTCGAATGGTTCCGCTCGCGCCGAGAGGCCAAGGTCGTCATCGAGTCCTGGCGCCAGCACTACAACGAGGTCAGGCCGCACAGCAGCCTGCAATACTTGACCCCGACCGAGTTCAAGCAGCAACTCCGTCAAGACCTGCAACCCGCCGTCTTCTAGGAATTACTGTCTCGGAAATTCCGAGCAGGTCAGCTCCGCCACCGGGGCCAGGGGCGGTGGCACCCGTTGCGCTGGTGCCGGGGGCGTGAGGGCCTTGGCCGGCGGTGCGGCCTGGCGCTGCGGCGGCGGTAGCAGCCGCAGGGTCACGACACGGCGTTCGCCTGCCGTCTGCAGGGCCGGCGGGCGGTGCTGCCACAGCAAGGCCCCCAGGGCCAGGTGCAGCCCCACGACGGCGATGCGCGCCGGCCAGTGGCTGCCCTGACTGAACTTCATTGCCCTTGCAGCTTGACGCTCAGCTCGGCGTCCGCCGGTGCCAGCAGGCGTGCGGCGTCGGGCCAGCGCTCCTGGCCGGTGATGAGGGCGCAGGCGCGGCCCGTGCTGCCCTTCTTGGCCTTGGGGTCGCGTTCGCCCACGGGCAGGGGCAGGCCGAGGAGCTGGCCGTGCTCGCGCCACTCCAGCTCGAAGGCCGGGGTGGCGGCGCAGACCCGCACACCCTCGATGCGCGGGAAGAGCCAGCGCAGGTACCAGGGCAGCAGTTCGTCGCGCAGCTTGAAGCCCACGCGCACGATCTGGCGCACCTTGGCCATGTCCAGTTCGTTGGGCTTGGTGTTGAGCTCCAGCGAGCCGGCGATGGACACCTTCTGCTCGACCTGCGCATTGGTGGCCAGATCGGCCGACTTGGCCTCGGCCTCGGGCAGCATCGGCAGCTGGAAACCGCCCTTGGCATCGAGCTTGATGGGGTGATCGGCCTCGTCGCTGCGCACCACCATGCGCAGTTGCTCAAGCGGCATCGTGGTGCGCGCGGTGTCGACCCGGAAGTCCATGCGGAACAGGCCCTCGCCGTAGCGGTCGAGCTTGGTCAGGAACTCGTTGATTTGTTTGTAGGGCAGGGCGTCCTTGTTGCGCTTGAGTTCGGTGGTGACCGGGGCGAGCTTGGTGGGCTCGGGCGTCTGCGCGTGGGCGGCGGCGGCCAGGGTCAGCGCGATGAGCGCGGCAGCGTGGAAGATGGCTTTCGAGTGCATGGCGTTCGAGGCGTTGTGAAGGAGGTGCATCACTTCTGGCAGCGGCCGCTGGCTTCGGCGATGAGGAACATGGGCAGGCTCAGCAGGCCGGCGCCGGCCCCGGGGAATTCGCCCTTGAGGCAGTTGCCGTGGGCGGTCTGCGCCACCTCGCGGCCAAAGCGCTGCTGAGCGGTCTCGCGGGCTGGTGCGTCGGTGGCGGAGGCGGCGCGCTCCGACAGCAGGGGCGCACGCGCTGCCAGTCGAATGGCCTGGCGGGTGGCGTCGGTCTGCAGCAGTGGCAGGGGCGCAGGGCCGGGCAGGGCGAGTTCGGCGGTGGGCAGGGGCGAGCTGGGCGATTCCCCGGTGGGCGACTGCGGCGCTTGCGCTTCGACCGGCGGGCGTAGTGCGGGCGTCGCGGGAGAACGGGCCCATGCGGGCGGCGCCACAGGCTGCGCCTTCGGGACCCGGGCGCCGGGGCGCGGTGCGGGCAGCAATTGCACGACGACGGAGCGCCCACGAGGGGCCGTGGCCGCAGGCGGCTGGGGCAGGTATGCCAGCAGCAGCAGTGCATGCAGCAAGCCGATGGGCAGCCACAGCGCCTGCCGTCGCTCAAGTCGCATCGTCGTCCCCGCCGGGCTCGGCCGCCTCGGGCCCGGGCACCCAGGTCAGCAGGTCGCCGGGCTGGCATTGCAGGGCCTCGCAGATGCGCGACAGGGTGTCAAAGCGCACGCCGCGCACCTTGCCGCTCTTGAGCAGGGAGAGGTTGGCCTCGGTGATGCCCACGCGCTCGGCCAGCTCGCGGGAGCGCATCTTGCGCCGCGCGAGCATGACGTCCAGGGTGACGATGATGGGCATGGCGGTGGGGCAGGCTTCAGATGAACTCGGCGTTCTCGTCGGCCACGCGCGCGGCTTCGCTGAGCACCAGCGACAGCGCCAGCAGCAGCAGCCCGAACAGCAGCGCCAGGTAGTGGTCGGACGACACCGTGAACGACAGCTGCCGCTCGCCCTTGGGGTTGCCCCAGGTCAGCGCCAGGATGGCCAGTGTGTGCCCGAGTGGCTGCGCGGCGGCCAGTGCGCACAACCCCAGCCCCAGTCGACGCAGATGCTGGGCCGGGCGCAGCGCCAGCAGCTCGCCCTCGGCGAAGCAGCCGAACAGCGCCCACATCTGCCACAGCGCGAACAGGCTCACGGTGGTGGGCAGCAGCGTGGCGGCCAGGCCCCACAGCCGCGATCCGTTGTCCAGTTGCAGCTTCTCCAGCTTCCAGGTGCTCGCGCCGATCTCGGCCACCCACTCCGGCTGCGCCCAGAAGATGAAGGGCAGGGTGCCGATGACCACCAGCCCCATCAGGCACAGCAGCCGCACGATCCAGGCCAGGCGTCGGATGCGGCGCAAGCCGTCGGCAGAGAAGGAGTCCGGCATGGAGTGCTTCGTAAAACAAGAAAAACTTACTGTAAAACAATAATTCTCGGCCGCCTAACGGAATTCCTCACGTCCCCGAAAATGCGCGCCATGAGCAAGAAGAGCAGCCACGTCAGCGAGACGCCCGCCACCCAGGCCCTGAAGCGCGCCGCCATCCCCTTCACCGAGCATGTGTACGACTACGTCGAGCATGGCGGCACCGCGGAGTCGTCCAAGCAACTGGGCGTGGATGAGCACGCCGTGGTCAAGACGCTGGTCATGCAGGACGAGAAGGCCGAGCCGCTGATCGTGCTCATGCATGGCGACCGCACCGTGAGCCTGAAGGAGCTGGCCCGGCAGATTCCGTGCAAGAAGGTGGAGCCCTGCAAGCCCGAGGTGGCGCAGCGGCACAGCGGTTACCAGGTCGGCGGCACGTCGCCCTTCGGCGTGCGCAAGGCCATGCCGGTGTTCGTGGAAGCAAGCATTCTTGAGTTGCCCCGCATCTGCATCAACGGCGGGCGGCGTGGCTACCTCGTGGGCATCGAGCCGCGCGTGCTGACCGAGCTGCTCGGCGCACGGCCGGTGAGCTGCGCGAACTGATTCTTGCGGCTGCGGGCACGCTGCTTGCCGGCGCTGTGGGATGACCACCAGCCTGGCCCAGACGGTGCTGCAGACCTTGCAGTCCGAGTTCTCCGATGCGCCTGACGCCGAGCAGGTGACACGCCTGCTCACGCGGCTGCTCCTTGCTGGCGTGCTGGGCGGCGTGCTGGGCTACGAGCGTGAAAGCCGAGGCAAGGCGGCCGGCGTGCGCACGCACATGCTGGTGGCCATGGGCGCTGCGCTGTTCGTGCTGGTGCCGGCGCTGGGCGGCATGGCGGTGGCCGACATGAGCCGGGTGATCCAGGGCGTCGTGACCGGCGTGGGCTTTCTCGGCGCGGGGGCCATCATCAAGCACCGCAGCGAGGAAGACGTGCAGGGCCTGACCACCGCCGCAGGCATCTGGATGACGGCCGCCATCGGCGTGGCCTGCGGTCTTGGGCGAGAGTCGACTGCGGTGTTGAGCACCTTGCTGGCCCTCGCGGTGCTGGTGGTGTTGCCGCGCCTGGTGGGGCGCGACCCGCGCTGATCGCGCGAGACGGGGCGTAGGCAATCGCCCGGGGCGATCACGGCCGGCGGCTGCATGACAATGCCGCCCCATGCAAACCGTCCTCCCTCTGCTTGCGGCCCTCGTCGGCTACCTGATCGGCTCGCTCTCGTTTGCCGTCATCGTCAGCCGGGCCATGGGCCTGTCCGACCCGCGCTCCTATGGCTCCGGCAATCCCGGCGCCACCAATGTGCTGCGCTCCGGCAACAAGGCTGCGGCCATCCTGACCTTGGTGTTCGACGCCCTCAAGGGCTATCTGCCGGTGCTGGCCGTGGCCCTCTGGGGTCCGCGCTACGACCTGGGTGAGGGTACGGCCGCCCTCGTCGGCCTGGGGGCCTTCCTGGGCCATCTGTGGCCGGTGTTCTTCCGCTTCCAGGGCGGCAAGGGCGTGGCCACGGCGGCGGGCGTCATCTTCGGCCTGAACCCGATGCTGGGCGTGGCCACGCTGGCCACCTGGCTCATCATCGCGTTCTTCAGCCGCTACTCGTCGTTGGCGGCCATCGTGTCGGCCGCGTTCGCGCCGATGTATCAGTTGCTGATCTGGGAAGCCGGCCCGACGGCCCTGTGCCTGATCATCATGGGTCTGCTGCTGGTGTGGCGCCACCAGGCCAACATCAAGAAGCTGCTGGCGGGTACCGAAAGCAAGATTGGCCAGAAAGCCGGCGCTGCCGCTGCCCCCGCTGCCAAGTCCTCCAAACCCCGGAAGAAATCATGACCGCCTCCTCTCCTGTTGAACGTTTCGACGTCGGCCCGCGCATGTCCGAGATGGCCGTGCACAACGGCGTGGCCTACCTCGCCGGCCAGGTGCCCGAAGACACCAGTGCCGACATCGTCGGCCAGACGGCCCAGGTGCTGGCCGCCATCGACAAGCTGCTGGCCCGCGCCGGCACCGACAAGACCCGCATCCTGCGCGCCGAGATCTTCCTGGCTGACCGGGCCGACTTCGCCGGCATGAACACCGCCTGGGAGGCCTGGGTGCCGGCCGGCCACACGCCGCCGCGTGCGACCGTCATCGCCGGTCTCGCCCGCCCGGAGTGGAAGGTCGAGATGCTCATCACCGCGGCCGTCAGAGGCCGCGGATCAGCCGGCGCCGCCCTGCGCGCG
>JAIPCJ010000020.1 GCA_021738245.1 Methylotenera sp. | reverse complement strand
CAAGCCTTGTGCTTCAGCGACTCCACCCTCCAGGGCATGGACGACAAGCAGTTCTTCCAGACCTTCATGGGCATGGCGCCCGCCCGCTACCGCAATCACCCGGCGCTGCGCACCGTGACTTGCGCGGCCGGGGCCGACTGTGGGCCTGCCCTGCAGGCAGCCTATGCCTCCGGCGTGCGCATCCTGCGCGTGCCAGGGGCTCTGACCATCGGCAGCAATGTCGCCATCGGCACGCCCAGCGATCCCCTGCTCGTTGTCGCAGAAGGCGCCGTGACGTTGACCGGCCCGATGCAATTGACCGGCATGCTCGTCGCACTCGGCAACCTCAGCTGGACGAATACCGGCGGCCTGACGTCGGTCATCAACGGCATGGTGACGGTGCAGGGCAGCATGCAGACCAACGGTCGCATGGACATCGTCTATCAGCAGGAGATCGCCAACCAGTTGCGCAACCGCATCGGCAGCTACGTCCGCATCTCCGGTGGCATGCGCGATCTGGCGATCAACTGACGCGGCCCACGTATGGCAAGACTTGCACTCCCTCATCGTCGGCGCACCCAGCGCGGCGTCACGCTGATCGAAGCCTTGGTGGCCCTGCTGGTGATGTCCTTCGGCATGCTGGCGCTCGTGGGGTTGATGAGCAATCTGCGGCTGGGCGCCGATATCGCCAAGCAACGCAGCGAGGCGATGCGCATCGCGCGTGCGGCGCTGGCGGAAGTTCGCGACTATTCCGAACTGACACGCACCGCCAGCACGCCCGCGACGGCGCACACCTTCGACGACATCATCTCCAAACCCGCCGTCGACATCACCCCGCCCGACTCCAACACCACCTACACCGTCACGCGCACCGTGCAGCCGCTGCCGACGGCGGGCACCGGGGTGTCGGTGCGGGTCCATGTCAGCTGGGTCGACCGCGCCGGCAGCGCCACGGCGCAGTTCGTGACCCTGGACACGGTCATTGCCAAGGCCGACCCGGTGTTCCGCGCCGTCGTCGGCCTTGCGCCGCAAAACGGCCGCATCGCCGACACCTCGGGACGCAACCCGGCCATCCCAGGCGACGCATTGAAGTACGACAAGCAACTGAGCCTGTACCGCCCCAGCAGCCTGGGCAGCACGATCTGGGTGTTCAACAACCTCTCCGGCGCGCTGGTCGGCCGCTGCTCGAACAGCACGGCCCTGGCGGACCTGACCCAGTCCGAGGTCAACCAGTGCAACGGCACGGCCACGGGCCACCTGCTGCGGGGCACGGTTCGCTTCTCCAACACCGACCCGGCCAACCCGACGCTGCCCGAAGCCACCGCGCTGCGACTGGACCTCGACTTCCAGGGCGGCAGCTATGCCATGCCGCGGCTGGACGCTGCCGGCCTGCCGATGCGGGACTCGGCCGGGGTGATCCTCACCGACAGCTACACCGCCACGCCGCCCACCCCGGTCGGAGGCACGCAGCCCAACTTCGAGTGCTTCAACGACTCCCCGACCGGCTCACCCGGCACGCAGACCGCGGTCAACTACGCCTGCGTCATCTTCCAGAGCACGGGCGCCTTCAGCTGGTCGGGCAAGGTGGTGCTGACCGGGTTCCCCACCGGCACCGCCAGCACCAACTACCGCGTGTGCCGGTACAGCGCTGACTACAACGGCAGCGGCGACATGTACACCGCCGACAAGAAGGCGCTGGACAACAGCGAGCACCCCGAGGTGTATGGCCGCGTCAATGGCCCGCTGATCGGCCAGAACTTCCTGGTCATTCGCGGGGACCGCACCTGCCCCACCGCGCCGGCCGTTGATCTGGCCAACGGGGTCTTTGCCGACTACTCCACCGTCCAGCTCCAACCCTGACCGCCCGGGCCGGACGCTGCCGCGCCTCCTAGACTAGCGGCATGACTCCGACGGACATCGCCGCCGCGTTGACGCGCGCACTCTCCCTCGCTGAACAGGCCATCGGCCTGACGGACCCCAACCCTCGCGTCGGCTGCGTGATCCTCGCGCCCGACGGCCGCGAGCTCGGCGCCGGCCATACCCAGGCGGCAGGCCAGGCCCATGCCGAGGTCATGGCTCTGAGAGACGCTGCCGCCCGTGGCCATGACGTGCGTGGCGCCACCGCCGTCGTGACGCTGGAGCCCTGCTCGCACCATGGCCGCACGCCGCCCTGCTGCGACGCGCTCATTGCCGCGGGCATCCAACGCGTGGTGGCGGCCGCGCAGGACCCCAACCCCCAGGTCGCCGGCCGCGGCCTGGCGCGGCTGCGGGCTGCGGGGCTGCAGGTGGATCTGGCCGACGCAGCCGCCGAAGCCGCCTCGCGCGAGCTCAACATCGGCTTCTTCTCCCGCATGCAACGCGGCCGCCCGTTCGTGCGCTTGAAAACCGCCATCTCACTGGACGGTCGCACCGCCCTGCCCGATGGCCGCAGCCAATGGGTCACGGGCGAAGCCGCTCGCACCGACGGCCATGCCTGGCGACGTCGGGCCGGCGCCATCCTGACCGGCATCGGCACCGTGCTGGCCGATGACCCGCGCCTGGACGTGCGTCTCGTGCCGACGGTCCGCCAGCCGCTGCGCCTGGTGCTCGACCCGCAAGGCCGCATGCCAGCCGCCGCGCGCATCCTGCAGCCGCCGGGCGAGACCCGCGTGATCGGTCCGGGCCGCGCCGACCTGCCGGCCCTGCTGGCTGAACTGGGGGCGCAGGGCATCAATGAACTGCATGTCGAGGCTGGCCCGACGCTGTCCGGCGCCTTCCTGGAAGCCGGGCTCGTGGACGAACTGCTGGTCTACCAGGCGCCCCTGCTGATCGGCCAGGGCCGGCCCCTGGCCGAGCTCATGCCACTGCCCGGCCTGGACGCGGCCCGGCGCTGGCAGTGGGTGGAAGCCACATCCGTCGGGGCAGATCTGCGCCTGCGGCTGCGTCCGACCTAGGGTCGCCACCTACAATCCACGGCTATGCCCATTTCTCCCATCCCTGAGCTGGTCGCCGAGCTGGCGGCTGGCCGCATGGTCATCCTGGTGGACGAAGAAGACCGCGAGAACGAGGGTGATCTCGTGCTTGCTGCCGACCTCGTCACGCCCGAGGCCATCAACTTCATGGCCAAGCATGGCCGCGGCCTGATCTGCCTGACGCTGCCTCGCGAACATTGCGAGCGGCTGCAGTTGCCGCCCATGACCCGCCGCAACGGCACCCAGCACGGCACTGCGTTCACCGTCTCCATCGAGGCAGCCACGGGCGTCACCACCGGCATCTCTGCGGCCGACCGCGCGCGTACCGTGCAAGCTGCCGTCGCGCCCGATGCCAAGGCGACCGATCTGGTGCAACCCGGCCACATCTTCCCGCTGCAGGCCCAGGACGGCGGCGTGCTGATGCGCGCGGGTCATACCGAAGCCGGCTGCGATCTGGCCCGCATGGCGGGCCTGTCGGCCACCTCCGTGATTTGCGAGATCATGAAGGACGACGGCACCATGGCGCGCCTGCCAGACCTGGAAATCTTCGCCGCCGAACACGGCCTGAAGATCGGCACCATCGCCGACCTCATCGAATACCGCAGCCGCCACGAAAGCCTCATCACCCGCGTGGCAGAACGGCGCCTGAACACCGCCCAGGGCGAGTTCGCCTGCCAGGTCTTCACCGACCGCACCGGGGGCACCCACCTCGCGCTGAGCCAGGGCGCCTGGAAGCCCGACGACGAGGTGCTGGTGCGCGTGCATGAGCCCCTGTCGGTGCTCGACCTGCTGGAGAGCGGCAACTGCGGCCATTCCTGGGGTCTGCCCGCGGCCCTGGCTGCCTTGCAGGCCAGCCCCGCCGGCGTGGCCGTGTTGCTGAACTGCGGCGAAGATGCCGCCGGCCTGCTGGGCCGGGTCAAGGCTGGCGAGACCACGCCGGCCCCGCGCGGCGCCATGGACCTGCGCACTTACGGCGTCGGCGCGCAGATCCTCAAGGCACTTGGCGTGCACCGCATGAAGCTGCTCGGCAGCCCGCGACGCATGCCGAGCATGACCGGCTACGGGCTGGAAGTGACCGGTTTCGTGGCTTCTCCCTCCTGCTGACCTGCGAGGCACGCATGCAAGATTCCGATCAAGGCCAGCCCGCCTTCGAGGGCGCTCTGGACGGCAGCGAGCTGAGCATCGCCGTCGTGCAGGCTCGCTTCAACGATGCCATCACCTCCTCGCTGGCCAGCGCCTGCCTGGCCGAGCTGTCGGTGCTGGGCGTGCCGGCTGAAGCCATCCGCCACATCACGGTGCCGGGCGCGCTGGAAGTGCCGCTGGCCTTGCAAGCCCTGGCCGAGACCAACGACTACGACGCGTTGATCGCGCTGGGCTGCATCATCCGCGGCGAGACCTACCATTTCGAGCTGGTCGCCAACGAAAGCGGCTCGGCCGTCACCCGCATCGGGCTGGATCACGGCATTCCCATCGCCAACGCCATCCTGACCGTCGAGAACGAGGCCCAGGCCTGGGCCCGCGCCGAACCCAAGGGCCGAGACGCGGCCCGCGTGGCCGTCGAGATGGCCAACCTGCTGAAAGACATCGCGTGAACGCACCCAAGACCGCATCCAAGACGGCCGGCCAGCCCGCAGGCAAGAAGGCCCCCGTCAAATCGGCCCGCCGCCGCGCCCGCGAAGCCGCCGTCCAGGGCCTGTACCAGTGGCTGCTGACCGGTGAAGACCTCGGCGCCATCGTCGCGCTGGGCCGCGAGCAGGAGGGCTATGCCAAGCTCGACGTCAAGCACTACGACGCGCTGCTGACCGGTTGCGTGGCCGAGGCCGCTGATCTCGACGCCATCCTGTCGCGCCACGTCGACCGCCAGACGACCGAGCTCTCACCCATCGAGCACGCCATCCTGATGATTGGCGCCTACGAACTCAAGCACTGCCTGGACATTCCGTACAAGGTCGCCATCAACGAGGCGGTCGAGCTGGCCAAGGCCTTCGGTGGCACGGACGGCCACAAGTACGTCAACGGCGTGCTCGATCGCGCCGCCGTGGACCTGCGCCCCCTCGAGGTGACGGCCAAACGCGGATGAAGCTCGCCGGCCGGCTCGATCGCATCGAGCCCTTCTACGTGATGGAACTGGCCAAGGCCGCCGCCCGCATGGCGGCGAGCGCGGCCTGCGACCCCGCTCAGGGCGGCCGGCGCATGATCCGGCTGAACGTGGGCGAGCCCGACTTCGGTGCGGCGCCTGCGGTGCGGGACGCGGCGGCCCGGGTCGCCCAGGGGCCGACGCCCTACACCGACTCCCTCGGCCTGCCGGCCCTGCGCGAAGCCATCTCGCGCTGGTACGCCCAGCGCTACGGCCTGGCCATCGCGCCTGAGCGCATCGCCATCACCGCGGGTGCTTCGGCCGGTCTGCAGCTCGCCTGCCTGGCTCTGTTCGAGCGTGGCGACGAGGTGCTCATGCCGGATCCCTGCTACCCCTGCAACCGGCACTTCGTCAGCGCTACCGACGCCACGCCGCGCCTGCTGCCCACCGGCGCCGCCGAGCGCTTCCAGCTCAGCGCCGCCCAGGTGCGTGAGGCCTGGACGCCCGCCACGCGAGGCGTGCTGCTGGCCTCGCCCAGCAACCCGACCGGCACCTCCATCGCGCCTGAGGTCTTGGCCGACATTGCCGCTCACGTGCAGGCGCAGGGCGGCGTGACCGTGGTCGATGAGATCTACCTGCCGCTGAGCTACGAGGCCCACTTCGGCCAGACTGCGCTCAGCTTGCCGAACGGCCTGGGCGAACAGGTCGTGTCGGTCAACAGCTTCTCCAAGTACTTCGGCATGACGGGCTGGCGGCTGGGCTGGCTGGTGCTGCCACCGGCGCTGGTGCCCGCCATCGAGCGGCTGGCGCAGAACTTCTACATCTGCCCGTCCACCGTGTCGCAGATGGCGGCGCTGGCGGCTTTCGAGCCGGGCTCCATTGCCGAGTTCGAGCGACGCCGTGCCGTGCTCAAGGTGCGGCGCGACGCCATCGTCCCGGCCTTGAACGCCCTCGGCCTGACCGTGCCTGTCGCGCCCGATGGCGCCTTCTACGCCTGGATGGACGTCAGCCGCCACCACGCCGACAGCTGGGCTTTCGCCCACGAACTGCTCGACAAGGCCCAGATCGCGCTCACACCGGGCCGCGACTTCGGCCTGGCTGACCCGCAGCGCTGGATGCGGCTGTCCTTCGCCTCGTCCATGGAAGACCTCGAAGAAGCCGTGGCACGGCTGCAGCGGGTGCTGGCATGAGCCACTTCGAGTTCCCGGTGCGGGTGTATTGGGAAGACACCGATGCCGGCGGCATCGTGTTCTATGCCAACTACCTGAAGTACTTCGAGCGCGCCCGCACCGAGTGGCTGCGCGCCGCGGGCGTCGGTCAGCAGCAACTGCGCGAGGACACCGGCCTCATCTTCGTGGTGGCCGACACGCAGCTGCGATACCTCTCGCCCGCACGTCTGGACGACCTGCTCACCATCACCGTCGACCCCGAGCCCGTCGGCCGTGCCAGCCTCGTCGTGCGCCAGCGCGCGCTGCGGGGCAGCACGCTGCTGTGCGAAGGCGAAATCCGCATCGGCTGCGTACGCGCCGACACCCTCAAACCCCAACGCTTGCCCGACATCGTCCAGTCGGCCGTCGCGGCCGCGAACTCCGCATGAACCAAGACCTGTCCATCGTCTCCCTGATCATGCACGCCAGCCTGGCGGTGCAGCTCGTCATCGCCGGCCTGCTGCTGGTGTCGCTCGCCAGTTGGAGCGTCATCTTCGGCAAGCTGATCGGCCTCGGCCAGGTCAAGCGCCGCAACGATGCCTTCGAAGCCGAATTCTGGAGCGGCAAGAACCTCAACGACCTCTACCAGTCGGTGGGCAACCGCACCGACGGCGCCCCGCTGGAACGCATCTTCGCCTCCGGCATGCGTGAGTTCCTGAAGCTGCGCGAGAAGCGCGTGAGCGATGCCAGCGCGCTGCTGGACGGCGCCCGCCGCGCGATGCGGGCGAGCTTTCAGCGCGAGCTCGACGCGATGGAGAGCAATCTCTCCTTCCTGGCCTCGGTGGGTTCGGTCTCGCCGTACGTGGGCCTGTTCGGCACCATCTGGGGGATCATGCATGCCTTCGTCGGCCTGTCCAACCTGCAACAGGTGACGCTCGCCACCGTGGCGCCCGGCATCGCCGAAGCGCTCGTGGCCACCGCCATCGGCCTGTTCGCGGCCATCCCGGCGGTGCTGGCCTACAACCGCTTCGCCCGCCAGATCGACCGCACGGCCATCACGCTGGAGACCTTCATCGAAGAGTTCTCCAACATCCTGCAGCGCAACGCCGCGCAGGGGCACTGAGATGGCCGCCCCCGTCAGCCGTGGGGGCGGCCGCCGCCGCCGCACCATGAACGAGATCAACATGGTTCCGTTCATCGACGTCATGCTGGTGCTGCTGATCATCTTCATGGTCAGCGCCCCCTTGATCACAACCGGCGTCGTCGACCTGCCCACGGTCGGCAAGAGCCGCCAGCAGCCTGACCACGTGATCCAGGTGATCGTCGGCACCGACGAGAAACTCAAGATCAAGGTCGACCAGCTGGAGCCCGAATCGATTCCGCTGAACCGGCTGGCCGAGCGCGTCAAGAAGGGTCAGGGCAAGGATGCCAACAGCCCGGTCGTGATCTCTGCCGACAAGAACGTGAAGTACGAGGCGGTCGTCCAGGTCATGGACACCCTGCAGCGCGCCGGCGTGCAACGCGTGGGCCTGGCCGTGAAGAGCGGCGCCGCGTCCAACTGATGGCGGTCGCGACCCTTCGCCCTCCCGAAGCGGCCGGCATGGGCCGCGGCATTGCGCTGGCGCTGCTGGCGCACGGCCTGCTCGTGCTCGCCCTGACCTACGGGCTGCACTGGCGCAGCGACAACTCGGCAGCCTTCGAGGCGGAGTTGTGGTCTGCCGTGCCGCAGGTGGCCGCACCTCGCGAGGAAGCGCCGCCTGAACCCGAGCCCGAAGCGCCACGCCCCGACCCGCGCGCGGCCCAGCAGCGCGCCGAGCAGGAAGCGGCTGAACAGCAGCAGCGTGACGCCGAGATCGCGCTCGCCAAGGAAAAGAAGCGCAAGGAAGAAAAGGCCCGCGAGGAGGCCGCACGCCTGGAACGCGAGAAGGCCGCCAAGGAGAAGGAAGCCAAGGACAAGGCCCTCAAGGACAAGGCCGAGAAGGAAAAGGCCGAGAAGGACAAGGCCAAGGAAGAGCAGGAGCGCAAGAAGGCGCTGGATGCCAAGGCCGCCAAGGAAGCCAAGGACGCCGAGGCCCGCCGTGAGGCCCTGCGCCAGGAGAATCTGCGCCGCATCCAGGGCATGGCGGGCGGCACGCCCGGCTCCACGGGCACCGCCGCGCAGAACTCGGCCCCCTCGGCCGGCTACGCCGGTCGCATCAAGGGCAAGATCCGCCCGCTCATCATCTATGCCGATGATGGCGGCGCGAACCCGACCGCCGAAGTGCAGGTCACCCTCGGACCCGATGGCCGCATCCTGGGCAGCAAGGTGCTCAAGGCCAGCGCCGATGCCGACTGGGATCGCGCCGTGCTGCGCGCCATCGAGAAGGCCGAGACCCTGCCGCGCGACGTGGACGGCCGCGTGCCGCCCGTGCTCATCCTGACCTTCAGGCCACGCGAATGACGCGGTCGGCCGACCACCGGCCGGCTCCGAACAGCAAGATCGCCAGCGCCAGCACGCCCCACAGGCTGTGCTGTGCCTGGGCGGCAGGCGAGAAGTCATCGGCACTGAGCGACAGCGCCGCCATCAGGTTCACGACAAAGAGTCCTGCGCCGGCAAAGCGCGACGCCAGCCCCAGCACCAGCAGCACCGGCAGCGCCAGTTCGCCCGCCGTACCCAGGTAGGCGGCCAGGGCCGGCGGCAGCAACGGGACCTGGTAGACGTCATGGAACAGCGCGAGCGTGGACGACCAGTCGCGCAGCTTGGTCAGGCCCGACAGGAAAAACACCTGCGCGACATAAAGCCGCGCGCCGAGAAGCGCGAGCGACTGGGCATGGCTGGCCAGCGTGTCCAACGGCGCGGGCATGCGCGAAGGCGTGAGCCCGGGGTCGGTGAAGACGCGCAGCGCGGTGGAGAGCAGAGCTTTCATGAAACGGTATTCGAGGTGGGTGGCGTGGCCCTGACCGCATGCAGCCAGGCGTTCTGCAACGCAGCCTGCAGCCACGCGCTGAAGTCAAAGTCGGCGGTGGCGCCGGAACCTTTCACTTCTGCGTTCACGAGAGCATCGGCCAGGCGATGCCCGGCCAGCAACGCCTCCACGAAAGCCGCGTCGGCCTCATCGATCGCTTGCGAGCAGCCGCGCCAGCCCGCCCGCCAGACCAGCACGGGCCCGACCTGCTGCCGCAGCAGGCTCACACCGGGACGAAGCACGAGCCACAGCGCGTCGGCCGCAGTCGTTCCCAGCAGGTGGAGGGACTCCGCGTCGAGCGCACCGTCGGCCGCACGCTCGGCCTGATGCAGGGCCCAGTCGAGCCTGGCCAGGTCGGGCAGGCCGGAGTCTTCGCCGGCTCGTTCGACCAGGAATTGGGCAAGCCCTGCCCCCCAGTCGCCCAGGTCGCCGCTGCGTGGTGGGTCGTGGCGCCAGTAGGTCCAGGCCAGGGCGGCGAACTCCTCGTCGCCCAAGGCCTCGCGCAGCCGTTCGAAGGCCACGCCCAGGGCCTGGGCGGACAAGGCGCGCAGGTTGTTGCGGTAGACCTCCAAACCCCGGCCGTCGCCCGCCAACGCCGCGGGTGCCTCGCCCCGGCCGAGCAAGGCATGCACGAGGGCCTGCTGATCGGCCTTCATGCCAGCACCGCCCTCGCCCGCTCGGCCTCCGCCAGCAGCACGGGCAGTTCGGGCACGTCGGTGTCCCATTCGATCAGCGTCGGCACCGGGCCCAGGCGCGCTCGTGCATGGGCATAGACCCGCCAGACTTCGTCGCGCACGCGGCTGCCGTGGTCGTCGATGACCCAGCCATCGTCACGCTCGCAATGCCCGGCCAGATGGATCTCGCCGACGCTGCCGGGCCGGATCGCGTCGATCCAACGCATGGCCTCCTCAGCGGCTGCCGCGGGGGGATGGCCCTGGTTGCGCGCATTGACGAACAGATTGTTCACGTCCAGCAGCAGGCCGCAGCCGCTACGCGCGGTCAGCAGGTTGAAGAACTCGGGCTCGGCCAGAGTGTCACCCTGCCAGCCCACGTAGGCGCTGAGGTTCTCGACGAGGAACTGCCGGCCCAGTCGCTGCTGCACCTGGTCGACATGCCGCAGCATCACGGCCAGCGCCTCGTCGTTGAAGGGAATGGGTAACAGGTCGGCGGCATGCAAGCCAGACCCCACGCGCGCGAAGCAGGCGTGGTCGGACACCCAGTCGGGCTGCATCCGCTGCACCAGCCGGGCGAGCCGCGCCAGGTGCTGGTCGTCGAGGCCGGTGGCCGACCCGAGCGCCAGGCCCACGCCGTGCAGGCTCAACGGATAGGCGGCGCGGCCGGCTTCCAGCACGGCCAGGCTGACGCCACCGTCGGCAAAGAAGTTCTCGCTGTGGACTTCAAGAAAGCCCACCGCCGGCCGCTCGGCCAGCACGGCGTCGTAATGAGGCTGGCGCCAGCCGATGCCCACGGGGGCGGCAGCCGGCGCCGTGGACATCGGCATCCGGCGATTACTTCTTGGCCGGCGGCGTGGTCTTGCCGCCTTCCTTTTCGCAGGTGCCCTTGGGCACGTACTTCCACTCGGTGGGCTCGTTGTCCTTCTTGGCCTGGCCGGCGCAGGAGTGGCTGCCGTTGGCGCTGGCGCAATCGTTCTGGCCGGCCTTGGCGATGCCATAGCACTTTTCCTTGGCGGCGTCGGCAGCCTGGGCCTGGGCCACGAGGCCGAGCGAGAGAGCAGCGGCCAGGGCCGAGGACAGGATGACGGGGTTCTTCATGGACAGGTCTCCAAAAGGTTGACGGTGGCAAGCCGGCCGATGATGCGGCGGCAGGAACGAAGTCGCAAGCGGCGGCCAAGTCCTTACACTCCGCGCCGATTCTCTTCATGCCATGACGCCAACGCCGGATTTCCATCGCCAGATCGAGGCCTTGCGCCCGGTGCTGCTCAAGTATGCGAGGCTGCAACTGCGCAACCCCGACTGGGCCGAAGATGCCGTCTCGGAGACGGTGCTCGCGGCACTGGAGAAGCCGCAGTCCTTCAGTGGCGCCAGCCAGCCCAAGACCTGGCTGATCGGCATCCTCAAGCACAAGCTCGTCGACCAGATCCGCAAGAACAGCCGGGAGCTGTCCACCACCGCCACGCACGAGGACGGCGAAGACCTCGATGAGCTGCTCTTTGCAGCCGACGGCCACTGGCGCGAGGCTCAGCATGACTGGGGCAACCCGGAAGACGTGCTGCGCCAGGTCGACTTCATGAAGGTGCTGGAGGCCTGCGTCGACAAGCTGCCCGGTCAGCAAGGCCGGCTGTTCATGATGCGGGAGTGGCTGGAGCTGGAGTCTGACGAGATCTGTAAGGAACTCGCCATCTCGCCGACCAACCTCTGGGTCATGCTGCACCGGGCCCGCTTGCGATTGCGCGAGTGCCTGCAATTGGGCTGGTTCGGTGCCTCCACTTCGGAAGCCACCTCGTGATCAAGCCGATGATCAACTGTCGGGAAGCCACGCAACTCACGCTGCAGGCTGAAGATCGCACGCTGCCGCTGGCCGAGCGGCTGACGCTGCGCCTGCATCACCAGGTCTGCAGCAATTGCCGCCGCTTTGCACGCCAGGTGGCGCTGATGCGCCAGGCCAGCGCCCGCTGGCGCCAGTACAGCGAGGAGTGATCAGGCGGTCGGCGCGCCTTCGTCGAGGCCCGCCACACGGGCTGACTCGTCCGCCTCCATCGCCACCACCACCGCCAACCGGATCGCATCGATCTGTGCCGCCAGGCCCATGCTCGGCACCACCGGCTGAGCCCGTGCCGCCTGCTCCGGCAAGGCCGGCAGATGGATGAAACCACTGCGCACGCCCTGCCCGGCGAGCCGATGCTGCAGCTCAAAGAACAGCTGATTGCACACGAAGGCACCCGCCGAGAGCGACAGCCCTGCCGGGTGGCCGGCGGCCCGCAAGGCGTCGCGCATCGCCTTGATGGGCAGCGTTGAAAAATAGGCCGCCGGCGCATCGGCACGCACGGGCACGTCCTGCGGCCGGTCGCCCGCGTTGTCGGGGATGCGGGCATCGATGAGGTTGACGGCCACCCGCTCGATGGACACCTCGGCACGGCCACTGGCCTGGCCCAGCGCAATGACGCATTGCGGGCGAAACGTCGCCAGAGCCGTCTCCAGCGCGACAGGCGCCCCGGCAAAGGTCGTCGGCAGGCAGCGGGCATGGACGGTCGCGCCGCCGATGACCGGCCCGTGCAGCGAGCGGGCCACCTCCCAGGAGGGGTTGATGACGTCGCCGCCAAAGGGCTCGAAGCCCGTGATCAGGATGTTCATCCGAGGCATTTTCCCGGAGCCGGCGTTGCGGGTCATTTGGCGTCGGCGCCTGAGGTTTTTCCAGGCCATCATCGGCCGCGCCCACCTCCATAATGGCCCGCTGACCCACGACCTGCGCTCATGAACGACCCGTCTCAGCCCATCCCCTGGCCCCATGGCGGTGCCGATGCGCCCGCTGCGAGCCCAGAGGCGCCGGCATCGGGCTTCCTGTGGCCCTGCCCGCCTTATGTCGCCTACCCGCAGGCCGAGGTGCAACGCGGTCCGGAGGCCTGCGAGATCCTCGGCCTCAACAACAGCCGCAGCGTCGGGCAGCTGCTGCGACTGGACGCTGGCGACCGCCTGGTGCAGATCCACGTGCCCCCGGCGCGCAACAGTATGCCGCTGAAGTTCAGCCAGTTCCGCGCCATCAAGTTGCAGCGGACGCTGAACGTCCCGCCACGTGATGAAGCGGACCGGAACTCGCCGCTGAGCCTGGACCAGCGTCCGCGCACGCCGTTTCGCATCGTCTTCAACGGCGGCGACGAGCTCAAGGGCGTGACCATCGGCCACCACCACGATGCGCTGGGCCTGTTCGTGTTCCCGCCCGTCTCTGACACCGACGACTCCGTCCGCCGGGTCTTCGTGCCGCGCGAGGTGCTGATGCACTTCGAGATTGGGGAGCGCCTGGGCGACCTGCTGGTCAAGGATGCCCTGGTCACGCCCGAGCAGGTGACTGCCGCCGCCACTGAGCAGAACCAGCTGCGCCAGCGGCGGGTGGGCGACATCCTGGTCGAGCAGCAGATCGTCACCGCGGAGCAATTGCTGCTGGCCATCGAACAGCAGGCCCGCATGCCGATGGTGCGCATCGGCGAAGCCCTGCTGGCGCTTGAGCTGGTCACGCAGGAGCAGCTGGAGCAGGCCCTGGTGCAGCAGCGCGACGACCGCTCCGTGCCGCTGGGCGAGCTGCTGGTGCGCAAGGGCGTGATCACGCGAGCCCAGCTGCAGTCTGCCCTGGCGCGCAAGATGGGCTACCCGGTGGTGGACGTCGAGAAGTTCGCCATCGAGCCCGATGCCGTGCGCAAGCTCCCGCTCGCGGTGGCGCGCCGCCTGGAGGTGCTGCCGCTGGTGCTGCGCGAGGGCAAGCTCATCGTGGCGATGGAAGACCCGACGCGCCGCGATGCGCTGGACGAGATCGAGTTCATCACGCAGCTGAAGGTGGTGCCCACGCTGACGAAACTGGGCACCTTGCAGTTCGCGATCCCGACGGCCTTCGACCGCTTTGGCTCCGAAGCCCTGCCGCGCAACCAGGGCGACAACCTGCCCGACTTCCAGCCCGACTTCTCGCTCGATTCCTCCAACAAGCTCATCGAGAGCCTGGAACGCGACAGTGGTGAGCGTGCCGGCAACGCCGAAGAAGACTCGGCCATCGAGCAAAGCGACAACTCGCTGGTGCGCCTGATCAACTCCATGATCATCGAAGCGCACGGCCAGGGGGTCTCCGACATCCACATCGAGACCTACCCCGGCCGCGAGAAGCTCAAGATCCGCTTCCGCCGTGACGGCGTGCTGCAGCCCTATCTGGAGCTGCCGCACACCTACCGCAACGCCATGATCGCGCGCATCAAGATCATGTGCGACCTCGACATCTCCGAGCGCCGCAAGCCGCAGGACGGCAAGATCAATTTCGCCCGCTTCTCGGCCCAGCACAAGCTGGAGCTGCGGGTGGCCACCATCCCGACCAACAACGGCCTCGAAGACGTCGTCATGCGCCTGCTGGCCAGCAGCAAGCCCATGCCGCTGGACCGCATTGGGCTGGCGCCGGCCAACCTCGAAGCGCTCAAGACCGCGGTGGCGCGGCCCTACGGCATGGTGCTGTGCGTTGGCCCCACCGGCTCCGGCAAGACCACCACCCTGCATTCGGCCCTGAGCTACATCAACACGCCCGAACGCAAGATCTGGACGGCCGAGGATCCGGTCGAAATCACCCAGGCCGGCCTGCGCCAGGTGCAGGTCAACCCCAAGATCGACTGGACCTTCGCCAAGGCGCTGCGCGCCTTCCTGCGCGCCGACCCCGACGTGATCATGGTGGGGGAAATCCGCGATCAGGAAACGGCGGAGATCGCGGTCGAGGCCTCGCTGACCGGCCACCTGGTGCTCTCCACCCTGCACACCAACAGCGCGCCCGAAACCATCACCCGGCTGCTGGACATGGGCATGGACCCCTTCAACTTTGCCGACTCACTGCTCGCCGTGCTGGCCCAGCGCCTGGTGCGTCGCAGCTGCACCGCCTGCCAGACCAGCGAGCCCATGACCGAGGCTGAACTCAGTGAGCTGCTGGATGACTATCTGCACGTTTTTCCCGCGGAAGGTCGGCCGTCCAAGCCCACGCTGATGGCGGAGTGGATCAAGAATCACGGGCAGCAGGGACGACTGATGAAGTTCACCAGCCCCGGCTGCAGCACGTGCGGCAACACCGGCTTCAAGGGCCGGGCCGGCCTGCATGAGCTGCTGACCGTCTCCAAGGATGTGCGCCGGCTGATCCAGACCGGCGCGCGCGCCGAGGAGCTGCAGCATGCCGCGCTGGGCGAAGGCATGCGTACGCTGCGCCAGGACGGCATTCTCAAGGTGCTGCAAGGCGTCACCACGCTGGCCGAAGTGCACGCAACCAGCAACAACTGAGGGCACTGACCTGCCCGTCTTTCACGACTGAGCCACCCGCCGATGTCCGACACGCCCGAAGCCGCCGCCCCCCGCCCCAAACTGCGCCTCGGCGACGTGCTGGTCGAGCAGCAGCTGATTTCGGCCGAGCAGCTCACGCAGGCGCTGGAGCTGCAGCGGGCAACCGGCAAGAAGCTCGGCCGCCTGCTCATCGAGGCCAACCTCATCACCGAAGAGGCCCTCGCCCACGTGCTGGCCCGCCAGCTGCGCGCGCCCTTCGTCAACCTCAAGACCTTCCCGCTCAAGACCGAGCTGGTTCGGCTGCTACCCGAAACGCCCGCGCGGCGCTTCCGCGCCCTGGTGCTGGAAGAACGCGGTGACACGCTGCTGGTGGCCATGGCCGACCCGCTGGACCTGTTCGGCTTCGACGAACTCGCCAAGATTCTCAAGCGTCGCCTGGCCATGGCCGTGGTGGCCGACAGCCAGCTCGCCGCCGTCTACGACAAGCACTACCGGCGCAGCGACGAGATCTCCGGCCTGGCCAAGGCGCTGGAGAAGGACATCGGCGACGCGGTGGACTTCGGCACGCTGCAGGCCAGCGTCGGGCAGGAAGGCGCGCCGGTGGTGCGCCTGCTGCAGTCGGTGTTCGAGGATGCGACCCGCGCGGGCGCCTCGGACGTGCACATCGAGCCGCAGGAGGGCGACCTCATCATCCGCAACCGGGTGGACGGCATCCTGCAGGTGCTGACGCAGGCCGACAAGCGCATCGCCCCCGCACTGGCCCAGCGCCTGAAGCTGATGGCTGGCCTCGACATCTCCGAGAAGCGGCTGCCGCAGGACGGCCGTTTCACGCTGCGGCTGTCGGACCGCACGCTCGACGTGCGCCTGTCCACCATGCCCAGCCAGTACGGCGAATCGGTCGTCATGCGCCTGCTGGGCCAGGGTTCGGCCCTGCGCCGCCTGGGTGACATCGGCATGCCGGACGACATGCTCAAGCGCTTTCGCGAGCTGCTCGGGCGTGATGCCGGCATGATCCTCGTCACCGGCCCCACGGGCTCGGGCAAGACCTCCACGCTCTATGCCGCCCTGGCCGAGCTGGATGCCGAGCAGCAGAAGATCATCACCGTGGAGGACCCGGTCGAGTACCGGCTGCCGGGCCTCACGCAGGTCCAGGTCAACGACAAGATCGACCTCGATTTCGCCCGCGTGCTGCGCGCCGCGCTGCGGCAAGACCCCGACGTCATCCTCGTGGGCGAAATGCGCGATGCCCAGACCGCCGAGATCGGCCTGCGCGCCGCCATCACCGGCCACCTCGTGCTCAGCACGCTGCACACCAAGGACACCGTCTCCACGCCCTTCCGGCTGCTCGACATGGGCGCACCGCCTTTCATGGTGGCCACCTCGCTGCAGGCGGTGCTGGCCCAGCGGCTGCTGCGCGGTGTGTGCAAGCACTGCGCGGAGCCGCATGTCGCCACGCCCCAGGAACAGGCCTGGGTGCGAGAGGTGCAGCGCCTCAATGGCGAAACGCCCAGCCCGGTGCAGAGCGTCAAGGGCCGCGGCTGCGCGGAGTGCAACGGCACCGGCTCGCAGGGCCGCCGCGGTGTCTACGAGATGCTGGAGATCGACCCCGACATGGCGCTCGCCATCCAGCGCAGCGATGCCGGCGCCTTCTTGGCCGCAGCTCGCCGATCGCTCAGGGGCAAGACCCTGGCCGACCGCAGCCTGGCCCTGGTGCGCGCCGGCCAGACCTCGCTGGCCGAGGCTGTGCGCATCAGCGTGGACGCTGAATGAGCAACTTCGCCTTCAAGGGGCGCAACGGCCGGGGTGAGCTGGTCGAGGGCGTCGTGGACGCCACCAGCAGTGACGCCGTCGCGGCCCAGTTGATGGCCGGCGGCGTGGTGCCGGTCAGCATCGAGCCCACCACCGATGCCGCTGGCACCGGCGGCGAGGGCGGCTGGCTGCAGGCACTGCTGGCCCAGCCGGTCACGCAGGAAGACGCGCTCATCCTGACGCGCCAGCTCTACACCCTGCAAAAGGCCGGCGTGCCCATCTTGCGCTCCCTGGCCGGCCTGGAAGCCTCCACCAGCCACCCCGGCATCATCCGGCTGCTGCAGGACGTGCACGCCAGCCTCGACCAAGGCCGTGAGCTGGCCACCGCGTTTGCCCGCCACCCGGCGGTCTTCAGCGCCTTCTACGTGGCCATGACGCGCGTCGGCGAACTGACCGGCCGCCTCACCGAGGTCTTTCACCGGCTGGCCGAGCACCTGGAGTTCGAGCTCGACATCCGGGCGCGCATCAAGCAGGCCCTGCGCTATCCCATGATGGTCATCATCGCGATGGGCATTGCCCTGGTGGTGATCAACCTCTTCGTGCTGCCCAAGTTCGCCGAGGTGTTTGCGCACTTCAAGAGCGAGCTGCCGCTGATGACGCGGGTGCTGCTGGGCTTTTCGGGCTGGACGGTGAAGTGGTGGCCGGCCGTGCTGGGCGGTGGCGTCGGCCTGGTGCTGCTGTGGCGGAACTGGCTGGCCACGACCAGCGGCCGCTACACCTGGGATCGCCTGAAGCTTCGGCTGCCGATCGCCGGCAACATCGTGCTCAAGGCGACCCTCGCCCGCTTCGCGCGCAGCTTCGCGCTCGCCTCCAGTTCCGGCGTGCCCATCAGCCAGGCGATGACGGTGGTGGCCCAGACGGTCGACAACGCCTACATCGGCGCCCGCATCGAGCAGATGCGCGATGGGGTGGAACGCGGCGAGAGCATCTCCCGCTGCGCCACGGCCACCGGCGTGTTCACACCCATCGTGCTGCAGATGATCGCCGTGGGCGAGGAGACCGGCGAACTCGACACCCTGATGACCGAGATCGCCCAGATGTACGAGCGCGAGACCGACTACGCCATCAAGGGCCTGTCGGCCGCCATCGAGCCCATCCTGCTGGCCATCATCGGCGCGCTGGTGCTGGTGCTCGCGCTGGGCGTGTTCCTGCCGTTGTGGAACCTCGGCCAGGCGGCCATGGGGCGCTGACGCGGGGGGCAGGTGTGAAGCCTGCAACGGTTTGCACACTTTCCCTCACCGCGCGCCAAACCTGTGCGCTTTTCACTCGGCGCACCGGGCATGGCCTCAGATAGTTCGCAGGTCTACACAGAAATAGGCGCCGCGAGCGCAGGAAGGCCCCATGAACAAGTCCAAACAAGCTGGCTTCACCCTCATCGAACTGGTGATGGTCATCGTCATCCTCGGCGTGCTCGCCGCCGTCGCGCTGCCCAAGTTCGTCAGCGTCGACGCGGATGCCAAGCAGGCGGCCATCAACAGCGTGGCGGGCGCGCTGAGCTCGGCGTCGGCCATCAACTACGCCAGCCGAAAGGCCAACACCACCAAGGGCGTCGCCGTGGCCAACTGCCGCGACGTCGAGAAGGCCATGCAGAGCTACAACGGCACCGCCGGCACAGGCCTGCCGACGGGCTACACCATCACGGCGGCCGCCATCACCCCGGTCGACACCACCAAGACCAACTGCGTGCTGGCCCACACGGGTTACGGCCTGACGGCCAACTTCACGGCCACCAGCATCAACTGATGACCCCGCCACGCACTTCGCGTGGCTTCACGCTGATCGAGCTCGTCCTCGTTCTCGTGATCACGGCCGCCCTGGCGGTGTTCGCCCTGCCTCAGGTGGTGGACACGACGCTGTGGCGGCTGCGTTCGTTTGGCGATGAACTGCAGGCGCGCCACCACGCCATGCTGCGGCTGGCGCTCCAGCAACGGCGCCCCATCGTGGCCACCATCAACGGCACGGGCGTGAGCTGGGCCTATGGCAATGGTGCGGCTCTCGGCACGCTCGACTGCCCCGCCACCGAGTCGCCCTGCATCGCCGAGAGCGGCAGCCGGACCGTCACGTTCAACAACGCCAACTCCGGCGCCGTGGCGACCAGCACGGCGGCCGACCTGACCGTGACCGTGAGCTCCGGCACCTACATCCAGGCCTACCGTATCGCGGCAGACACCGGGCTGATCTACCCCCTTCCTTGAGTCTTGGCCCGCAGCCGCCCTGCCCTAGCATGAAGCGCATGCACCCTGCTCGCCTCGCCCGTGGCCTCACGCTGATTGAACTGCTGCTGTTCATCGCGGTGGTTGGCATCGCGCTGGCGGCCATGCTGCGCGTGTTCGCCACCGCCACGGCCGCAAGCGCCGATCCGATCATCCGGCGCCAGGAACTGGCCATCGCAGAGTCGCTGCTGCGCGAGGTGCAGCTCATGCCCTTCACCTGGTGCGACCCCGACAGCCCCAACTTCGACGATGCCACTTCGGCCGCGGCCTGCAACGTCGCCGAAGCTGTCGGCCCCGAAGCCGGCGAGACCCGCTACGGCCCGAGCTACTTCGACAACGTCAACGACTACAACGGCTTCTCGATGACGGGCATCCGCGACCTCACCAACACCGCCGTCAGCGGACTCGCCGGCTACTCGGCGAGCGTGGCCGTGGTCGCGGGCACGCTGGACTCCGTCACCGCGGGCAGCGGCGACGCACTCAAGATCACCATCACCGTGACTGGCCCCGACAGCAGCACCCTGGCGCTGCAAGGCTGGCGAACCCGCTATGCGCCGCAGTCGCCTTACTGAGCAGGGCTTCACGCTGATCGAAGCCGTGATGGTGATTGCCATCACGGGCGTGGTCATTGCGATGGTGGCCATCTTCATCGTGCCGGCCACCACCGCCTACTTCGCCTCCGCCGCCCGAGCCCAGCTCGGCGATGAGGCCGACACCGCCCTGCGCCGCATCACACGCGACCTGGCCG
Organism: Methylotenera sp.; assembly: GCA_021738245.1. Taxonomy (GTDB): domain Bacteria; phylum Pseudomonadota; class Gammaproteobacteria; order Burkholderiales; family Burkholderiaceae_C; genus Pelomonas. The sequence goes on along the minus strand of JAIPCJ010000020.1, from coordinate 20,952 downwards.
GTGCGCTGCCCAATTCGGCCCGCATCCGGGGTGGCAGCCTGGAGCTGATCCCCGTGAGCAGTGCGGCCCGCTATGCGGTGGAGTCGGGCGACAGGCTGGCCTTCGGCACGCCAGACACCAGCTTCAGCATCGTCGGCCCGGCGCTGACGCTGAAATCCGGCAATCAGAAGCTGGCCTGGTACAACTTGGGCGCCGGCGTGCCCGACGCCGATGCCTACACGCAAGCCAATGTGCGCACCGCGACCAACGGCGCGGGCAACGTGACCAGCGTCAACATCACCGGCGCCGCGCTGCCCAACGCGCTGCAGGCACCGCCCTACCGCGTCTATGCCATCGAGTCGCCGGTCACCTACCGCTGCGACCTCGCCGCCCAGACCCTGACCCGCCATACCGGCTACGGCTTTTTCAGCACCCAGCAAGACCCGCCGAGCGGCGGCAACGCGGCGGTGCTCGCCCGCCACGTGACGGCCTGCACCTTCAGCTACGACCAGCCCGCCATCACCAGCCGCTACGCCCTCATCACGCTGCAGCTGCAGCTCACCTCGCAAGGCGAGACGGTGAGCCTGTATCACACGGTCCACGTCGACAACCTGCCATGAACGCGCGTCGCCACGGTTTCACGATGATGTCCATGCTGTTCATCCTGGTGGTGCTCGCCGCACTCGGCACCGCGCTCGCCGCCTTGAGCCAACGTCAGCAGCTGGGGTCTGCCGGAGAACTGGCCGCCGCCAAGGCCTACCAGGCCGCCTTCGCCGGGCTGGAGTGGGGCAGTGTGCAGATCCTTCGGAGCGCTGGCAAGCCCGCCTGTTTTGCCACGCGCAGCTTTGTGCTGCCCGATCAGCTCAGCGATTTCACGGTGACGGTCAGCTGCACCCGCACGCCCGGCAGCGGCACCGTCACCGACGGCGACGAGGACCTGGCCTTCTACACACTGCTGGCCACGGCCTGCAACATCACGTCCAACGGCAGCTGCCCCAACGGCAGCACGACCGAGCCGGCCTATACCGAGCGCCAGCTCACACGGAGCCTCGGCCTATGACGCGCTGGCTCGCCACGCTCGTCGGCCTCATCGGCGGGCTGCTCGCCCCCCTGGCCGACGCCGCCACCTACACCCTGCCCGGCGCGCTGCCGCCCGGCTGCACCGGCAGCGGCCCGGCCTACACCTGCCCGGCCCTCAGCCTGGGCTACAACGACGTGATCGTCGTCAACGCCCCCAAACCGGCGACGCTGACGATCAACGGCAACTTCAGCACCAACACCTCGCAGATCAACCTGGCCGGCACCGCCAGCGACCTGAACCTGGTCGTCAACGGCCAGCTGACGCTGGGCTACCAGGCCCGACTCACGGCCAACATCACGGCCACCAGCGTGAACGACGCGGGCGGCGGCAACGTCATCATCACCGGCAACCTGGCTGCCAACGGCGGCAATATCTCGCTGGCCTACCAGACGAAGGTCAGCGGCAACGTCTCCACCAGCGGCACCGGCACGATCTCCACCGCCCAGAGCGGCAGCATCGGCGGCAACCTGACCGGGGGCAGCGGCAGCATCAGCATCAGCGAATCGGGCACGGTGGCGGGAAACGTTACAGGCACGGGCAGCATCACGGTGGTCCAGAGTGCCACCGTGTCGGGCAGCGTCAGCGCAGGGGCCGGCGCGGTGAGCCTGGGCTACCAGGCCAAGGTCAATGGCAACCTCGTCACCACGGGCACCATCAGCCTGGGTCAGGGTTCGCGGGTGGGCGGCACGGTCAGTGGCGGCAGCGGCAATGTCACGGTGGGCTATGGCGCAACCGTGGTCGGCACGCTCACCACGAGCACCGGCACCATCGACATCGCGCAGAGCGCCATCACCTCCTCTTGCGTGAAGTCCACCGCCGGGGCCAGCATCACGCTGGGCTACCAGAGCAACGTCAACAGCGTGTGCTGCGGCACCAGCTGCACGAGCAGCTGCGTGATCAACAACTCCACCTATCCGATGCCGTCGCTGTGCGCGGGGGGCACCGCGTTGATCGCCGACTACCGCATGGATGAGTCCAGCTGGAACGGCAGCAACGGCGAGGTCAAGGACAGCAGCGCCAACGGTTACCACGCGCGGTCTGCCACGGCCTCTGCCGGCACGCCGGTGGCCATCACGGCCGGCCTCTCGCCCGCCTACGGCACCACCAGCGCCGGCAGCTGCGGCTACGGCGTGTTCAACCGCACGGCCCCCGCCAGCAACGGCACCCATACCCTGGTGCAGCTGCCCACCAACTTCCCCACACTCAACAGCAGCTTCACCGTGCTGGCCTGGATCCGCAGCACCACGCCCACGCAGAGCGGCCAACGCATCTTCGTGCGCGACGACACCCAGGACGGCTGGGCACTGAGCCTGGGTGACCCGGGCAACGCCGCGCTGCGCTTCTTCAACCGCAACATCAGCGCCAGCGGCAGCGTGACCATCGGCGGCAGCAACGGCAGCGGCGCCACCACGGCCAACTGTGGCGCGGGCACCTTCTGCCTGGACAGTGCGCCGGTCATTGCCGCCAACACCTGGTACTACGTCGCAGCCGCGGTCGACATCACCAACAAGCGCGTGCAAACGCTCATCTACAACACAGCCGGCACGCTGCTCGCCAGTGCCAGCTCGGCCTATACGGGCACCTGGGGCCCCGGCACCGGTGCGACCGCCATCGGCGGTGAATCGGCCAGCTCGTCGGAAGGCACCAGCAGCGCCTTTCACTTCAACGGCAACATCGACGAGCTGCAGGTCTACAGCGGCCTGCTCAACAGCAGTGAGGTCGCGGCCCAACTGAGCCGATCGCGCAGTTGCCCGGTCGCGGCGATTGCCGGCTTCACGATCACCGGCACGGGCAGCGCATCGAGCTGCACCCCGCAGACGCTCACCATCACCGCCAAGGATGCCGCGGGCAACACCCTGACCAGCTATACCGGCACGGTGAACCTGAGCACCAGCAACGGCAAGGGCACCTGGTCGCTCGGCAGCGGGCCGGCGCCTTCGGGCAGCTTCACGACGGGTGCGGCCAACTCCGGAACCGCCAGCTACACCTTCGCCGCAGGTGACGCGGGCATCGTCAGGTTGCGCCTCGCTCAAAGCCTGGCGCAAGACGTCACCGCCACCGTCGTCGACAACACGCTGCCATCCACCCGCAGCACGTCGGCCGCGATCAACTACCGCGACAACGCCTTCGTCTGGGCCGAGGACCTGAGCAACCGAATCGCCGGCACCAACATCGTCGTGGCCGGCCGGCCGCACGACCTGCAGGTGTCGCTGATCAAGCGGGACCCGACCACGGGCAGCTGCGGCGTGGCCACCGATTTCACCGGCAACCGCAACCTGAAGCTCTGGCGCACCGACAACGGCGGCCCCTGGACGGATCCGAGCACCGGCAGCGTCACCCTGCCCGCGGCGAGACCCGCCGCCAACAACCTCAACCTCGCGTTCACGGCCGGCGTCGCCAGCCTCAACCTGACCACCACCAACGTCGGCAAGTACACGCTGAACCTGGACGATGACTCTGGCAGCTACGCCGCAGGCACCATCAGTGGCAGCCTGGGGGACCTGACCGTGCGCCCGTTCACGCTGGCCATCAACAGCATCACGATGGGCTCAGTGGCCAATCCGGGCGGAAGCGCCGCGTCCGATGCAGTCTTCGGCAAGGCCGGTGCGCCTTTCTCGGCCACCGCCACCGCCTATCGCTGGAGTGCGGCCGCCGACAGCAATGACGACGGCCTGCCCGACAGTGGCGCCACGCTGGCCCAGGTCTCGGCCGGCGGCATCGCCACGGGCTTTGCAGCCCCGGTGGCCCTCACGACCGAAGCCAACTCCCAGACGCCACCGGCCAGCCCGAGCGGCCCCTCCGGTGTGATGGGCACACTGAGCAACAACCTGATCAGCAGCTTCAGCGGCGGCGTCGGCAGCACCAACGCCGTGACGTACTCGGAGGTCGGCAGCTTCAAGCTCAACACCAGCGCCGTGGTGGGCGGGTACCTGGGCACGGCGGGCCTCAACCTGGACGCCGTGGTCTTTGATGCGGCCGGCAACCCGCAGACCCGCATCGGCCGCTTCGTGCCAGCCGGCTTCGCCCTCAGCAGCCCGACCGTCAGCCACCGCTGGGGTCGCAGCTGCAGCGTCGCCTCCACGTTCACCTATCTCGACGAAGACTTCCAGCTCGGCTTCACGCTCGAAGCCAGGAACGCCGTCGGCGTGACCACGGCCAACTACTTCGGCAGCTTTGCCCGGCTCGACCTCAGCGCGCCGGCCAACTTCAGGCTCGCCGGCATCGGCGGCAGCACCGCCTTCAAGACCAGCAACAGCCGCCTCTCCACCAGCGCCAGCAGCGGCAGCTGGGTGGCGGGCCAGGCGGCGAACGTCACGCTGACGGCCAAGGCCCTGCGCACGCCGACGCCCGACGGGCCGTTTGACACCGCGCAGTTCGGCATCGCCCCGGTCGATGCCGACGGCGTCACGATGACCACGCTCGACCTCGACACTGACACGCCCGCCAACGGCGTGGACGTGGCCAAGGTCGGCACAATCCCTCTGCGCTACGGCCGGCTTCGCCTACAGAATGGCATGTCCGCCGCCAACCGACCCGTGCAGCTCGCGCTCGCGGCGCAGTACTGGACCGGCAGCGCCTACAACACCAACACCTTGGACTCCTGCACCAGCGTCTCCGCTGCCCACCTCAGCTTTGGCAACCTGCGCAAGTCGCTCGTGGCCGGCGATGCCGTCATGAGCAACAGCCCGGCCACCGTCAGCGCGGGCGTCGGCCGCATCACGCTCGCAGCGCCGGCCAATGGCCATGTGGGCACGCTGGACGTCGCGATCGCGCTCGACAGCACCGCCACCGACGCCTCCTGCCTGTAGGACCCGCCGGTAAGCTGGATCCCCGCCAAGGCCGCCACCGCGGGCGCCCGGTTGCTGGGCCTGCGTGGCACCTGGTGCGGCGGCACGGCCTTCAAGGACCCGAGCGCCCGCGCGACCTGGGGCCTGTACCGCGGCGACAACGGCGTGATCTATCAGAAGGAAAACTATTGATGCGCTGGCCCTGGACACCCCGCCGCAGCGCCCACCGGCTGCTGCTGCGCCGCATGGGCAGTGGCCATGCCTTTGTGCTGACCGACGGTGAACCCACCGATCAGCAGCCGCCTCGCCTGCTCCGCTGGGGCCTGCTGCCCGACGCCCGGCCGGTGGCTGCCGGCGAAGCCATTGCCTTGCTGGAGCCGAACGACTACCAGATCCTGAAGGTCGACACGCCGCAGGTACCGCAAGACGAACTGAAGGCCGCCGCGCGCTGGCAGGTCAAGGAGCTCGTGGACGCCGACATGACCGAGCTCACGCTCGATGTGATGCATGTGGGCGGCGATGTCGAGCGTGCACAGCGCCAGCTCTTTGTGGTCGCGGCACGCAACCGCGCCATCCAGGCACTCACCGAGGGCGCGGCCGGCATTCATGCCGAGATCAGCGTGGTGGATGTGTGGGAAACCGCGCTGCGCAACCTGCTGGCCCGCCAGGCCCGCCAGGACGACCTCGCCAGCCGCGCCTTCGCCGCCATTCACATCGATGCGACCCAGTCGCTGCTCGTGGTCTGCAGCGCAGACGAGCTCTACTACACCCGCCGTATCGAGGCCGACCCCGGCCTGCTCGCCCGGGCCCGCGGTGAGCAGACCGAGACCAGCCCGCAAGACCTGCCCCTGGGCTTCGAGTACCAGCCGGGCGGGTCGTTCGACGTGGCCGGGGCCCAGGAGTCGCCGCTGGTGGTCGAGCTGCAGCGCTCCATCGACGTGTGGGAGCGCAGCTGGCCTGAGCTGCCGCTGGCCAGGCTTTACGTGGTCTCTGCGGAACATGGCCCCGAGGTGGCCGCGCTCATCCAGCGCGAGCTGGGGCAGCGCACGGTGGCACTGGACCCGTTCGCGGCGTTCGCACCGGAGCCGCCACCGCCCGAAGGTGACCGGGCTCAGGCCTTGCAAGCCTGCCTGCCGCTGTTGGGCGCGGCACTTCGCACGGAAGGCAGGCAGCTCTGATGGCCCAGCAAATCAACCTGCTCACGCCCATCCTGCTGGCGCCCAAGCGCTACTTCTCGGCCCTGGCCCTCCTGCAGGCGACGGGGCTGCTGGCGGCGGCGGCGGCCTTGGCCACGCTGTGGCTGCAGCACCGAGACCGCCAGGCCGAGCGCGACCACCAGGCCCTGCTCGCGCGCAACACGGCCGAGCGCGAGCAGCTGCTGGTGGCACGCGCGGGCCTGCCTGCACCGCTGGACGCCAACACCCAGCAGCAGCAGTTGCAGGCGCTGGAGGCAGGCAACGTCCAGCGCAAGGCCCTGCTGGCCACGCTGGGCAGCGAGGATGGCCGCCGCGCGGTTCAGCACCACTCCGACCTGCTGGCGGCCGTGGCGCGCAGCCTGCCGGAAGCCGCCTGGCTGAGCGAGCTGCGATACAGCCCGGGCCGTCTGGAACTGGCCGGCGGCACGCTCGACACCGCCGTGCTGCGCCCCTGGCTCGGTCAGCTCTCAGCCCATCCGCTGATGGCCGGGCAGGAACTCGCGGCGCTGCGGGTCGAGCGCCTGGGCGCACCCGGCAGCGAGGCCACCTCGGGCGCCGTGCTGGACCGTGGCGGTGCCCTGTCCCAGAGCCGCCTGCCGGTCTGGGGCTATCGCGTGGTCAGCGCTCCAGCCGGCGCTGCTTCTGGAGTCACCCGATGAAGGCCCGCACCCCGATCGACGCCGCCGCCCTGCGCCGCCAGCTCGCACCGCTGCTGGCGACCTGGGAGCGCCAGTCCCGCCGCATCGACGCCTTGAGCCTGCGCGAGCGGGCCATTCTGTTCGGCTGCATCCTGGTCGTCATGGTGGCGCTGCTGGACAGCCTGGTGATGACGCCCCTGTCCGCCCGCAGCCAGGCCCGCAGCCAGGCCCAGGCCCAGCAGGCCGAAGAGTTGACGCAACTGCGAGAGCAGTTCGTGGCCGCCAGCCGCAACACCGGTGAGCCGGCCGACGGGCTCAAGACGCAGCTGGACGCGGCCCGCGCCGAGCGCGCCCGGCTGGACGATGCGCTGCGCAAGGCCGGCTCGGTCAGCGAGGCCGAGGGCCTGTCCCCCGTGCTGCAGCGCCTGCTGGCTCGCCAGCCCGGCCTCGTGCTGGAGCGACTGAAGCTGCTGGACGACGCCCCGGTGGCCTTGCCCGTGGCGCCGTCCGCGTCGGCGCCGCCGGCTCCGGTCTTCGCTGGCATGAGCTGGCAGGGCGTGGAGCTGCAGGTGCAGGGCGGCTATCACGACCTGCAGCGCTATGTGCAGGCCCTGGAGCGCGAGCTGCCTGGCCTGCGCTGGGGCGAGATGCGGCTCAGCGCGGGTGATGACGCCGCACCGCCGCGGCTGCAGGTCCAGGTCTTCATGCTGAAGGTGCAACCATGATGCGCAAGCCCTCGCGCCTGCGGGCCTACGGCAGCACGCTGGTGCTGCTGTGGCCGATGGCCATGGCCACCGCGGCCGACGACAGCGCCCGCGACCCCACCGCCTGGCCGTCGTCCCTGAAAGCCGCGATCGCAGCCGAGCGGGCTGCCTCGGCCGCCTCGGGCGTCGAACCCGTGGACAACACCATCCGGCAGGTCGTCTTCGCCGACGGGCGGGCCTATGTCGTGCAACGCGGCCGCCGCTATGGCGTGGGCGAGTCGCTCGATGGCGCCCGCATCGTGCGCATCACCGAGCAGGCCGTGTGGCTGCGCGAAGCCGGGCAGGTCCGGCGCGAATCCCTTTACAGCGGCGTCGAGAAACGACCGCCCGCGCCCGCGGCGTCCGCCGCGGCCGGCGCCCGAAAATCCAAGGAGAAGCCATGAAGGCCCCCACCCCTCGCCTGCTGCTGATCAGCGCCGCCGTCTTGCTGACGGCCTGCGCCGACAAGCCGCTGCGCATCGCCCAGCCCAGTCAGGCCCTGCGGGAGGAACTGCAGGCCCAACGCCAGGTGCCGGCTGCCGGTACGGCGGCTTCTGCGCCTGCTCCCGCCGTGGCCCAGGCCGTCCCGGCACCTGCCCCGGCGGCACCCGCACTGCCCCCGGAGCCGCGCTTTGACCTGATCGTCAATGGCGCGCCGGCGCGGGATGTCTTCCTGTCCCTGGTCAGCGACACGCGCTACAGCATGCTGGTGCATCCGGCTGTCACGGGGCAGCTGTCGGTCACGCTCAAGGGCGTCACGCTGCGCGAGTCGCTGGACGCCATCCGCGAGGTCTACGGCTTCGACTACGCCATCGACGGCCGTCGCATCACCGTCTTTCCGCCAACCCTGCAGACGCGCGTCTTCACGCTCAACGCGCTGGCCCTGCAGCGCAGCGGCCGCAGCGAAGTGCGGGTGAGTTCCGGCGCGGCGCCAGCCAGCAGCAACAACGGCAATGCCTCGGGCGGCAACACCACCGGCGGCAGCAGCGCGCCGAGCGTGCAGCAGCAGGAAAGCAGCCAGCTCAGCACCAAGGTGGCCGGCGACTTCTGGGGCGAGACGACGGCGGCCCTGCGCGCCCTGGTCGGCAGCGGCGAGGGCCGGGCGGTCATTGCCAGCCCGCAGACCGGCACCGTCGCCGTGCGGGCCATGCCCGAAGAGCTGCGCCATGTCGACGCCTGGCTCAAGGCCACCCGCGTGGCGGTCGAGCGCCAGGTCATGCTGGAGGCCAAGATCGTCGAGGTCGAGCTGCGCGAGGGCTACCAGAGCGGCATCGACTGGTCTCGGGTGGGCGACCGCGGCACCATTGGCCAGACCAGCGTGAACCCGTCGATCCCGAGCGGGGTCAGCACCATCATCAATCCGCTGGTCAGCAACACGCGCAACCTGCCGGTGCTGTCCACCGGCACCCAGACGCCGGGTTGGTCTGACCTCATTCCTCTGCCCTCGGCTGGCGGCGGCGCCTTCGGCCTGGCGTTGTCGCGAGGCGGCTTCCAGGCGCTGCTGAGCTTCATCGAGAGCCACGGCGATACGCAGATCCTGTCCAGCCCGCGCATCGCCACGCTGAACAACCAGAAGGCCGTGCTCAAGGTCGGCACGGACGACTACTTCATCACCGGCATCAGCGGCAGCAACACCTCCAACGCCACCAGCAGCACGGGCACCACCGGCACCACCAATCAAATCCCGACGCTGACACTGACCCCATTTTTCAGTGGCGTGGCGCTGGATGTGACGCCGCAGATCGACAACGACATGATCACGCTGCACATCCATCCCTCGGTGTCGGCGGTGACCGAGAAGATCAAGCAGGTGGACCTGGGGTCGATCGGCAACTTCCGCTTGCCGTTGGCGAGTTCGAGCGTCAATGAGAGCGACACCGTGGTGCGCATCCCCGATGGTCAGATCGTGGCCATCGGCGGGCTGATGCAGATGGAGGCCTCACGCCGCGGCTCGGGCCTGCCCGGCGCCGACGGCAACCCCATCACCTCCATGCTGTTCGGCAACCGCGCCAACAGCGGCCGCAAGCGCGAACTCGTGGTGCTGATCAAGCCCAGCATCATCCGCAGCAACGAGGACTGGGAACAGCACAACCGCCTTGTCAGCGAATCGCTGGAAGACAGCCAGAACCGGGCCCACCGCGTGATCCGGCTCGACGGCACGGCGTCCACGCCGGGCAAGTGAGCCCGGGCCGCCGCCCGCGCATGCGCTCAGCCCTGCACGCTGAGCGCGTGCGCACCGCGCGGCAGCACATGGCCCACCACACCTGCGCCGGTGAAGCCATGCCGGGCGAAGGTCGCCATCACCGCGTCCACCGCCGCCGGCGTGCATGACACGAGCAGGCCGCCGCTGGTTTGCGGGTCGGTCAGCAGCGCGCGGTCTTCCGCAGCGAAGTCGGCCGGCAGACCCACGTCCTGCCCATAGCCCGCCCAGTTGCGGCCCGAGGCGCCCGTCACGAAACCGCGCTGGGCCAGCTCCCGCACCCCGGGCAGCAGCGGCACGCTGCGCCAGTCGATCTCGACCGTGCAGCCCGAGCCGCGCGCCAGTTCCAGCCCGTGGCCGGCCAGGCCGAAGCCTGTCACGTCGGTCAACGCATGCACGCCGTCGATGGCGGCCAGGTCCGGCCCCGGCGTGTTGAGCCGCGTGGTGGTGTCGATCATGCGGGCGTACCCGTCTTCTCCGAGTTCGCCCTTCTTCAGCGCCGCGCTCATCACGCCCACACCGAGCGGCTTGCCCAGCACGAGCACGTCACCCGGCCTGGCGTCGGCATTGCGCTTGACCCGCTTCGGGTGCACCAGACCCAGGGCGACCAGGCCATAGATGGCTTCCACCGAATCGATGGTGTGGCCACCCGCCACCGGAATACCCGCCGCGCGGCACACCGCCGCCCCACCCTCCAGCACACGGCCGATGGTGTGCGTGGACAGCACGTTGATCGGCATGCCCACCAGCGCCAGGGCCATGATCGGGCGGCCGCCCATGGCATAGACGTCGCTGATGGCGTTGGTGGCGGCGATGCGCCCGAAGTCGAAGGGGTCGTCGACGATGGGCATGAAGAAGTCGGTCGTCGCGATCAGGGCCTGCTCATCGTTGAGCTGGTAGACGGGGGCATCGTCCGACGTCTCGATGCCGACCAGCAGTTCCTTGGGCATGGGCAGGGCCGTGGTGCCTCTCAGAATCTCGGACAGCACGCCCGGGGCGATCTTGCAGCCGCAGCCGCCGCCGTGGGACAGGGAGGTCAGGCGGGGTTCGGCGCTCGGGTTTGTGGAGGCAGGTGCGTTCATGGCGCCACTCTACCGATAGAGTGCAGCCCGTGAAGATCAGCCTGAAAAACCTCTCGGCCCGCCATGCCACCGCGCGCCGCGGCAGCCGTGACGCGCTGGCCGCCCTGACGCTGGACATCGCTGCGGGCGAGCAACTGGCCGTCATCGGCCCCTCGGGCGCCGGCAAGACGACCCTGCTGGAAGTGCTGGCGTGTGCGCGCCCACCCGCTGCCGGCGACCTGCAGCTCGACAACACCTCACCCTGGCGCCTGCCGCGACGTGCGCTCCAGCAATTGCGTGGCCGCCTCATCCTGGTGCCGCAGGTGCCACCGCTGCCGCCCCGCCAGCGCGTCGTGACCGCGGTGCTCGCCGGCCGCCTGCCGACCTGGTCTCTTTGGACGGCTCTGCGTTCCCTCTTCTACCCCGTCGACATCCCGGCCGCCGATGCCGCGCTCGAAGTGTTCGACCTCGGCGAGAAGCTCTTCGAGCGCGTGGACCGGCTGTCTGGCGGTGAACGCCAACGGGTGGGCCTGGCCCGGGCGCTGGTGTCGCCCGCCCAGCTGTGGCTGGTGGACGAGCCGCTGTCGGCGCTGGACCCGGCGCGCGCTCAGCAAGCCGTGTCGGCCCTGGTGCGTGAAGCCGGCCAGCGCGGTGTGTCGCTCGTCGCGACCCTGCACCAGGTGGACGTGGCGCTGGCCCACTTCCCGCGCATCCTGGGCCTGCGCGAAGGCCGGCTGGTGTTCGACCTGCCGGCTGCGCAGGTCACGCCCGAGCGTCTGGCGCAGCTGTATGCCTCTCACGAGCATGAACTGCACGGCGCGCCGCCCGCTGACGAACCGCCCATGCCCGCGCCGCCGGTGGTGATGCAATGCCGTTGAATCCGGCGCAGCGCGACCCCGCCTGGCTGGGTCGCGTGGGCATGATGATCGCGGGGCTGGTGGTCCTGTGGCCGTTGTTGCAGGCCACTGAGTTCAGGCCGTGGCTGTTGCTGGAGCCCGATTCATTGCGCGTGGCGGGCCGATTCCTGGCCAGCTTTCTGCCGCCGGCTCATGGCAGTGACTTTCTGCTCATGCTGGCCCGCGAGACCTGGCGCACAGTCGCTATCGCCACGGCCGGGATCACGCTCGGCCTGCTGATCGCCGTGCCGCTGACGCTGCTGGCCACGCGCACCCTGTCCATCTCGGCCCTGACGGGCCGCATGGCCGCCCTGCCCTGGGCCGTGCGCCAGGCCGTGCGGCTGCTGCTCATCCTGCTGCGCTCGATGCCGGAGCTGGTGTGGGCGCTGGTGTTCGTGCGCGTCGTGGGCCTCGGGCCCGCAGCGGGCGTGCTGGCGATTGCCCTCACCTACGGCGGCATGCTCGGCAAGGTCTACGCCGAGATCCTGGAGAGCGGCGACGCCCAGGTCACCCAGACCCTGCTGCGCAACGGCGCTGGCCGCCTGCAGGCCTTCGCCTACGGCCTGCTGCCGCAGAACGCGGCCGAGCTGACCAGCTACACCGTCTACCGCTGGGAATGCGCCATCCGCAGCTCGGTGGTGCTCGGCTTTGTGGGTGCCGGCGGCCTGGGGCAGCAGATGGACAGCTCGATGAAGATGTTCGCTGGCGGCGAGGTCATGACCATGCTGCTGGTGTTCATCGCCCTCGTGGCGCTGGCAGACCAGCTCAGCGCCGCCTTGAGAAAGGCGCTCGGATGACTTCCTCACGCCAGAAGGCGGCCAATCTCCGCTACCGCCTGCCGCCGCCCCTGTTCGACGCCCGCAGCCGCGCCGCCTGGCTGGTGCTTGCCGTGTTGGCGCTGGTCGTGGCCAGCTTCGCTTCGCTGGACCTGAAGCTGGGCAGCTTCCTGTCGGGCGAGGCGCTGGCCAGCATGCGCAAGTTTCTGGGCGAGTTCGTGCCACCGGACACCAGCCCCGGCTTCGTCGCCAAGGTGGCGCAAGGCGCCTGGGAGACGCTGGCCATGTCAGCCCTGGGCACCGTGCTGGCCGCGCTGGCCGGTGTGGCCATGGCGCTGCCGGCCAGCCGCCTGCTGGGTGCGGCGCGAGGCGGCGTGAGGCTGCTCTTGAACGCGCTGCGCTCGGTGCCTGAATTGGTGTGGGCGTCGATGCTGCTCATCAGCGCGGGCCTGGGCCCGTTTGCCGGGACGCTGGCCCTGGCCATCCACACCAGCGGCGTGCTGGGGCGGCTGTTCGCCGAAGCCATCGAGAACGCGCCGCCCGGCCCCGCGGCCGCGCTGCGCATCCAGGGCGCGGGCACGTTGCGCGTGTTCTTGTACGCCACGCTGCCGCAAGTGCTGCCGCAGCTGATGAGCTACACGCTCTACCGCTGGGAAAACAACATCCGCGCCGCCGCCGTGCTCGGCGTGGTCGGTGCGGGTGGCCTCGGCCAACTGCTGATGTATCACATGGGCCTGTTCCAGATGGACAAGACCGCCACCGTGCTCGCGGCCATGCTGGTGCTGGTGGCTGTGGTGGACGGGGTGAGCTTCTCGCTGCGGCGCTGGTTGACCCGCTGAAGCCAGCGCCGCGGGCGACTCAGTACGCGCCGGGCAGATGCGCTGCTGCCGTCCAGCCCAGCAGTTGCCGCAGGGGCAAGTTCACCGGCAGCGGCCGCACGCCTTCGGGTACCCAGGTGAGCTCGAAACGGCGCAGCTCCGGGCTGCGGAACACCGCGCCATCCGGCATGGGCAGCGCTCGCCCCTGGGCCTCGACGCCGGGCACCGACTGGCGGAACTCATCGAGCGTCGCAAACTGCGCCTGGCAGGCCTTGTCGGCCACGGGCGCCCAACTCACCAGCGGCTGCCCAGCGCCAGCGCGCAGGTAGACGTTGCCATCCACGCGACTCAGCATCGGCGCGGTGACCTTGCCGCAGGTGATGGGCGCCTGCTCCACACGCAGCAGTGCCCCCGTCACGGCCGCACTCGCGACCATCAGGTTGGCTTCGAAGACGTGGCCCGTACGTTCGTTCACGTCCGGCCCGGTCTGCGGGTGCCATCCGAAATGGTCGCCCTGCGCGCTGCGCTCGTTGCGGTCGATCAGCACCGGCGAATCGACGAAGGTGTTGTGATGGATCCTGGCGCCCGAGCTGTTCAGGATGCGGACGCCCTGCTGGTTGTTCAGGAAGACATTGCCCGCCACGGTCACACCCTTGGAGATCTCGAAGAACAGGCCGGCCTGCGCGCCTTCCACGTGGTTGTTGACGAACACGCCGTCCCGGTTGCCCACGTCCCACCAGACGCCGTTGGAATGGGGTTGATCGATGACGAGGTTGTCGCGCACCGTCACGCGGTGGGACTGGTTGAAGATCTTCACCGCCGCCGGGTAGTAGCCAGTGAGCCGCGCCACGTTGTTGCGGCGGATCAGGTTGCGCTCCAGCAGCACGTCGGACGAGCCGATCACATAGATGCCCTCGGTACCGGTGTCGGAGATCAGCGAGTTGCGGATGACGAGCCGGTCGCCGCGAAAGTAGCCGGCCACGCGCGAGCAATGGCTGATGGTGACGTTCTCCAGCAGGGTGCCCACGACTTCCTTGCCGTAGTCGCTCTCCGGCGTCGGGCCGACGGGATCGTCGGTGGGTTCTTCTGACACCGGCGTGGATGGCTTCTTGCCCTCGATGTCGATGGCGCGGTAGGCATATTGCGTGAAGGTGATGCCACGCAGCGTCGGCCCGCGGCGGTCGGAGGGTTTGCCGTGCACCGGGCGCGAGGGCCGGTGCAGCGCGATGTCGTGCGCGGTGATCTCGAAGGTGCGGCCGGCCGGATTGATGCCGATGTAGACCTCGCCGCGGGCGTAGTCGATGTAGAAGCCCTTCTCGCCCAGTTCGCCCGCCCATCCGGCGGACTGCAGCGGTTGGCCGTCGACGAAGACCATGTCGTTGTTGAAGCGATGCAGCGGCGTCAGCATGCCTTCGCGATCGCGGTGCCACCAGCCCAGGGGCTGGGCCGGGAACAAGGTGGCCCAGCGCGTGCGCCAGACGTTGTGACCCAACGCCTGCCATTCGGTGGCCACGCGCGTGCCCTTGAAGACCGGCACCTCCGACAGATAAGGCTGGATGGTCACGCCCTGGTTCAGCTGCAGCCCGCCGGTGCGGTAGGTGCCACCGCGCAGCACGATGGCGTCGCCCGTCACGACACGGCTGACGGCGGATTCGATGGTCGTGGGCTGCGCCAGCGAGGTGCCGGGCGCATCCGCCCGACCATCCGGGGCCACGTAGTACACATGGGCCGCGCGGGGCACTTCATAGCGCTGCGGCACCGGCCCATACGGCCCGCCGGAGGGTTGGGCGAAGCTGGGGCCGCCCAGCAGCGGCGCGGCCAGCAGGGTCAGGGCGCCGAGACGGCGACGCAAGGCAAGATCGAGGGGCATGGTGTCTCCGCAAGGTGCGCACCTCATTGAAGGATAGCGCTACCAATGATTGTGCGGGCGCACGCTACCACCCTTCCGCTGCCTTGCCCACCCCGGCGGTCCCGTACCTGGGAGCGCGCACACGAAATCAACGCGCCTTGGGCCCCACCACCCCCAATGCGAGCGCTATCCCGACCAGCACGATGCCCCCGCCCAGCACCATCTGCGCGGTGACGGCCTCGCGCAGGAACAGCGCACCCCACAGCATCGCGAACAGCGGGATCAGGAAGGTCACCGACACCGCGTTCGTCGGCCCGACCCGGCTCATCAGGCGGAAGTACAGGATGTAGGCCAGGGCCGTGCACAGCCCCGCGAGCGCCAGCGCCGCCAGCCAGGCGGTCGCGCCGGGCAGGTCGGGCGGCCACAGCGCACCCGCCGGCCCCGCGAGCATCACTGCCGCGGAGAGCTGGCTGCCGGTGGCCACGGCCAGCGGCGACACGCCCGCCAGATAGCGCTTGGTCGCATTGGCGGCGATGCCGTAGCACAAGGTGGCGGCCGCGCAGGCCAGTACGGCCCAGAAGCCGGTGTGGTCGGCACCGGGCTTGAAGCTGGCCTTGTCCCAGGCCAGGAAGGCCACGCCCGCAAAGCCGATGACGAGGCCGAGCGCGCGCCAGCGCGTCAGCCCTTGGCGCAGCCAGACAAACGCCACGATGGCCGTCCACAGCGGCGTCGTGGCGTTGACGATGCTGGACAGCCCCGCCGTGATGGACAGCGCCGCGAACGAGAACAGCGCAAACGGAACCGCGCTGTTCAGCGCGCCCACCACCAGCAGGCCGCGCCAATGCTGGCGCAGCTCCACCAACTGGCCTCGGGCGGCCAGCAGCGGCACCAGCATGGCGCTGGCCAGCCCCACGCGGACCGCCGCGAGCGCGATCGGCCCGAACTCCTGCGCCCCCAGCCGCATGAACAGGAAGGACGCGCCCCAGAGCGCCGCCAGCAGCACCAGCTCGGCGATGTCGAAAGCCCTCATGCGCCCTGCCCCTCCAGGGTCAGCAGCGCCTGCTTGCGGGCGAGGCCGCCCGCGTAGCCGGTCAGCGAGCCGTCGGCCCCGACGACGCGATGGCAAGGCACCAGCACCGAGATCGGGTTGCGGCCGACGGCTGCGCCCAGGGCACGTGCGGCACTGGCACGGCCCAGGCGCTGGGCCAGCTCGCCGTAGCTCGCCGGATCGCCCGCCGGGATGGTCAACAAGGCCAGCCACACCTGGCGCTGGAACTCGGTGCCGGCCGGGTCCAGTGCAGGCAAGTCGAAGGGTTGCCCCGCAAAGTAGGCCGTCAACGCCGCGGCGGTCGCATTCAGCACCGGGTCGTGGCCGTCATCCACGGGCACCGCCAGAGGCCCGGGATGGTGCTTCTGGTCGTCGAACCACAGGCCCGACAGGCCGGCGGCACTGCGGGCGGCGGTCAGCGGCCCGAGCGGTGTGTCGATGCGCCGTTGCAGGATGTGGTGGTGGCGGGTCATGCATGTCTCCAGAGGTGCAGCACGGCATAGCTGCGAAAGGGGCGGTAGCGCTCGGCGGCGGCCAGGTAGGCCTTGGGCGACAGGAGAGGGCCGTCACCGCTGAGGGCCTTGCGCAGGACCACGTCGCCCGGCGGGAAGGCATCCGGCCAGGGCCAGCCGCGCATCAGCATGTAGCTGGCGGTCCAGGGGCCGATGCCCGGGATCTGCGCCAGCTCGGCCGCTGCGGCGTCCGGCGGCCCTTCGCGGCGAGCAAAGGCCAGCGTCGGCCAGGCCTGCGCGAGTGCAATCAGGCTTTCGGCGCGGCGGCCGATGATGCCGAGCGACGCGATCTCGTCGCGCGTGGCCGTCGCGATGCGCTCCGGCGGCGGAAAGAGGCGGTCACAGCCGGGCGGCGCGTCCGCCAGCCGGGTGCCGAAGCGCTCGACGAAGCGGCCCGCCAAGGTCCTGGCCGCGGCCACCGTGACCTGCTGGCCGAGCACGGCCCGCACGGCCAGCTCGAAGCGGTCCAGGCAGCCCGGCAAGCGCTGGCCGGGCACGCCGCCTTCACCCAGGGCGGTCGCAATGGCTTCGGGGTCGGCATCGACATCGAGCCACCGCCGCAGCAGCGGCAGCAAGGATCCCACCGCGGGCCACAGGTCAGGCGACAGGCTGAGTCCGACTTCGCCGGGCCGATCGAAGTCCGCCCGCAACCAGCCCGCGTGACGGGTGCCGCCATGGTTGACGGCGACGGTGCGGGTGACGGCTCCCGCAGCCACCACCTCCACGCCGGCCACGGCGCGCGGCGCCAGGAAGGCCAGCACGCCGTCAACGTCGTAGGGCATGCGATAGCTCAGGCGCAGTCGCGAGGCGGGCGCCGCGGCGCCCGGGTCCCGACCAACCCGCCGCAAGGCCGTGGGCTGCAGGCGGTAGTGCTCCAGGAAGGCCGCATTGAAGCGCCGCAGGCTGGCGAACCCGGCCGCATAGGCGACCTCCTGTACCGGCAGTTGACTGTCCGTCAGCAAGGCCTTGGCCAGCAGCAGGCGACGGGTCTGGAGGTACTGCAGCGGCGACACCCCATGCTCAGCCTGAAAGATGCGTCGCAGGTGGCGGCTCGTGATGCCGAGGTGACGGGCCAGGTCCTCGACGCTGGCATCGGCGTCGTCGCAGTCGTCCAACCACGCGGCGGCCTGCTGGGCCAGGGTGCGGGAGGCATCCGCCGTCGTCCAGGGCAGCGCGCGCGGGGCCAGTTCGGGGCGGCACTTCATGCAGGGCCGGAAGGCTGCAGCCTCAGCCTGGGCGGCGGTCGGGAAGAACCGGCAGTTCTCCCGGCGCGGCAGCCGCACACGGCAGACCGGGCGGCAGTAGATGCCGGTGGAGGTGACCCCGACGTAGAGCCGGCCATCGAAGCGCGCGTCATGCGCCTGCAGGGCGGCGTAGGCAGCATCGGGGGGCAGGAGGTCGGTGAACATGGTGCCAGTCTAGGAGGCTGCGGCGCCCGGTTCTGGCAGTTTTCGGACACGCCCCTCGTGCCGCCCTTCCCCTCATCGGATGTAGCGCAGACGAAGCCGGCTGACGACGCCCTCCTTCTCCAGCTGCCGGTACGCTGACACCCAGCGCTGCGCCTCGCTGGCCTCGAGTGACAAGGACGCCGCCATGTAGAGCGTCGCCTCGCCGAGCGTGGCCTGCAGCGCAAACAGCAGGCGCGGCTGCTCGTATTGGTCCATGGCGGACTCCAGCATCGGCGTGCCGGCATAGACCACGTCCAGCGTGCGATTGCGCAGCAGGCGCAGCAGGTCACGGTAATCCTTGGCCTCCACGATCTGCGTGAACCCATCGCTGCGCAGGTTGGCGATGATGGGCGACCCGCGCAGCACGCCCACCCGCAGGGCTCGCAATTCCGGCAGGCTCAGGCGCGACTCGGTCGCCAGCGTGTACAGGCCGTAGCGCACCGTCATCAGCGGCACCAGCCACTGGAAGCCGGCTTCCCGGTCCGGCGTGCGGGCCAGCGGGAACACCCCATAGTTGGGCCCCTGCTGGGCCATGCGCACGGCGCGCGCCCAGGGCACGTAGACGACGCGGGCCGGGCGACCCAGACGCTCGGCCATGGCCAAGGCGAGGTCGTGCGCGAAGCCCCGCCCGCCGCCGGGTGCGTCCCACGCGAAGGGTGGCAGATCACCCGCCACCCACTGCAGCTCCGTCGTGGCCCAGGCCGGCGACAGCGTGGCCAGCGGGGCAATCAGTAGGGTGCGGCGGGCCAGCGGCATGCCCTGACTCTACCGCCGCAGCAGCGATTTACATGGCCTTGAACAGGTGCACGTAAGCCCGGCTCACCGGCAGCTCCCGGCCGTGCCCGCGCACCCGCACGAACAGGCGGCTCTGCTCGTCACGGCGTGTCCCGGCCAGGTGGTCGAGATTGATGATGGTGGAGCGGTGCACCTGCCAGAACACCTCCGGGTCGAGCTGGCTGGAGAGCTCGAAGATGGGCGTGCGGATCAGGTGTTCGGCCGTGGCCGTCTGCACGACCGTGTACTTGTCGTCGGCATGGAAGAACAGCACATCGCCGACCGGGATCTGGTGCATCAACTCGCCCTGCGCCGCGCGGATGAAGCGCAGCCGCGCCGGGTTGCCCGCCGCAGCGGGCAACAGCCGCCGCAGGGTCTCGGCCAGCGCACCCTCGCTCTCGGGCGCCGCCGGTGCGGCTTGCCGCAGCCGCGCCACACAAGCAGCCAGACGCTCGGTCTTCAAGGGCTTGAGCAGGTAGTCGACCGCGCGGGCCTCGAAGGCCTCGATGGCGTATTGGTCGTAGGCCGTCACGAACACGACGCGCGTGCTGCCTTCGATGCCCTGGGCCACCTCCAGGCCGGTCAGGCCCGGCATCTGGATGTCCAGGAAGGCCAGGTCAGGCTCCAGCTCGGCAATGGCCTGCGCGGCCTCGACGCCATTGGCGGCGGTGCGGATCACCTGCAGTTCGGGCCAGGCCTGGGCGAGCTGGGCCTTGAGGTACTGGACGAGATGCGGCTCGTCGTCGGCGATGAGGGCAGTGGTCATGATGTTGTCGTGGGCAGGGGAAATTGGATCAGGGCCAGCGTGCCACCGCCTTCGCGGGGCCGCAGCTCGAGGCGGGCCGAGGTGCCGTAGCGGGCCGTCAGGCGGGCGCGGATGTTGTCGAGCGCCACGCCGTTGCCGCCGCGGCGGCGTGGGCCCTCCAGCCCCTGGCCATCGTCGGCCACCTCGATGACCAGCTGGCCATCAAGCTGCCGCGCCGACACCCGCATATGGCCGCCTTCGATCTTGGGTTCAAGCCCGTGGTGGATGGCGTTCTCGACCAGCGGCTGGGCCAGCAGCGGCGGGAGTTCGATGTCTCGCAGTTCCGGCGGCAGCGCCAGCGTGACCCGCAGCCGCTCACCCATGCGCAACTGCATCAGCGCGAGGTAGGCCTCCAGCATCGCGAACTCCTGGGCCAGCGTCGTGGTGTCACCCCGCAACTGGCCGAGGCTGGCCCGCAGGTAATCGGTGAAGCGCTCCAGCATGACCTTGGCGCGTTCGGGGTCGAAGTCAATGAGGCTCTGCACATTGGCCAGGGTGTTGAACAGGAAGTGCGGCTCGATCTGCCCCTGCAGCAGCTTGAGCTGGGCTTCCGTCACGCGCGCCTGCAGCAACTCCTGCTTCCAGCGCGCGCGGTAGCGCAGGGTCAGCCCGATGGTGATGAGCCCGGAGATGATGAAGAACTCGCGCCAGAAACCGATGCTGCCCAGGACCTTTTGCAGCGGCCGGTCGATGCCCCAGATGAAATCGATGACGAACATGCCGCCGATGACCCCCAGCAGCGCCATGCTGATCGAGAAGATCGAATAGAACACGCCGGTGCGCCAGTCGCGCCAGCCCATGATGGCGTCCAGCCAGCGCTGCGGCGCCAGCAGCTCGAAGCCCCGATAGCCGAAGAAGAAGCACAGCGTCACGCACAGGCTGACCACCATGTTGACCGGCAGGCTTTCGGTCCACCAGCGAAACGTGCCCAGATGCCGCCCCTGAATGCCCGCGAACACCGCAAAGAAGCTGCCAAAGCCCACGGTCCAGGTGAGGTAGATCAGCACGCGAAACCGCAGCCGGTCGGGCCGGTGCTTCATCAGTACGCGCTGGTTGCGCAGCGCCTGGGTGAATTCTTCTGTGAAGGTCATGGGCCGCAGTGTAGGAAGCGCCCGGCCCACCCCCCATGGATGAACGACGGATCGACAGCCGGTGCGACGGATCGACAAGGCCCGCATGCCTACAATCCGCCGCGATTTTCAAACCCGATCCATCGAGGCATCCATGCAGGTTCACGCATCCATCTTCAAGGCTTACGACATCCGCGGCGTCGTTGGCCAGACCTTGAACGAGGAGCTCGCCGAGCACCTGGGCCGCGCCTTCGGCACCGAGGCCAAGGC
>JAIPCJ010000198.1 GCA_021738245.1 Methylotenera sp. | reverse complement strand
GGCCCCGGGCCTTTGCCGGCGCCCGCGGGCATGGGGGCGGAGACAGTCCAGGCCTGCTCGCCGGTGGCGGTCGTCAGCACGACCACGCCCGACAGCGGCTCGCCGGCCGCCAGCGGCTCGTCGCCCGCCGGGATGTCCAGCGCCCAGCCACCGGCTTCAGCCGTCAGGGCCTGCGGCGCGCTGTGCGCGACGGCGCCCCAGGTGTGGGCAAAGAAGTAAGCCTTGGTCACCCCGGCCGTCGGGCCGGTGAGGCGCACGCCCTGCGGGGCGGCGGTCAGCTTCACCGCAAAGGGCGCGGGCTTGGGGATGGCGTTGCGCCAGGCGTCGATGAGGTCGGCGTCCGAGCCGGGCTTGCCTTGGGCGGCAACGGGCAGGTCCAGGCCGAGCGTCACCTGCTCGGGAATGCACACGTCCTTGCACACCAGCCAGCGCACCTCGGCAGTCGGCTGGAAGCGCGCGCCGGGCTTGGCGTCAGCCGGTACGGTCACGTCCACCAGCAGCGCGGGCTTGCCTTCGTAGCCGTAGTTGACGAGGGGGCCGATGGCCTGGATGGACGGCGTGGGCCACTGGATGGGGCCGGCCTGGGCGCCTTGCCAGTCGATGCTGGTGGCCTGGCCCGAGTCGCCCGGGTTGAGCCAGTAGGTGTGCCAGTGGGCCTTGATGTCCTGCTCCAGCGCCACGGTGAAGCGCTGGCCGGGGGCGACGGCTGCCTGGCTGGAGACCAGTCGGGCCTGCACATGCTCGGTCGCCGCCTGGGGCGGCGCGGCCAGGGCCAGCAAGGGAGTGGCCAGCAGGGCCAGGAGGGCGGAACGCAGCGGGGCAGACATCCCGAAATCCTAGGCCAAACCGATTGCCCTTCTGGAAAGGCCGGCCTGCACGAAGGCCTCGAACGCCGCCCACAGCGGTGCGAAGGGCTCGGGCCCGCCCTCCAGCAGGGCCAGCGCATGCAGGCCGGCTTCCAGCGTGGACAGCTGCCCCGGCCGGTGCGCCACCCGGATGGCGTAGCGCGAGGGTTGGGTCGGCAGCGGCAGGCGCGGCAGCGCGGCGAGCCAGGGGTTGGCGGCCAGCAGGCGGCGGCTCTGGCGCCAGCTGCCGTCCAGCAGCAGCAAGCGCCGCACGGCGGCGGGCTCGGCGGGTGGCCCGTCGCCCGGGTAGAGCAGCGCGGTGCCCGGGGTGGCCAGGCGGGGCTCGAAGGTCTCGCCGCGCAGGCAGCGCGCGCGCTGCAGGCCGAGGGTCAGCAGCGCCGCGGTGTTCTTGGCATGGCCCGCCTCCGCGGGGTGCTGCAGGATCAGCAGCTCGGTGCGGTGCGGCAGCGCCGCGGGCAGCAGCCCGCACAGGCAGGTGCTCGCCGGGCGCTCGCAGCGCGGGCAGACCGCGCGGGGCATGGACGTCTCAGGGGGCGACCGGGGGCGCCACGGTGACCGGGCTCACGGTCGACACCGTGTGGTCGTCGTCCGAGCCGTCATCCGGCGCCTGAGCCGGGCGACGCTTGGAACGGCTGCTGGGCAGCTTCAGCTGACGGCGCTTGGCCAGGGTGCCGGCCAACCAGACACCCGCGATCACGGCAAAGATGTTCAGCGCACCGAACAGCGGCGCCGCATTGGAAGACAGCAGCAGGCTCTGCAGCGGCGCCGAATACGCCCGCGGCTTGAGCGCGAAACTGAAGGCCCCGAAGATCAGCCAGCAGGCCCAGCCCGTGCCCACCCCCGACAACATCCAGGCGAGGTAAGGGCGATGCCGGCGGCGCTGCGGACGCAGCGTGATGTAGCCCCAGACGGCGGCCACGACGAACAGGATCAGGGCCAGCGCCAGCGCCTCACCCAGCATCACGGACAGGCTGTTGCGCCCACCCAGCTGCACGTAGACCTGCCTGGGCAGCCCGGTGTTGGCGTACTGCATCGCCGCGCCGGCACAAAAGCAGTACAGCAGGAGCCCGGAGAAAAAGGCGATGGAACGACGGGCAGCTTTCATGGCCTCGGATTCTGAAGCCAGCCGGTGGGTCGGAATCGGCAGGATTTCCCAATCCAGCCAAAACGAAGCCCGCAATCCGGGGGGGCGGACATGCGGGCTTACATCTTGAATTGACCCGTTGCAGACGGGTCGAAGCGGCTTCAGCGCTTGCGGTCCAGGCGCATCGCGCGGGCCAGGCCACGGCGTTCGCCGCTGTAGAAACCGGTGTCGAAGGCCTCGTGCTTGCGACCCTTGTCGACGGATTCCGCGGCGCTCCAGGCCAGGCCCATATCGGGGGCGGGAAGGCGGCGGTGTTGCGATTCGTTGCGGGGCTGGATCTTCATCATGGCTTGTCTTGCCTGTCTCGCGGCCCGGAAACCGGCGCGATTGGGAGGCACAACGCCGCACATTCGCGGCCGGTTGACAAGCCGGATCACATTTCTTTGCCGGGCCGCATTCATGACAATGCCGGCTTTCCGATCTCAGGACCCGCGATGACCGTCCAACTCAAGAAAACCCTCCCGGCCAAGGCGACGCCGATCACCGTGGTCGACCGCGCTGCCTTCCAGGCCCTGGCCAGCAGCCTGCCCGACGCCACCCGCGCATGGCTGGCCACCGTGGGCTTTGTCGGCGCCGCCGACAGCCATGCGCTCGTGCCCGGTGCTGACGGCACGCTGGCCCAGGTGTTTGCCGGCGTGGCGCATGCCGCCCACCCGTTCGCGCTGAGCCACCTGCCGCTGGCCCTGCCGGAAGGCGTCTACAAGCTGGACGACGCCGGCCTGGCTCTGCTGCCGGAAGCCGCGGCCATGTCCTGGGAGCTGGGCGGCTACCGCTTCGACCTCTACAAGCCCGCCAAGCGCGCCCCCGCCACGCTCGCGCTGAAGACTGGCGCCGACGCCGAGCGCGGCCTGGCCCTGGCCACCGCCATCGCCGCCACGCGCGATCTGGTCAACACGCCCGCCGAGCACATGGGCCCGGCCGACCTCGCAGCCGCCGCCAAGGCCTTGGCCAAGCAGTACGGCGCAAGCTTTACCGAGATCGTCGGCGACGCGCTGCTGAAGAAGAACTTCCCCAGCATCCACGCCGTGGGCCGTGCGAGCACGCGCTCACCTCGGCTGATCGAGTTGACCTGGGGCAACCCCAAGCACCCCAGGCTGGCACTGGTCGGCAAGGGCGTGTGCTTCGACACCGGCGGCCTGAACATCAAGCCCGGCGAAGGCATGCGCCAGATGAAGAAGGACATGGGCGGCGCGGCCAACGCGCTGGGCCTGGCCACGCTGATCATGGCCTTCAAGCTGCCCGTGCGGCTTCAGCTGCTGATCCCGGCGGTGGAGAACTCGATCGCGGGCAATGCCTACCGGCCCGGCGACATCATCAAGACCCGCAAGGGCCTGCACATCGAGATCGGCAACACCGACGCCGAGGGTCGGGTCATCCTGTGCGATGCGCTGGCGTATGCCGCAGAGTCCAAGCCTGACCTCGTCATCGACCTGGCCACGCTGACCGGTGCCGCGCGCGTCGCGCTGGGCGCGCAGCTGCCGGCGCTGTTTGCCAAGCACATGGACACCGCCCGCGACCTGGTGGACCTGGGCCTGAAGCTGGACGACCCCCTGTGGCACATGCCGCTGTGGGCGCCGTATCACGCCGGCATCGAAAGCACGATCGGCGACATCGTGAACACCGGCAAGAGCCCGTTGGCCGGTGCCATCAACGCAGCCCTGTTCCTGGAAGACTTCCTGCCGCGCGAGCAGGACTGGCTGCATGTCGACCTGTTCGCCTGGAACGACGCGCCGCGCGCCGGCCGCCCGGTGGGCGGCGAGGCGCAGACGATCCGCACGCTGCTGGCCTACCTGGAGCAGCGCTACTCGGCCTGATGACGCGGCCGGATTACTCGGCTGCCGGATCCCGCGGCGGCTGATCAGCCGCCGGCTCGGCGGCCTTGACGACTTTGGCGGCCTGCAGCGCCTGAGCCATTTGCGACGGCGCGGGCTGCTCGACCTGCTGCGGCGCGGGCTTGCGGCCCGGCTGCGACGCGCGGCCGCCTTCACCCCGCGCGGGGCGATCGCCACGGGGCGGGCGATCACCGCGGGGCTGGTCACGGCGGCCGTCCGGACGCTGCTCGGCACGACGCGGACCACGTCCCTCCGGGCGGCCACCGGGGCGGCGCTCTTCGCGACGCCCCTCACGGCGTGCGTCGCGCGGCGGTGCCGGCGGCGCCTCGGCGCGCTCCTTGCGGGCAATCTCCAGCAGGCCGGGCAGCTCCTCGGGCGTCGTGCCCTTGAGCACGCAGAAGTTGGCTTCGGTGAGCGTCGTGTGCTCGAAGTCCCACAGCAGCTGGGCGCGGTTGCGACGCTGCTGGGCCTCCAGGCGGTGCTTCTCCTGGTCGGCCTGCTCCCGCTCCTGCTTCAGGCCGCGGCGGCGCGCCAACTCCTCGCGGGCGGCGTTGAGGTGTTCCTCCGTGATCTCGCCGGCCGGCTGGCCATCGAGGTCGAAGCGGGTCTTGGCCTGGGTCAGCGCGATCAGGTAGCCGGTGCTGCCGGTGTGGCGGCGCAGGAAGGCGCTGAGCTGGGCCTTGCTGAACTTGCCCGGCGCGCGTTCCTGGATGTCGGCCTGGATGCGCAGCTTGACGGGCTTGGGCTTGCCGGTGAACAGCGCCGGGAACAGCGCCTTCAGCTCGGCACTGGCATCCACGAGCGGGGCAGCCGGCGCAGCAGCGGGCGGCGCGTCCTCGGTGGCAGGCGCCGTTTCGGGCGCGACCGCAGGCTCTGGCGCCGGCTCAGACACAGGCTGGGCAGCGAGCACGGGCGCGGCGGTGGCAGGCGCTTCGGCCGGGGTGATGGGATCGGGAAGATCGGAATTCATCGCAAAGCCGCCGAGGCGGCAGCAAACAGGCAAGGGCCGGGATTGTCGGCGATCAGGCCAGCCGGCTGGCGATCCCCAGAAAAGCCGCGGGCGGCGCAGCGGGCGAACCCGGTGGGAAAGCGCGGCCTGCAAGACCGATCGGGCGCTGTCGCGTTGCGCGCGGCGAGACGGGACGCGGGGCCTCAGCCCAACCCGCCGAAGACCTTCTTCAGGATGGCACTGCCGGTGCCGACCGGGTCCTGGCGGATCTTCTTTTCCTCCTCGCCGATGATGCGGTAGAGGCCGTCCAGCGCCCGCGCCGTCACGTACTGCTGGATGTTGGCCTCGTCGCCCTTGACGAGGCCCAAGCCGCCGGCCTTCTTGGCGACGGCGTTGTACTTGTCAGCCAGCGAGACCTTCTCGGTCGCCCGGGTGACGATGGGCAGGAATTGCTGGCCCAGGGGCTCGCGGGTCTTGCCGGCAAAGAACTGGGTCACCGAATCGTCGCCGCCCTTGAGGATCTTCAGGCCATCCTCCACGCTCATGTCCTTCACCGCCTTGACGAGCAGGGGCTTGGCAGCCGGCACGGCGGCCTCCGCGGCACGGTTCATGGCGACGACGAGGTCGTCCAGTTTCCGGCCCTGGCCGGTGGCTTTCAACAGCTTGGCGGCGTCTTTCAGATAGCCCGGCAGCTCGATCTTGACGAGGGGGTTGCCGAGGAAGCCGTCAGGCCGCCCCAGCAGCGCCACCGCGGCGTTGGCGCCGCGCTCCAGGGCCGTGCGGATGCCGGCATTGGCATCGCCCTCGCTCAGGCTCAGGGACCAGGCCGGGCGCAGCAGGAGGGCGGGCACGCTGGCGAGGGCAAAGTGGCGACGGCGCATGAAGACTCCGGAAAAGGACGGCGCAATGCCCTGATGTTGCCACCGCCGCCGGCCCCGGCCGCTCAGGCGAAGACCTGGGCCATGGCGCGCCGGCAATCGCGCTTGTGCAGGTACATGCGCTGGTCGGCGAGTTCGAGCAAGGCGTCGAGGTCGCGGCCGTCGTCCGGGAAGCTCGCGGCGCCGAGGCTGGCGCCGATCTGCAGGGCGCGCCCCTCGAACTCGAAGCTGCCGTTGAGCTGGTCCGCCAGGCGGTCGATCATGGCCTGCAGCCCGCCATCGACGGCCAGGGGCCGCAGCAGCAGGGCGAACTCGTCGCCGCCCAGGCGCGCAGCGGTGTCGGACTGGCGCACGCACGCCGCCAGCCGGCGCGCGAACTCGGTGAGCACGGCATCTCCGACGCGATGGCCGTGCGTGTCGTTGATGCGCTTGAGACCGTCCATGTCCAGGATGACGACCGCGAAGGCCTGGTGATCACGCGCCCCCTGGGCCAGCGAGGAGCGCAGCCGGTCCAGCAAGAGCGAACGGTTGGGCAGGTCGGTCAGGCCGTCGTGCGTGGCCTTGTGGAAGAGCTCGCCCGGGGCGTAACGGGTGGCGAAATACATCGACGCCGCCACCAGCTCGGACACCAGCGCCAGCAGCGCGACGTGCCGCTTGTCGAAATGCCTGGTGCGCGCCGACATGGCCTTGAGCACGCCGACCGTCTCGCCCTGGTGGCGCAAAGGCACCACCACCATCGAGCGCAGCCCCACGCGGATGCAGGCCGCGCGGTCGGTACGCGGGTCCAGCTCGGCGTCGTCGCAGTACAGCGCCTGACCCTGCGCCACGCACAGGCCTGACAGGCTCGCCTGGCGCTGCAGCCGCAGGCCGAGGCAGGCACCGGCCATGCCGGCTGCAGCGCGGTAGACCATGTCGTCGCCCTCCGCCAGTTCCACCGCGGCGCCATCGGCGTCCACCAGCGCCAGCGTCCGATGCACGACGAGGCTCATGACGCCACCGAGATCCAGCCCCTGGCGGGCCACTTCGGTCTGGATGGCGATGACCTCCAGCAGCTTGTCCCTGCTCGGCACTCGAATCTCCGAAGCCCCTGCGGGCCTGGCGCCAACGGCGTCTGTGCGCCCGATAGCCGCCCGTTGCATCCCTGTGCGTCGAGTGTCACACGCCGACAAAAATGATGTCGAGACTCAAGCGGGCGCCATTCAGGCCTCGCCGCGATTCCAATCGATTGCTCTGCATCAAGGCCAGGCGCAGCGCCCGGCCTAGCATGGACAGACGGAGACAAAAGACCATGCTGCCTGTCTACATCAGCCACCCAGACTGTGCCCGCCACGAGATGGGCCCGGACCACCCCGAATGCCCCGAGCGGCTGGCGGCCATTGCCGACCGGCTGCTGATCAGCGGCCTGCTCGACTACATGGTGCCGCACGATGCGCCGCTGGCCACCGACGCGCAACTGCAGCGCGCGCACAGCGCCCTGCATGTGCAACGAGTGCGTGCGGCAGCCCCCGCCGCGGGCTACGCGCAGGTCGACCCCGACACCCGCATGAACCGCTTCACCCTGCCGGCCGCCCTGCGCGCCGCCGGTGCCGCCGTGCTGGCCACCGACCTGGTGCTGCGCGGCGAGGCGCCCTCGGCCTTCTGCGCGGTGCGCCCACCGGGCCACCATGCCGAGCGGGACGCAGCCATGGGCTTTTGCTTCTTCAACAACGTGGCGGTGGGCATGCGGCATGCGCTGGATGTGCATGGGCTCACGCGGGTGGCGCTGGTCGACTTCGACGTGCATCACGGCAACGGCAGCGAGGACATCCTCGCGGGTGATGAGCGCGTGCTGATGTGCAGCATCTTCGAGACCGGGCTCTACCCGTTCAACGGGCCGGACGCCCGGTCGCTGAAGGACGCGCCGAACATGGTCAACGTCGGTCTGCCGCCGCGCTCGGGCAGCGAGGCCTTCCGCGCCGCCGTCACCCGGCATTGGCTGCCGGCGCTGGACGCCTTTCGCCCGCAGCTCATCTACGTGAGCGCGGGCTTCGACGCCCACCGGGAGGACGACATGGCCAACCTCGGCCTCGTGGACGGCGACTACGCCTGGGTCACGCGCCAGCTGATGGACGTGGCCAACCGACACTGCCGCGGCCGCGTGATTTCCTGCCTGGAAGGCGGCTACGTGCTCAACCCCCTGGCCCGCAGTGTGGCGGCCCACATCCAGGTGCTGATCGGCGCCGACTGAACCCTGTTGGCCCTAGAGTTCATCCATGGACAACCATTTCCTCACGCCCCTGTTCATGCCCCGCTCGGTCGTGGTCTTCGCCGGCCCCGACGAGCCCGAGCGCCAGACGCGCCAGGCGCGGGTGCTGCGGGCGGCGCTCACGGCGTCACCGGGGCCGCATCCGGTGCAGTTCCTGCACGGCGAGACCACCGGCACGCTGGGCGAGCTGGCCCGCTCGCGCGCCGACCTGGCGGTGATCGCGCTGCCGAGCGACGAGATCGCCGCGGCGCTGGAGGTGGCCGGGCGTATCGCCTGCCGCTCGGCGCTGATCATCAGCGACGGCATCGAGCCCGAGCAGGCGGCGCAGCTCAAGCGCATTGCCCGCCGCGAGGGCGTACACCTGCTGGGGCCGAACTGCCTGGGCTTCCAGCGCCCGCATCTGAACCTCAACGCCAGTGCGGCCGGGCCGCTGGCGGCGGAAGGCTCGCTTGCGCTCGTCTCGCAATCGGGCGCGCTGACCTCGGCCATGCTCGATTGGGCGCAGCAGAACCATGTCGGCTTCAGCCAGGTGGTGTCCCTCGGCCCGAATGCCGCAGTCGACCTGGCCCAGGTGCTCGACTTCCTGGCCACCGACACCCGCACCCAGAGCATCGTGGTCTACCTGGAGGGCATCTCCAACCCGCGGCGCTTCATGAGCGCGCTGCGCTCGGCCGCGCATGCCAAGCCGGTGGTGGTGCTCAAGGCCGGCCGACGCAGTGCCGGCAACGAAGCCGCGCTCACCCACAGCCGCGCCATCGTCGGCAGCGACGACGTGTTTGACGCGGCCCTGCGCCGGGCCGGCGCGGTGCGGGTGCGCAGCTTCGTGGAGCTGTTCTCGGCCGCCAAATGCCTGGCCGCGCGCTACCGGCCGGTGGGCAAACGCCTGGCCATCATCACCAACGGCGGCGGGCCCGGCGTGCTGGCGGCCGATTGGGTCAGCGAGATCGGCCTGCAGCTCGGCAAGCTCTCACCCGATGTGGCGCGCACGCTGGCGCAAAAGCTGCCCCCGCTGGCCTCGCTGGCTGACCTGATCGACCTGTCAGCCGCGGCT
>JAIPCJ010000197.1 GCA_021738245.1 Methylotenera sp. | reverse complement strand
CGCTGTCTACCGCCCGGCCACTGACCTGCTCCGCAACGGCCTGCCAGAGCGGCAGGGGCTCGAAGCAGCGGCCGACGACGCCGTTGGCGCCCCAGAGCACACGCAAGGGCTGCGTCACGCGCCGGCCCGCGGTGCGGTCAGCGCGGTCGTGGTCGAGGTCGATGCCAGCGCTGGCGCGGTAGTCGGCGCAGATGCCCGCCGCCGAGCCGGCGCGCTGGATGCAGCGCTCGTACTCGGCCCAAGCCCGCGGGTCGAAGAACGCACCGCCGCGCCGGCCCATGCCATCGCGCAGGTAGGCCAGCGGGTCAGCCTCGATCAGTCGCTCGGGCAAGGGCGCCGGCTGGATCAGGAAAAACCAATGCCAGTAGGCGCGTGCAAAGGCCTCGGTCGTGCCTTCGTACATGGCCAGCGTGGGCGCGATGTCCAGCAGCATCAGGCGATCCACGGCCTCGGGGTGATCCAGCGCCAGCCGGTGCGCCACACGGGCGCCGCGGTCATGCGCCAGCACGCCGAAACGGTCATGCCCGAGGTAGCGCATCAGGCCGACGGCATCGCGCGCCATCTCGCGCTTGGCATAGGCGGCATTGCCTTCGCCGGCTGGCGGGCGGTCACTGTCGCCGTAGCCGCGCAAGTCCATCAGCACGACCGGGTGCCGCTCGGCCAGGGACGGCGCCACGCGGTGCCACATGGCCATGGTCTGCGGGTGGCCATGCAGCAGCAGCAGCGGCAGCCCGGCCGCGCCGGAGGGCCCGCGAGTGCCGCCCTGGCGGGCGAACAGCTGCACACCATCGCGGGTGAAGGACAGGGTTTCGAAGCCGTTCCACATGCTGACGATTGTGGCCCGCCAACACGTATAAGCTTTCGTTATGGGTGACCGCCGTCTCGCAGCTTTGCGACGGCCGCTCCACCTTTCAACAATGTCCGTTTCGCGCCTCGCCCTGCCCGCCCCATGAAGCTCGCTGCACCGCTGCTGTCCGCCACCCTTCTGGCCCTGGCGCCCGCCCTGACCCTGGCCCAGGGCAAGCCCCTGATCTACTGCGCCGACGCCAGCCCCGAGGGCTTCGACCCCGGCATGTGGGACAGCGCGAGCACCAACACCGTCGGCGCCCAGATGTTCGACGGGCTGCTGGGCTTCAAGCGGCCCACCACCGAACTCGTCCCCAAGCTGGCCGTGAGCTACGAGATCTCGCCCGACGCCAAGAGCTTCACCTTCAAGCTGCGCCCGGGCGTGAAGTTCCACAGCACGGCCTGGTTCAAGCCCACGCGCACGCTGAACGCCGATGACGTGGTGTTCACCTTCAGCCGCTTCATCGACCCCAACCACCCGTTCAACAAGGCCTTCCCGGTCAGCTTCATCTACCCGCAGAACCTGGGCCTGGCCAAGGTCATCGACGGCATCGACAAGGTCGACGACATGACGGTGCGCTTCCGCCTGAAGCAACCCAACGTCACCTTCATCGCCAACTTCGCCTTCGCCTGGGCCGGCATCCAGTCGGCCGAGTACGCCGCACAGCTGCTCAAGGAGGGCAAGGCCAACCAGATCAACGTGCAGCCGGTGGGCACGGGGCCGTTCCAGTTCAAGAGCTATGCCAAGGACGACGTGCTGCGCATGACCGCCAACCCCGACTACTGGGGCGGCAAGCAGCCGACCACGAACCTGGTGTTCAGCATCAGCCGCGAGCCCAATGTGCGGGTGCAGAAGATCGCGGCGGGCGAATGCCATGTGACGGCGGCGCTGCGCGACGTGGACATCGCCGGCCTGGCCAACAACCCCAACATCAGCATCCAGAAGATCCAGGCCCTGAACATCTCCTACCTGAGCTTCAACATGAAGAAGCCGCCCACCGACAAGCGCGAGGTGCGGGAGGCGCTGGACATCGCCATCGACCGCGACGCCATCTTCAAGGCGCTGTTCCCGCGCGGCGATGCGATGCAGGCCGTGAGTGCCTTTCCGCCTGCCATCCCGGGCTACAACAAGAAGCTCAAGAACGAATTCGACCCCGCCAAGGCCAAGGCCCTGCTCGCCAAGGCAGGCTTCCCCAACGGCTTCGAAATCGACCTCTGGGCCCTGCCGGTGCAGCGCCCCACCAACCCCAACGGCCAGCTCATGGCCCAGCTCATCCAGCAGGACTGGGCCAAGATCGGCGTGAAGGCGAACATCAAGACCTATGAGTGGGGCGAGTACCTCAAGCGCGCCAACAACGGCGAGCACAACGTCTACATGAGCGGCTGGAGCGGCGAGACGGGCGATGCCGACGACTTCCTCACGCCCAACCTGAGCTGCGCCAACAGCCGGGGCGGCATCAAGTTCTGCAACGCCGAGTTCGACCGGCTCATCGACGAGGCCCGCACCACGACCGACACCCCCAAGCGCCTGGCGCTGTACGAGAAGGCGCAAGACCTCTTCAAGCGCGAGCGCCCCTGGATCACGATGGCGCACTCCACCGTCTACATCCCCATCCGCAAGGATGTGGTGGGTTTCAAGATGGCGCCGAACGGCAGCGTGGACTTCGAAGGGGTATATCGGAAGTGAGGCTCGACAACACAGCCACACAGGCACAGACACACAGAGAAGCTGTCTTCGCGCTTCGACTGAGCTTCTCCGTGCCTCCGTGCCTCTGTGGCTGCTTCCATCAGCCGGAGGCGACGCCATGCGTTTGAGGCACATCGAGGTGTTTCACGCCATCATGCAGGCCGGCACCATCAGTGGCGCCGCGCAACTGCTGCACATCTCGCAGCCCGCCGTGACCAAGGTGCTGCAGCACTGCGAGCTGCAACTGGGCATGCCGCTGTTCGACCGCGTGCGCGGCAAGCTCTACCCCACGCCCGAGGCGCAGCGCCTGTTCGTGGAGATCGACAAGCTCAATCGCGACCTGGTCGGCATCCGGCGCCTGGCCGCCAACCTCAAGAGCGGCGAGAGCGAGCAGGTGCGGCTGGTGGCCACGCCGGCGCTGGCGATGGCCATCGTGCCCGCGGCCATGACGCCCTGGTGCAAGGCCTACCCGAACGCCAACTGCTCGCTGGCCACCCACCACACGCGTGAGATCGTGTCGGCCCTGCTGCTGGGCGAGGCCGACCTGGCCCTGTCGCTGCAGGATCCGCGCCACCCCGGCATCAAGGCCGAGGTCATAGCCGCGGGCACGATGGTCGCGCTGTGCCCTCTGGGCAGCCCCGAGGCCAAGGGCGAAGGCCCGCTCGGCCTGGCCGACATCAGCACCGAGATCGTCGGCCTGCAGAGCGATGACCCGCTGGCCGGCCTGCTCCATCACGCCGGCGAGGCGCTCGGCCAACCGCTGGCCAGCCGCATCACCGTGCAGACCTACCAGCTCGCCCGCGCGCTGGTGGAGGCCGGCGTGGGCATGACGCTGGTGGACCCATTCACCGCCGCCAGCGCCGACGCATCCAAGGTGCGCGTGCGCCCGCTGTCACCCGCGGTGCCGGTGCAGCTCTACCTGCTCAGCGCGGCCAGCGCCCCGCTCGGCCAGGCCTCGCGTCGGCTGGTGAAGTTCATCACGGCCGCTGCTGCTGAACACCTCTCCCGCTTGCCCTGATGGCCGAACCCGTCCGCATCGAAGACATCGCCGGCCACCCGCATTTCCGGCGGCTGAGCACCCTGCGCCACGGCATCGCGGTCGACCTGCGCTACGCCACGGCCGACAACTTCGTTGGCCATCCGGTCTACGCCGGCATCGACTGCGCCTGGTTGCGCCGCGAGGCGGCCGAGGCCCTGGAGCACGCGGCCGCCTGGCTGCACGCCCACCGCCCCGACTACCGCCTGCTGGTGCTCGACGCCCTGCGACCGCAGCGCGTGCAGCAGCGCCTGTGGGACGAGCTGCAGGGCACACCGCTCACGATGTACCTGGCCCCGCCCGAACGTGGCTCCATCCACAGCTACGGCATGGCCGTGGACCTGACCGTGATCGACCCGTCAGGCCGCGAGGTCGACATGGGCTCGGGCTTCGACGAGATGACGCTCGCCTCCCACCCCGACCACGAGGCCGAGCACCTGGCCCAGGGCCTGCTGACCGCGCAGCACCTCATCGAGCGCGGCTGGCTGCGCGCGGCCATGCGCGAGGCCGGCTTTCACGGCATCAACACGGAGTGGTGGCATTTCGACTTCGGCGACCGCATCGCCGTGCGCCGCGACCTGCCCCGCGTGCTGTAGGTCGAATCGCCCGACCCGCGTCCGCCATGCCGCGCACCCGCCTCCCACGGACACCTCAACCCCACCGGCCGGGAGCCGCGTCAGGCGATGCGCTCGAACCGCGACCGCACCACGCCATCGACCTCCAGCGTGCCCGTGAACATCTCGAACGGGCGCACCCACCAGCCGCTGTCGTTGTACAGCGGGCGGTAGACGACCACCGGCTCCAGCGTTTCGCTGTGACGGGCCACGCCGATCACTTCGTATTCGCCGCCCTTGTAGTGGCGAAAGCGACCGGGCGCGAGAGTGGGCAGGGCAGGAAGGTCTGAGGTCATGGCGCGTATTGGATCAGCCCGGCGGCAGGCGGCAGGCGCCATCGGCCTTGGATGCGGCCGACGCCTGGCAGACCGCACGCCAGAAGCCCAGCGCGAAGCCAGCCGCCGACTGCATCAACGCGGGCGCCACACCCACGTACAGATGGCGCCGTTCGATCACCGGGCCCAGCGCCTCGATCTGCCGCGCGAGGAGGGCATCCTGCCGCAGCCGGTCCTCGACAAAGTAGCTGTGCATCAGCAGCAGCGGCGTACGCCCCGCCGCCAGCTTGAGCAGGGCGCTCTCATGGCTGGGCGCGGCCTCGGCGGGCCAGCCTCGCTCGAACGCGAGCGTCTCCAGCAACGTGCCCGCCGTGACACCGACACGCGCATCGGGCGGCAGACCGGACAGCGCCTGCCCATCCCAGCGCACGCCGCTGCCGCGGCGGGTGTAGAGCCGGTACTCGACGACCCCAAGGCTGTAGTCGAACTCGCCACGCCGCCCCTCGCGCGGCGGCAACGCCAGCAGCGCTGCAATCGGGCCGCCGTCTCCCACGCCTGCCACCATGTCGATGGTCCTGGCTTCGATCATGGCGCGCAGCCGTCGCACCGGCAGCTGCAGCATCTCCGCTCGCTCCAGGCACCCGACTTGCCGCAAGGCCTGGTGCACCCAGGCCACCAGCAGGCCCGGCGGCCGCGCGAAGTCCTCCCCTTGGCCGCGCATGAAGGGCTCGGCGGAGGCGTCAGGGAAAGCAATGCGCAAGCGCTCCGGACAGGCCGCGGGCGCCGCCTTTGCAGGCGTTGGTGCCGCGAAGGCCAGCCACACACCCAGCATCATGGCAACGCGGAGTGAGCGTCCAGCAGGCAGGTCGGCGAACACAATGCGGCACAGCAGATTCACGCGCCGAGTATGCGGCGCCCACCCGTTTCTTCACGTCCCGGACCACAGATGACCCCGTCTCGCCGCCAACTTCTTCACCTCGGCGCGGGTGCCGCCAGCCTTTTGGCAGCCTCGTCTGCCGACGCCGCCGCATCACCAGCAGCCCCGGCACCGCTGCTTGCCCCGCGCCTTCGCCCCGGCGACACCCTCGGCCTGGTCAGCCCGGCCAACGCGACCTTCGAGCGCGAACCGCTGAAGATGGCCATCGAGTCGCTGCAGGCGCTGGGCTTCAAGGTCAAGCCGGGTGAGTTCGTGGCCGCGCGGCGCGGGCCGTTCGCGGGCACCGATGCCCAGCGCGCTGCCGACCTCAACGCCATGTTCGCCGACGACAGCGTGGCCGGCGTGATCGCCATGACCGGCGGCTCCGGCTGCAACCGCATCGTCGACCGGCTCGACTATGCGCAGATCCGCCGCCGGCCCAAATTCTTCGGCGGGTTCAGCGACCTCACCAGCCTCGTCAACGGCATCCAGCGCCAGACCGGCCTCGTCACCTTCCACTGCCCGGTGGCCGTGTCGGAGTGGAACGACTACTCGGTGCAGAGCTTCCGCGCATTGGTCATGAACGGCGAGGCGGCGGTGCTGCGCAACCCGGTACTCAAGCCCAGCGATGACCTCATCGTGCGCGAGGAGCGCATCAGCACGGTGCGCGGCGGCAAGGCCCAGGGGCGCCTCGTGGGCGGCAACCTGACCGTGCTTGCATCGCTCGCCGGCACGCCCTACTTCCCCGACTGCCGCGGCGCCCTGCTCTTCCTGGAAGACATCAACGAATACATCTACCGCATCGACCGCTGCCTCTCCACGCTGCGCTTGACCGGTGCGCTCGGCCAGGTGGCCGGCGTGGTGCTCGGCCGCTTCACCAAATGCGAGCCCGGCGAGGGCTACGGCAGCCTGACGCTGGACGAGGTGTTCGACGACTACTTCGGCCCGCTGAACGTGCCCGTCTACCGCGGCGCGGCCATCGGCCACATCAAGCGCAAGATGACCGTGCCCGTCGGCGCCCCGGCCGAGATGGACGCCGACGCCGGCACCCTGCGGCTGCTGCAGCCGGCCGTCACCTGACGCAGGGCGACGGCGGCAGGCCGTAGGGTTTGAGGACTTCGGCCGTGCGGCCGGTGCGGCAGAGGTCGTACAGGGTGCGGGCGAAGGCCTGGGCCTGGGCGAGGTCGACGTTCTGGCGCGACAGGCCGAACGAGTAGCCGAACACCTTCACCAGCCCCGCAGGCTGCAGGCTGTGCAGGCCGTCTTCGCGGATCAGCAGTTGGGCCACGGCTTCATTGGCCAGGGCCAGGCCGTCTTCGCCGTAGCGGCCGGCGGCGAGCTTGCGCATCACGGTGCGGTTGTCGGGTTCGATCTCGGTGCGCACCCGGGCCACGCCCTCCACCAGCGACTCCAGCGTGAGCGCCGTGGCCGAGGGCCCGTAGGCGCCGAGGGTGCGGCCGGCCAGCACCTGGGGGTCGCCGCTGTACTGCAGGCCATTGCCCGCACGGGCATAGAGCACGTAGCGCCCTTCGATGACCGCCGGCGACACATGGAAATACTGGCGCCGCTCGGGCGAATCCACGACCGTGAAGATGCCTTCCACCTCGGCCCGCTGCGCCATGCCGAGTGCCCGCCGCCAGGGCAGCACTTCGATGTCGCAGCGCCAGGCCAGGCGCGCACAGGCGGTCTGCAGCACGTCGACCATCGGGCCGGCGGCGCGGCCGTCGGTCGCGTAGGTGTAGGGCGGGAAAGGTTCGGTGACGAAGCGCATGTCCCGCGCCTGCGCGCCGTGCGCGCCGATCACCACCGCCAGCATCGCCAAGGTCTGCGCCTTCATCGTCTGCTCCCCGCCCTGAGGGCATGCGCAGAGGATAGGCCGATCAGCGTTGCGCCGCCACCCAGTCGGCCAGGGCGTCGAGCACGGGCCGGCCCTTGCGGGCGGCCTCGGGGTGGTTCAGCAGCGCCACGAACACCCACGGCCGGCCCGCGGCATCGGTGACGAAGCCGGCCAGGCCGACCGCATCGCGCAAGGTGCCGGTCTTGAGCCGGGCACGGCCGGCCGCCGGGCCGTCTTTCAGGCGGCGGGACAGCGTGCCGTCGACGCCGGCAATCGGCAAGGTCGAGAGCAACTCCGGCGCCTGTGCTCCTGCCTGGCCCACGCGCAGCACGGCCGCGAGCTGGGCCGGGGTGATGCGCTCCGCGCGCGACAGGCCCGAGCCGTTGTCCATCACCAGGCCCGCATCCGGCACGCCGTGCGCGGCGAACCAGGCACGCACCTGGCGGTCTGCCGCGACGAGCGTGGGCTCATTCGGCTGGGCCGCCCGGGCGCCGAGCTGAAGGTAGAGCAGCCGGGTGAGTGCGTTGTCGCTGCGCTTCATCACGCCGCGCAGCACCTCGGCCAGCGGCCGGCCCCGGTGGCTGGCCAGCACGACGGCGCCGACCGGCGCGGCCGACTCGGCATCACCAGCGCCCAGGGTGCCGCCCAGCTCGGCCCAGAACTGGCGCACCGCGTGGGTCACGAGCCACTGGCGATCGATGAGCTGCAGGGGCACCTGTTGCCGGCAGCCGGCCGGGAACGCGCCCTGCAACTTGACCACGAGCCCATCACCCGCCGGCTGCACGACGGCGGGCTTCCAGTCCGCATCCCAGTCCTTGCAGGCGCGCGACGACACCGTCATGGCGCTCACGTCCACCACCAACCCGGCGACGGCAGGCACCGTGCGGGCCTGCACGCCACGGTCGGTGGCCTGCAACTCGAAATCGAGCAGGCTGCCGTTGAGGTGCAGCGCGTCGGGGATGACGTTGTAGTCGAACTCGGGCGCCTCGTCGAAGGGTGGCAGGCCGAGGTCGAAGCGGGTCGGGTTGAACAGCGTGCGGTCCACCACCAGGCCGCCGCGGATGTCCTTCACGCCGCTCTCGCGCAGCTGGCGCAGCAGCCACCAGAGCGCGGGCCAGTCGAGGTCGGGGTCGGCACCGCCACGCAGGATGAGCGGGCCGTCGATCACGCCCGCCACGGGCGGCGCGGCAGCCAGCAGCTCGGTGCGCGCGCGGTGGTTGATGCCGAGCTGCTCCAGCGCCACGGTGGCCGTCACGAGCTTCATCGTCGAGCCGGGCGCCATGGGCTCATGCGCCCGCCGTGTGAGGGCCGGCCGCGAGCCGTCCAGCGGCTGCAGCACGAAACCCAGGCTTTCGGCGGGCAGCCCGGCGCGATCAAGCGCGGCCTGCACGGGGTCAGGCATGCGGGTGCTGGCGCAACCCGACAGCACCAACGCGGCCACGAGGAGCCAGGCGCGCATCAGCAGGCTCCGAGGCGATGGGCCACGAGCCGGGCCAGGGCCACGTCTTCCAGGCCAATGCCCACGCTCTTGTAGACGACGATGTCCTGCGCCCCACGCGGCCGCGGCGACACCAGCAAGCCGCCCAGCTCGGCCAGCTTCTCCGGCGGCACGGCGCCGGGCGCGGCCTGCACCAGGTCGCCCGCCTCCTGCCTGGCGGCGGTCAGCCATTCGACCGCCACCAGCGCCGCGCGGCCGAGCAGCGCGTCGTCGAGTTCGCGTGCCGCCTGGGTGCTCGATCCGACCGCGGCGACGAAGGCGCCGGGCTTCACCAGCGCCCCGTCGAACAGCGGTGTGGGCGAGCGTGTGGCGGTGACGA
>JAIPCJ010000196.1 GCA_021738245.1 Methylotenera sp. | reverse complement strand
GGTGGCCTCCTGCACCTCCGCCAGGCCGCGCTCGCGCGCCATGACGGACACCGTACGCCGGAGCACGAACTGGGGCTCGACCAGCAACAGGCGCCCATGGGGCGCGGCGCCTGCCGTCCTGGCATGGCCTCGTCCTCGTTCTCCTTCGCGCCCTCACCGGTCAATTCAGCCAGCACCAAGTCCCGCAGCGTGCCGAGGATGGCGTGGCTCAGGGCGTCGAACTCGCGCGGCCGGGTGTCGATGAGGCAGAGTGTGCCGACGGTGGCCCCACCCGGCAGTCGGAGCGGCGCGCCCAGGTAGAACCGGATGAACGGTTCGCCCACGACCATGGGGTTGTCGGCGAAGCGTGGGTCCCGCGTCGCGTCCAGCACTTCGAACAGGTCCGGCTGCACGATGGCGTGTGCGCAGAAGGAGATTTCGCGCGAGGTTTCGCAAACGCCCATGCCCACCCGGGCCTTGAACCACTGCCGCTGCTCGTCGACGAGGCTGACCAACGCGATCGGCACCTCGAACTCCTCAGCCGCGAATGCGACGATGCGGTCAAAGCGCTCTTCGGGCGGCGTGTCCAGGATAAGCAGTTCACGCAGGTCGCGCAGGCGCTCGGCGTCGTCGGCGGGGATAGGCGCGGGCATCATGGTTCGGGCAGTCTAGGTCCTGGTCGTTCCGTCGTGGCAAGCTGGCGACGCCTGTCATTCAGCGCACGTCCAGCGTGTAGGTCACCGCCTGGCTCAGGCCCGGCAGGATGCCGCCGAAGTTCAGCGTGTAGCGACCGGCCTTGAGCGGGCCGACAGCTGCGTAGTAGCCATTGCCGGCCGCGGGCGCGTCGTCATCGGGCGCGACCAGGAAGCAGCCGCGCGTGGCCTGGCGGTGGGCGTCCAGCCCCTGGTAGCGCCGGCCGTTGACCTCCAGCACCAGCGCAGCCGGCGCATCGGTCTGGTCTTCGGCGCGCAGCATCAGCGAGCCGCAGGCTTCGCGCTCATCGTCGGGCGGGAAGGCGATCACGTTGACCAGCGGGAAGAACAGCGTCTTGCCCGCCGGCACGCTGCAGCGGCGCACCGTGCGCTGGCTGCCGTAGCTGCCGGCCAGGAACCACACGGGCCCCGACTGGCCGCGCGCGCACAGCCGCCCGTCGCTGTCGTGGATCGGGCTGTCGTCTTCCTCGAACGACAGCGCCCAGTGCCACCAGCGCTTGGACCATTCCTCCTGCGATTGGCCGGCGACGCGCTGGCCCGGCGGAATGAGTTGTGCCTGCGCCCCGCCCGCAAGGGCCAGCAACAGGCAGAGGGCGCTCAGGCGCGTCGTGGACTTGAACATGGCGAGGGAAGACCTTCAGTTGCCGAACATCATGCGCTGGGCCAGCGCGCGCTTGAGCGGTGTCGCCACCTCCAGCCCCGCCAGCGCGAGGCCGCGCAGCGCCGGCAGCCCGGGCAGGCGCCAGGCGAAGCTGCGGGCGAGGAAGTCAGTCGCGGCAATCATCGGCCAGCGGTCCGGGGCGCGCGCCCATTCGATGCGGGCCAGCGTGGCGTCCAGCGCCTGGCCGACCTCGGCGCCGTGGCGCAGCGCATCCACCAGCGCCTGGGCATCCCGCAGGCCCAGGTTCAGGCCCTGGCCAGCGACCGGGTGCAGGGTCTGGGCCGCGTTGCCGATGCGCAGGGTGCGCCCCTGCAGCAGCCGGGTCTCGGCGTTCAGGCCGAGCGGGAAGCACTTCAGCGGCGACAGCCCCGTCAGCCGGCCGGCCACCGCGGGCAACTGCTGCTGGATGACCGTGAGGCGCTGCGCGTCGGTCAGGCTGGCGATGTCGTCCTCGGCCTGAGGCAGGCACCACACGAGCGCCGCCCGCGGTCCCTGCGCGTCGTCGGGCAGCGGCAGCAGGGCCAGCGGCCCGTTGCGGGTGAAGCGCTCGATGGCCAGCCCCTGCAGGCCAGGCGCGGCCAGGCGCACCGTGCCCACCCAGGCGTTCTGGCGATAGTCGCTGTGGATGCGCTTGCGGTCCTGCTCGGCGAACACGCCGCCTTCGGCCACCACCGCCAGGTCGAAGTGTTCGACCACCGGGCCCTCGCCGCAGTCCAGTTCCACGCCGGCGGCCACCGGCCGGATGGCGTGCACCGCGGTGCCAAAGCGGGTGAAGCGCCGGGCAGCGTCTGCCGCTGCCACCGCGAGCCAGCGCTGCTGCAGCGGCGCCACCAGCGCGCCGTAGGGCAGCACCGCGCCCAGCTGCGGCAAGCCCTGCTCGGCAGCGCTGATGCGCACCTCGCCGGCCACCGGCGCCGGGGGCGCCTGGCTGACATGCACCGTCTGGATGGCCTGGGCGCTGGCGGGCTGCCAGGCGGACAGGCGCTCCAGCAGCCGGATGCTGCCCAGGTTCAGCGCCAGCGTGCGCGCATCGGTGCTGACGTCGCGGTCCAGCGGCCGGCTGTCGAAGAGATGGATTTCAAGATCGCGCAGCCGCTCGGCAGCGAGCAGGGCGAGGGCCAGGCCGGCCGGGCCGGCGCCAATGACGGCGAGCTTCATGGGAGGAGGGGGCGGGACAGCATCAGGCCCAGACGATAGTTCATCGGTAGCGGTCGACGATGCGCGCCAGACTGCCGTCGGCCTGCATCCCGGCCAGCGCCGCATCGAGTTCGGCCAGCTTGATGCGGCTGTGCGGGGACAGCGCGCAGGCGGTCTTGACGCGCGAGATCACCAGCGGCGGGTGCAGCGGGATGGTCACCTCGCCGCGGCGCTTCAGGTAGTCGAAGACGACGCGCCCGACGATGGCGTGTTCCACGCGGCCGAGCATCAGCTTGCGCAGCGTGGCCAGGGCATTGGGGGCGTCGTCGCGCGCGAAGCGCTCGCCGAGAGCCGCCTGCATCTCGGGGTAGACAAAGCCCGACACCGTGCCGATGGATTGGCCGGCGACGTCCTGCAGCCGTGTCGGCGGCGGGCGCCGGGCGGGGGTCAGCAGCAAGTCGGCGTCATCGAAGTGGGGCCGGCTCCATTGCAGGGGCCCGGGCAGCCAGCTGGGCAGGTAGTTGCAGATCATGTCGGCGTCCTGGCCGTCGATCAGCATCTGCGCCACCCGGCGTCGGGGCACCTGGCGAAACCGCACGGGCCGACCGAGCCGCCGGCCGATCTCCTGCGCCAGCTGCACCTGGAACCCGTCCACGGCCTCGCCGTCCTTGAACTGCGCCTGAGGCATCTCGATGCTGCCGTCGATGAGCACCTGCAGCGGCGCGGCCTGCGCCTGCGCCGCCGTGCCGGCCAGGCAGGCGGCCAGCAGCAGCTGTCGGCGGTTCAGGGGCGGCGGCGGCGTCATGCGGTGGAGGGCGGCAAGGCGTGTGGCGGGCATTTTGGCCATGTCACGGCAGGCCTGCTGCGCCCCGCGTAAGCTGTGGTTTTTCTGCTTTTGCTCCAGGATTCGCCCATGCAATACCGCCGTCTCGGCCGTGCCGGCCTCCAGGTGTCCGAACTCTCCCTCGGCTCCTGGGTCACGTATCACAACCAGGTCGACACCCACGCCGCCACCGAGATGCTGGCCGCGGCCTTTGACGCCGGCGTGAACTTCTTCGACAACGCCGAGGTCTATGCCCAGGGCGAGAGCGAAGTGGTCATGGGCAAGGCCTTCAAGGCGCTGGGCTGGAACCGGCTCGACTACATCGTCTCCAGCAAGTTCTTCTGGGGCCTGCAGCGGGACGGCGTGACCGTCAACCGCAAGGACACGCTGAACCGCAAATACCTCATGCAGGCTGTGGACGGGTCGCTCAAGCGCCTGCAGCTGGAGCACCTGGACCTCATCTACTGCCATCGGCCCGACCCCCACACGCCCATCGAGGAGACCGTCTGGGCCATGAGCGACATCATCCGCCAGGGCAAGGCGTTGTACTGGGGCACCAGCGAGTGGAGCGCGGCGGACATCCGCGCCGCCTGGGACATCGCCGACCGCCACCACCTGCACAAGCCGGTGATGGAGCAGCCGCAGTACCACCTCTTCCACCGCAAGCGCGTGGAGCAGGAGTACGCGCGCCTGTACGAAGACATCGGCCTGGGGCTCACCACCTGGAGCCCGCTGGCCTCGGGCCTGCTCACCGGCAAGTACCGCAACGGCATTCCCGAAGGCAGCCGCGGCGCGCTGGAGAACATGAGCTGGATGCGCGAGCAGCTGCAGGACAAGGCGCGCAACGAGGCC
Organism: Methylotenera sp.; assembly: GCA_021738245.1. Lineage (GTDB taxonomy): Bacteria > Pseudomonadota > Gammaproteobacteria > Burkholderiales > Burkholderiaceae_C > Pelomonas. The sequence goes on along the minus strand of JAIPCJ010000196.1, from coordinate 5,054 downwards.
GTCGGGCAACTGGCCGACATCGCGGCCGAGCTGGGTTGCAACACCGCGCAGCTGGCCATCGCCTGGATCAACCGCAACCCGCGTGTGTCGACCGTCATCCTGGGCGCGAGCCGCATCGAGCAGCTGCGCGACAACCTCGGCGCGCTGGCCGTCACCCCCAAGCTGACGGACGAGGTGGTGGCTCGCATCGAGGCCATCACCGCGCCGCTGGCCCGCTGACGCACCGCCGGCCCGCTCAGCGCGAGCTGGCCGGCCCGGCGATGGGCACCCAGACCCGAAAGCGTGTGCCTTCGCCGGGCGCCGACTGCACCTCGATGCGCCCGCCGTGCTTCTGCACGATGGAGAACGACATCGACAGCCCCAGGCCCGTGCCCTGGCCGACCGGCTTGGTCGTGTAGAAGGGCTCGAAGATGCGGCGCTGCACTTCCGGCGTCATGCCGCAGCCATCGTCGCCCACTTCGATCCAGGCCCAGTCGCGGCCGTCCTGGGCCTCGACGCCGGTGGAGAGCGTGATGGTGCCACGCCGCTCGGCAGGCATCGCGTGGGCCGCATTGACGATCAGGTTCATGAACACCTGATTGAGCTGGCCGGCCAGGCAGCGCACCGGCGGCAGCGGGCCGTAGGCGCGCTTCACGTCGGCGCGGTACTTCACCTCGTTCATCACGACGTTGAGGGTGGACTCCAGCCCCTGGTTGAGGTCGGCGTCCTGCCAGTCGGCGTGGTCGACGCGGGAGAAGTCCTTCAGGTCCTGCACGATCTTGCGCACCCGGGACAGGCCCTCTTCGCTGTCGGCAAGCAGGGCCGGCAGGTCCTCGGCGATGAAGTCCAGGTCGGCGGCCTGCTTGAGGGCGGCCAGCTCGGCGTCGGCCGGATCGCGTTCGCGGCGTGCGTAGGCCAGGGTCAGCGCCAGCAGCTGCTCGACGTAGCGGCGCAGCGTGCCGAGGTTGGAGTTGACGAAGCCGATGGGGTTGTTGATCTCATGCGCCACGCCAGCCGCCAGCTGGCCGATGGAGGCCATCTTCTCGGACTGCAGCAGCTGGTTCTGGGCTTCTTCCAGGCGCGCATTGGTCTCCTGGATGTTGCGGTAGTTGTTGACCAGCTCCTCCTGGGCGCGCATGACCTCGCTGTGGTCCTGCAGCAGCCACCACATGCCCGGCGTGCCGTCGGTCGGCGTGGAGGCATAGGCGATCAGCTGCACCCAGATGCGCCGCCCGGTCCAGGTCTGCAGCCACATCTCGTGCGCGAGCGAGGTGCCGGCGCGCAGCGCCTGGGTGGCCAACTGGCCGAGCTCGTGGAAGTCGCCGTCGTCGAGGAAGAAGCGCCGCAGCGGCATCTCGGACACCGGCAGGTCGGCCGGCAGCTCCAGGATCTCGGCGAACTTCTTGTTGCTGCGGGCGATCTGCAGTTCGCGCGTGGCGATGATGCCGACCGAGGCGTTCTCCAGAAACGCCTCCAGCTCCTGGTGCGTCAGCCGCAGTTCGGCGGTGCGCTGGGCGACCATCGATTCCAGCTCGGCCTGGTGGCGGCGCAGCTGTTCCTCGGCCTGGTGGCGGGTGGTCACATCCTGCAGCGTCTCGATGGCGCCCATGACCTGGCCGTCGATGCCGCGCAGCGGCGCGGCCGTCACCTGCAGCCAGCGGCCTTCGCGCCCGAGCTGAGGGAAGTAGCCCTCGTAGGCATAGCTGTCCTCCAGCAGCGGCGAGCGGTGCAGGGCCTGGCCGTAGTGCAGGTGGCCTTCCGCCTCGACCTTGCCGTCCACGATGAGCTCGGCCAGCGTCGGCTGGGCCGCGAGGTAGAACGCCCGCCAGGCTTCATCGCTGCCCAGCATCAGGCTGGCCGAGCGGCTGGTGAGCTGTGCGCAGGCGGCATTCCAGTGGGTGATGCGGTGCTGGCTGTCGATGACGTAGCTGGCTACCGGCCCGTTCTCGACGATCTGGTACATGACCCGGCCGACTTCCAGCAGGCTGTTCTGCACGTGCCGCATGTCGCTCAGGTCCTGGCAGGTCAGCAGCACGAGCGGCGCGCCGCCCGGCTCGCCGGCCACACGGCGCGCGGTGATCTCCAGGTGGCGGCAGGTGCCGCTGATGCTGATGGCCTCGATCTCGATGGCCGGCAGCGCGCCCTCGCTGTCCAGGCAGCGCCGCCCGTAGTCGCGCAGCTGATCCTGCTGGGCCGGTGCGGCCCAGGCGTCGGGCGCGAGCGCGGGCAGGTCGGCCGCCGTGCAGCCCAGCAGGCGCAGCATGGCGTCGTTGGCGAACACGAGGCGTTCTCCATCGTGCACCAGCACGGCCGCGCTCACGGCCTCCAGGCCGGCGCGCAGGCCGTCGTGCAGCTGCGGGATGACCTGGGGCCGGGCGTTCATGGTCAGACGGCCTCGGCCCCGATGGGGTCCAGCACGTACGCCCCGTCGTCACTCCACTGGACGCGGGTGATGCCCGGCTCCATGCGCTCCAGCCGGCGGCGCTCGATCTCCTGCGGGCTCAATTCACCCCGTGCCAGGCGCTGCTGTTCGGCCAGCAGTTCGGTCTCCACATGGCGGCGATGCTCGGCCAGCTGCTCGTGCACCACGGCCAGCAGCTCCGGCTCGTTCCAGGGCTTGGACAGGAACTGCGAGATGCGCGCGGCGTTGACCGCCTGCGTCAGGCCCTCGAAGTCGGCATGGGCCGACAGGATGATGCGCCGGCAGTCCGGCTGGATTTCCCGCAGTGCCGTCAGCAGCTGCGCGCCGTTCATGCCGGGCATGCGGAAGTCGCTGATGACCAGCGCGAAGTTCTGTTCACGGGCGCGTGCCAGTGCCGCCAGCGGGTCGGTGAAGGTCTCGGTGCGAAGCGGTGGCCACAGCCCGTCGGCAGCGCCGCGGCGCAAGGTGCGGACCAGGGCCTGCAAGATGGCCGGCTCGTCGTCGACGAGCAGCACCTGCTGAGGGACGTTGGTGTTCAGGAGCGTGGTCATGGCGGTGAGGTGGCGGTGAGGTTCAGGTCAGTGCGTGCGCAGCGTGGGCGCGCGGGTCGCGGATGCGGAAGACGATGCCCAGCCCCTCGCGGGCCACGAGCTCGCGGATGGTGCGAATGACCCCGGCATCGAAGGTGAAGCCCGCGGCCAGCAGCAGCGTGCCCTGCGGGCTGAGCAGGTCCTGAGCCATGACCATGCCCGGCTTCAGGTCGGCGGCGGCCAGCTGCAGGTCGTCCGCGCAGGGCGGCGGCGCGGCGTCCAGCAGCTGCTCGAATGCGGCGGCCAGGGCCGGCGTGTAGTGCAGGCCGGCCGCGCCGCGGATGACGGCCCGTGCGCGCGCCGCGTCATGCGGCCGCTCCGACAGGCGCCCCGCCTGCAGCCCTTCGTAGGCGGCGGCCAGCCCCACGACCTGGGCGGCCAGCGGCACATCGTCGCCCGCGAGGCCCTCCGGAAAGCCCAGGCCATCCAGGCGCTCCTGGTGAGCGCGCACGAGGCGGGCCGCACCGCGCAGGCCGCTGAGGGGCATCAGGGCGGCTTCGCCGAGCAGCGGGTAACGGCGGTAGAGCACCAGGTCTTCGCCGCGCATCATCGAGACCGGCTTGCGCAGCAGGGCATCCGGCAGGCCGATCTTGCCCACCTCGTGCAGCAGGCCGGCGGCGTAGCAATCCTCCTGCTCGGTGCTGCTCAGGCCGACGGCGGCGGCAAGGCGGCGCGCGAGCTGGCCCACACGCTCCGAATAACCGGCCTGGCCGGCTTCGCGCAGCTCCATCAGGCCCGCGAACACCTTGAGGGACAGCACGAAGTTCTGGCGCAGGTCGGCAAAGGCCTGCTCCAGCATGCCGTTGACCTGCGACAACTCGGCCGTGCGCGCGGCCACGCGGCGCTCCAGCTGTTCGTTGTGCGCCTGCGTGAGCGCCAGCAGGCGGCGGTTCTCCTGGCGCAGGCGGGCGCGCTCCAGGCCCTCGCGCACCGCGAGCAGCAGCTCCTGGTCGTCCCAGGGCTTGGCGATGTAGCGCTGGATCTCACCCTGGTTGATGGCCGCGATGGTGGAGCCGATGTCCGCGTAGCCGGTCAGCAGCAGGCGGGCGACGTCGGGCCAGCGCTGGCAGATGGTCTGCTGCAGTTGGGCGCCGTTCATGCCGGGCATGCGCATGTCCGACAGCACGAGGTCGACGCTTTCCCGCGCCAGCAGTTCCAGCGCGGCTGCGCCGCTCTCGGCCAGCAGGATGCGGTAGCCCAGCGGCCGGAACAGCCGGCGCAGCGCGCTCAGGATGGCGGGCTCATCGTCCACGAACAGCAGGGTCGCCACCGCAGGTGCCGCGTCGGGTGCGACAGGCGGCGGGTGGGCAGCAGAGGGGCTGGGGGGCGCGAGGGGCGTATCCATGGGGAACTCCGGCAGCCCTCCAGACACACAATCACGAGGAAGGCCTTGGCGCTAGTTTCTGCTTAAGTGATAGAAGTGTGTTGCCATTAATTGATAAAAACGGTCTCAAGCGATGACTACTTCACGCCGTCTCGGGGGTGCGAGCCCGGCGCGCACCTCGGGCGTGAGTTTTCCCGTGAGGGCTTGTGCCGGCTCTGCGGCGGCGCCCCCTCGCAGAGAATCGCGGCCCATGTGGGTGTCCATAACAAGAGGGCTGGCAGCCCTGCTGATGTTGTTGGGGGCGGCGGCGCAGGCCGTCGTGCCGCGCTTCGAGCCGATCGGCGAGCCCGGCGCGGTGCGGGACAACGTCGTCTCGGCCCTGGCCCTGGACGCACGTGGCCTGATCTGGGCCGGTTCCCCCGAGGGCCTGCTGCGCTTTGACGGGTATGTCTTTCGCCGCTACCCGCTGAGCGGCCCCGACGGCCAGCTGCTGCCCGAACAGTTCGTGCGTGCGCTGCTGCCCGACCCGCGCGGCTGGATCTGGGTGGCCGCGGGCAACAGCGGGCTGGTGCGCATGGATGTCGCCTCGGGCCGCTGGGACCGCTGGGCGCGCGACGGCAAGTCGGCCGACGACGCCGCGCCCGCCGCCAACACCGTGCGCACGCTGGCGCTGGAGAAGGACGGCACGCTGTGGATCGGCGGCAGCGGCGGCCTGGACCGCTTCGACGTCAAGACCCAG
>JAIPCJ010000019.1 GCA_021738245.1 Methylotenera sp. | reverse complement strand
AGCTGCCGGCGCGCGCCACCGCCTCGAAGGCAAGCAGGGCGTCCAGCGAGGGCAGGCGGATGGGGCGCGGCGGCATGCGGGCATCCTAGCGACCGCACGGCCCCCCGCGGTCGTCAGAAGCTCAGCGTGGTGGGGCCCGCGTCGCGCGAGGACGGGCGCAGGTATTGGCCGAGCGTGCCGGCCATGGCGGCCATCACCCCGGCGGCCACGCGCCCGGCATGGCGCAGGCGGCGCGGCTTGCCGGCGCGCGGCGCCCCTGCCGCAGCCGTCTTGGGCTGGGCGACCGCATGCACCAGGGCCAGCTCCTGCTGGCGCTCCTGCACGAGGAAGAACAGGCGATTGGGGTCGGCAAAACGCTGAGCCAGCACGCGCACGATCTTGAGCTCGCGGCGACGCACCAGCACGCCGTGCGCCCGCAATGTGCAGCCCAGGTTGCGGGCGCGCAGGTACAGGGCCTTGGCCGCGAGGCGGTCCGGCAGGCAGCCGACGCCAGCGAAGAGGCAGTTGGCCAGGTTGAACGTGGCTTCGGCGTGGCCCATGGAGGCGGCGGCCACGTAGGCGGTCAGCCCACCGGACTCATCGGCCGGGCCGCCGCGGCCGGTCATCAGCACCCGGCCCAGCTGGAAGCGTCCGATGGCGCTGCGGCGTGCAGCCGCCTTGCGAAACAACTCGCGCGCCTGAACCGCATCGGCCGGCACGCCCAGACCCTCCAGCAGGCACAGCCCGAGCATGGCCATGCCGTCGCCGTGGCCGCTGTCTGCCGCAGCGCGGAACCAGCCCACGGCGCGGGCGTAGTCGGGCGGCGTGGCATGGAACAGCGCCAGCCCATGCTCGAACGGGTCGACAGGCGGCGATGTGAGGGCGACAGCGTGGGGGACGGAGTCAGAGACGGCGGCAGAGTTCATCCGGATCAGACGACAGCTATCCCTAGATTGTCGGTGAGTGTGGCCGGCTTGCCGACCCCGCAGGAGGGGGCCGGGCCGCGGTTTTCCCGCCATGCGGGAAGGTAAGGGACATCCCTCACGGCCCTGATCGTTTCCATTCGTTTCAAGGCCGCAGCCAGCGGTTGGGCACGGTCCACAGGATCAACAGCAGCAGCAGCGCGCCCCCCGCGAACAGGCGCTGTTCGGTCGGCAGGCCGAGCTCGCCCGCCATGAGACTCGCAGCGCCCCAACCCGCCAAGGTGATGCTCGCCCAGTGCAGCCAGCGCATGGCGCGGGCCCGGCGGCGCTGGCTGGGGCTGACGCGCGCGGGCAGCACCGCCATCACGCGCAGGCTGAAGCCGGCGTCGTCGGGCTCGCCACCGGCCTGCCAATGCTGGCGCAGGGCCTGGGCGAGAGGATCGGTGTCGAGGTCGGGTGGGGTCGAATCAGGCATGTCGTTCATGGCGTGTTCTCCCAGGCTTGCAACTGCTCTCGCAGCCGGGCCCTGGCGCGCAGCACCTGGGTCTTGACGGTGCCCAGCGGCCAGCCCAGCACCTGGGCCGCTTCCGCGTGGCTGAGGTCGGCGCCGTAGCACAGCAGCACGGCGTGGCGCTGCGCCTCGCTGAGGGTGGCGAGGGCGCGGTCGAGGTCGATGTGCCAGTCGGCGTGGCGGCTGGTGTCGGCTTCAACGTCGGCCGGCAGCGCGGCGTCTTCGGCCGGGGGCAGGCTGGGTCGCTCGGCGGCCAGCGCGGAATAGGCCAGCCGCGTGAGCCAGGTGCGAAAGCGCGCCTCGCCGCGAAAGCCCGGCAGCGCCCGCCAGGCACGCAGGAAGGCCTCCTGCGCGAGGTCGTCGGCCCGGCCCTGGTCGCCCCGGCAGACGCGGCCGAGCAGCTTGCGCAGATAGCCCTGGTGGGCCTGCACCAGCGTCGCAAAGGCCGCCCGGTCGCCACTGGCCGCCAGGGCCACCAGCCGGCTCTCGGTCGCGGCAGCATCGCCGGAGGTCACGGCTGCGGCGGCTGCTGTTTGCGCTCGACCGACCAGTACAGGGCCAGCGCGCACCCAATGAACAAGGGCAGCAGGCCGATGCTCCACAGCCAGGCGCCCGGCATCATCAACGAGAACATGCCCATCAGCCCCAGGCCCACCGCGATGTTGATGAGTGCCGGCACCAGCAGCCGGTTGGGGTTGGCGGCCTCGCGGCGGGCGCGGTGCCAGTCGCTGTCCTGGGCGTCGGCCAGCAACTCGGGCGGGATGGGCAGCCCGGCCCGCGCGATCTCTCGGATGGTCTCGTGGCGCTGGCGCTCGCTGTGCGCGCGTCCGACGTAGTGCGCCACGATGGCCACGATGGGAATCATCAAGGCCAGGATGGGAATCATCAGCGGCAACCAGGCATGGAAGTTCTCGAACATGGGCAGCTCCTGCGGTGTGGATGGTGGATACAGCCTTGGAGCGGCTGGCCGGTCGATTTGGATTCAGCCGCACGCGAAAAAGTTCAATCGATGACCCACCAGGCCGGCAGCAACGCGCGCACCTGCGGCCGGGCAAAGCGCCGGTCCAGCAGCCAGACCCAGCCCCGGTCGTCGGCTGAGCGCAGCACGCGGCCGGCCGCCTGCACCACCTTCTGCAGCCCCGGCACCAGGTCGGCATAGCCGTGTTCGGCGCCGAAGAGGCTGTCCAGCCGTTCCCGCACCAGGTCCTGCAGCGGCGACACCGGCGGCAGGCCCAGGGTGGCGATGAAGGCGCCGATGAGCCGCGTGCCCGGCAGGTCGACACCCTCGGCAAAGGCGCCGCCCAGCACGGCGAAGCCGATGCCGCGGCCGTCGGGCACAAAGCGGTCCAGAAAGGCACGCCGCGCGCCGTCACCCATGGCGCGCGATTGGCTCCAGCGGGGCAGGTCCGGGTGGCGCAGTGCCAGCCGCGCGGCGGCCTTGTCGAGGTAGTCGAAGCTGCTGAAGAAGGCGAGATAGTTGCCCGGGTGGTCGCGGAACTGCGTGGCCAGCAGGTCCACCAGCGCATCCAGGCTGGCGTCGCGGTGCTCGTAGCGGGTGGACAGGCGGTGGGCCACGCGCACGGTGAGGTGCTCGGGCGGGAAGGGGGCGGGCACGTCGATCCAGGCGGTGTTGTCGGGCAGGCCGAGCAGCTGGCGCGGGTAATCGGGCGGGCCGAGCGTGGCCGAGAACAAGGTGACGCTGTGCAGGCTTTCGAATCGCTCCTTCAGAAAATGGCCCGGCACGATGTTGCGCACCGACAGCCGGGCGTCGTGGGCGTCGTCCGCCAGCAGCGACAGGTTGCTGCCCGCCGTCAGGGCCGCCGGCGCCGCGGCGCTGCGCTGCAGGTCGCACACCGAATGCGCATCGAAGCGGTCCAGCAGCCGCTGCAGGCCGAGCACTTCGAAGTAGAACTGCAGCATCGGCCCGACATCCAGCGGATGGTTCTGCACATGCTCGGCCAGCGCGGCGTTGACCCGCTGCAGCGCGTCGGCGAGGTCGTCGGGAATCTCCTTGAGCGGCTGATAGTCGGCGGGCTGCTCACGGGCGAGGTCGGCCAGCTCGACGGCCAGCCGGCGCAGTGGCGAGCGCAGCGATGCCGGCGCCTCGGCCACCACCTCGCGCACCCGGGCCAGGCTCAGCGAGGTGCTGTACATGTCGCGGGTGCGGTCGATCAGGTTGTGGGCTTCGTCCACCAGCAGTGCGAGCTTCCAGCTCTGCGACTGCGCCAGGCCGTAGAGCTGACCGTGGGGGTCGAAGGCATGGTGGACGTCGCCCACCACCACGTCCGCCCAGCGCAGCAGCTCCTGGCCGAGGTAGTAGGGGCACAGGCCGTGCTGCAGCGCGATGCGGCGCTGCGTGGATGCATCCAGCCAGCCCACGGCCACCGCCTCGGCGCGCGCGGCGGGCAGCTTGTCGTAGAAGCCCCGGGCCAGCGGGCAGGCATCGCCGTGGCAGGCCAGCGTCGGGTGCTCGCAGGCCTGGTCCTTGGCCACCAGGGTCAACACCCGCTGCGCTCGGCCAGGCGTGTGCTCGCGCAGCGCATGCAGGGCTTCCTGCGCGGTGATGCGGCCGGTGCCCTTGCAGGTCAGGTAGCCGACCTTGTCGAGCTGCTGGGCAGGCATGGCGCGCAGCAGCGGGTAGAGGGTACCGAGCGTCTTGCCGATGCCGGTGGGCGCCTGGGCCAGCAGGCAGCGGCCCGCACCCGCCGCGCGGTACACCGCCTCCGCCAGCAGGCGTTGGCCGGGGCGCAGTTCGCCGAGGGGGAAGGGCAGGGCGGCGAGGCCCGCATCCCGCGCCTGGCGGTGCTCGGCTTCCTGCCGGGCCCAGGCCTCGAAGGCCTGGCAGCGCGCTTCGAACGCTTGCTGCAAGGCGGCGGCGGCGTGGGTCTGCCGCAGCACGGTTTCCTGCTGGGTGTCGGCGTCCACATACACCAGCGCGAGTTCCAGCTCGGCCAGCCCCCGGTCGGCAGCGATGAGGGCGCCGTAGGTCTCGAGCTGCGCCCAGTGCAGGGCGCACCGGTTGTCGGGCACGCGCTCGACCGGCCCGCGGATGGTCTTGATCTCTTCCAGCCGGTTCACATCGGCCTCGTAGCCATCGGCCCGGCCGCGCACGCGCAGCGAGCCCCACTGGCCTTCGAGGGCCAGCTCGGTCTCGTAGCCCGGCGAGCGGCGTGCGTAGACGGCCATCTGCCCGGCCTGGCCTTCCAGCGCGGTGGCGGAGGGCGTGAAGCGGCGGTCGAGGTCGCCCCGCTTGGCGGTGAATTCGCAAAGGCTGCGTACCGAGACGGTGTAGGTCCAGTCGCTCATCGACGGGGGTGCGCCGGCAATGCCTTGCCCGCCCATGGGCTTGGCTGCGGGGGCAAGATACGGCGCGATTCAACAGGCATCAGGCACATGACGGCGATGAATGTACTGGGCACGGCCTTGCAGGCCTGCTCCTTCGACCCGCTCACCGGTTTCCTGCGCGACGGCTGCTGCTCGGCCGACGAGCACGACCGCGGCACCCACCTGGTCTGTGCGCGGGTGACGGCGGAGTTCCTGGCCTTCTCGCTGTCGCGCGGCAACGACCTGGTCACGCCGCGGCCGCAATGGCGTTTTTCGGGCCTGCGCCCGGGCGACCGCTGGTGCCTGTGCGCCACCCGCTGGCTGGAGGCGCACGAGGCGGGCGTGGCGCCGCCCGTGGTGCTGGAGGCCACGCATGCGCTGGTGTTGCGCCTCATTCCGCTGGCAACGCTGAAGGCCTGCGCGCTCGCACCGCGGGAGGCCGGCTCTTAGACCTCAGAAGAAGCCCGGCGGTCGTTCCGCCGACACGCCCGCTGCCTTCTCCATCGCCAGCCCGGCCTGGGCCAGCACGCCTTCGTCGAACAGCCGGCCGATCAGCGTCACGCCGTGGGGCACGCGCCGCGGGGGCGAGAACTTCGCCACGGGCCGGGCGGCGTCGGGCGCCCAGTCGCTGCGGGCTTCGCTCACCGAGGTGAAGCCGGTGCGCAGCGTGAGGCTGGGGTGGCCGGTGTGGTTGGTGATGGTGAGCATCTCCTCGCGCAGCGAGGGCACGAGCAGCAGGTCCACCTCCGACATGAGGCGCGCCATCTCCTGCGCCACCAGGCGGCGCAGTCGGTCGGCCTGCACGAAGTCCACCGCCGACAGGAAGCGCGACATGCGGAAGAAGTTCGGCCAGGAGTCCGGCGTCTGCATGCGCAGCTGGTCCACGCCGTGGTTGAGGGTCAGCTCCTCGAAGGCAGCGGCGGCCTCGGCAAACAGGATGAGGTTCAGGCCGTCATACGGCCAGGCGGGCAGCTGGATGGGGACCGGCTGCATGCCGAGGCGGCGCACCATGTCGAGCGCCTGCCGGTCGATGTCGATGGCCGGCGCCTCGTCCAGCCAGCCCGGCACATAGCCCACGCGCAGCCCCTTGACCGAGGCGCGGGCGTCGAACTGCAGATTGCAGGGGCGCGAGCTCACGTCGCCGGCATCCGGGCCGCTGATGGCCTGCAGCACCAGCATCGCGTCCTCGACGCTGCGAGTCATGGGGCCGAGCTTGTCGAGCGACCAGCACAGCGTCATCGCGCCCGTGCGCGGCACGCGGCCGAAGGTGGGCCGCAGGCCGGTCACGCCGCAGCGCATGCTCGGGCTGATGATGCTGCCGCCGGTTTCGCTGCCGATGGCAAACGCCACCAGGCCCGCAGCAGTGGCCGCGCCTGAGCCGGCGCTGGAGCCCGAAGCGCCTTCCTCGGGCAGCCAGGGGTTCATGGTCTGCCCGCCAAACCAGATGTCGTTCATGGCCAGCGCGCCCAGGCTGAGCTTGGCCAGCATCACGGCGCCAGCGGCGTTCAGGCGCTGGATGACCGCCGCATCGCGCTGGGGCACGCGCTGCCGGAAGGGCTCGGCACCGTAGGTGGTCGGGATGCCGGCGGTGTCGAGCAGGTCTTTCACGCCGTAGGGCATGCCGTGCAGCGGGCCGCGGTACTTGCCGGCGGCAATCTCGCGGTCGGCCTGGCGGGCCTGGGCGAGCGCCTGGTCGGCCGTCAGCGTGATGACGGAGCGCAAGCGGCTGTCGAGCCGTTCGATGCGCGACAGGTAGATGCGCGTGAGCCGCTCGGAGGTCAGTGCGCGGGTCTCGATCCAGCGCGACAGCTGGCTGACCGGCGCAAAGGCGATGTCTGCGTCATCGGCTGGCAGGGCGGGCACGGGGCCGGCAGAGCGCACGAAGCGGTTGCGCGTCGGGCCAGCGCTGCGCCCGAGTGCCGGGTCCCATTGGGTGGCCGGGGCCAGGGTCTCGGGCAGCGCGATGCGGCGGGGGCCGTCGCGCCGGTCGGCCAGGCCGGCCAGGCTGTTGCGCCAGTTGGCGGCGATCATTTGCCGCTCGGCATCACTGAAGCCGACCCGCATCAGCTTCTCGGCCTCGGCAATCGTGCTGGGTGTGATCTCGGGGCCGACCGGCGGTGCGGTGCCGAAGGTCGGTGGCGCGCCGGGCGTGGTCGGGGCGCTCGGCGTCTGGGCGCTGGCCAGGGCGGTGGCACCGATCAGGCCGGCTGGAGCCTGGGCGAGGAAGCGACGACGGGAGGGCATGGCGTGGAGGTCTCCGGTGACGGAACTCAGGTGGGGCGATGCATCTGGAAGCGCAGCTCGGGCGCGATCTCGAAATAGTCGGCCGGGCCACCACCACGCAGCACGGGGCGGGCCGCAGCGGTGTCGTAGACGCCATTCACGAGCAAGTGGCGGGCGATGTGCACCACCACCACCTCGCCCAGCACCAGCCAGGTAGGCACGGCGTCACCCGCGGCCGTCGTGAGATGCACGATCTGGGTCACCCGGCATTCGAAGCTCACCGGCGACTCGGCCACGCGCGGCGCCGTGACCTGCTGCGAGGCTAGCGGCGTGAGGCCGGCCAGCGCGAACTCGTCCACCTCCGGCGGCACGGCCGCGCAGCTGGCATTCATGCGCTCGGCCAGCTCGCGGGTGACGAGGTTCCAGGTGAACTCGCCGGTGGCCTGCACGTTGCGCAGGGTGTCTTTCTCGCCGATGCTCGCAAAGCCCACGATGGGCGGCACGTAATTGAAGGCGTTGAAGAAGCTGTAGGGCGCCAGGTTGCGGTGGCCGGCGCCGTCATGGCTGCCGATCCAGCCGATGGGGCGCGGCCCCACGATGGCATTGAACGGGTCATGCGGCAGGCCGTGGCCCTGGCGGGGTTGATAGCTGTGGGTGTCGTGGGTCACGGTCATGCGGGGCCGCAAGGGCCGGCGGATCAGAACAGCGGCAGATTCTCACGGGGCGGCGTTTCTCCGCGCACGGCTTCGGTTGCTGGCGGTGGCACCTCGCTCGCGTGCACGAGGTTGCCCACGCGCACCCCCATCAGGCGCAGGCGCTTGTCGAAGGTCACGCGCTTCAGGCACAGGCCCACCGCACGGCGGATGTCGGCGGCGCTGGCGATCGGCGCCTTGAGCGTCTGGTCGCGCGTGACGGTCACGAAGCCCTCGAAGCGCAGCTTGATGCCCACGGTCTTGCCGGCATAGCGCTTGCGCGCCAGGTCTTGCGACAGGCGCTCGCAGAGCTCGTCCATGATCTGCCCGAGCAGGGCCCTGTCGTGCACCGCATGCAGGTCGCGCTCGAAGGTGGTCTCGCGGCTGACCGACACTGGCTCGCTGTGCGTGACCACCGGCCGGGCATCGCGGCCGTGGGCGGCGTTGTGCAGCCATTCGCCATAGCTCTGGCCGAACTGCGCCACCAGCCAGGCCGGGTCGGCCGCGGCGATGTCGCCCACGGTGTGCAGGCCGAGCTTGACGAGCTTGTCGCCCGCCTTGGGACCGATGCCGTTGATCTTGCGCACCGCCAGCGGCCAGATGCGGCTGGGAATGTCGTCCAGCGTCAGCACGGTGATGCCATCGGGCTTGTCCAGCTCGCTGGCGATCTTGCTGAGCAGCTTGTTGGGCGTGATGCCGATGGAGCAGGTCAGGCCGGTGGCGCGCCAGACCGAGTTCTTGATCTCACGCGCCACCGCCTTCACGCCGCCCAGCGGGTTATGGCCTACCGCGTCTCGCACGCCGGGCACGTCGGTCAGGTCGATGTAGATCTCGTCGATGCCGCGGTCCTCGATGACCGGCGCCACCTCGGCCACCGCGGCCTTGAAGAGGCGCGAGTACTTGCGGTAGCTGTCGAAGTCGGCCGGCAGCAACACCGCATCGGGCGCGCGCAGGGCGGCCTTCATCAGGCCCATGGCGGAGAAAACGCCCAGATCCCGCGCGGCATAAGTGCTGGTGGTGACCACGCCGCGGCCGGTGTAGTGGCGCAGCCGGGCGTACTGCCAGCTGCCGTCTTCCAGCTGGCGCGGCGCGTCAGCCCGTCGCCCGCCGATGACCACCGCCTCGCCCTTGAGCTGCGGGTAGCGCAGCAGCTCGACGGACGCGTAGAAGGCATCCATGTCGAGGTGAGCGATCCAGCGGTCCGGCAGCTGCATGCCGGCATTGTCCGGCGAGTGGCGTCAGCGCCTGGCAGCAGCGGCAGCCGGCTTGGACGCGGGGGTGAGGCCCTAAGTTTTGCAGTCGCTCACCCCCGCAGGTCTGGGGGAACTGTGCGAGTTAGGGGGCGCACGATGCGGACGGGCCTCATATCTTGGCGCGCACATGCACTTTTGAGGAGGCTGACATGCTGCGTCGCTCACCGTCTTTCGCGCGATCTCTCCTGGCCACCGGCCTGACCTGGCTGACCCTGGCTGCCAGCCCCGGAGCCCAGGCGGCACTGTTGCCGGTCAACACGATCGTGGCTCTGCCAACGGGCACGACCGTCGCCGCCGAGCCGCAACTTGCCGGCACGGTGATCGACACGCTGATCAACAACTTCAGTTTCGTGGCGAGTTCCGGCACGGTGTCGGGCACCATCGAGTCCCGGGTCATCCGCGCGGTGGACGGCACGCTGGACTTCTATTGGCAGGTCAGCAGCAGCGCCAACTCGTCGGACGCGCTGGGATCGTTCCGGCTGGGCCAGATCTACACCAGCCAGTACCTCGTCAATTGGCGCTCCGATTCGACCGGCGATCGGGCACCGGTTTCGGCGAACCGCTTCGGCGGCTCGCAGTCCAGCTACTTCAACTTCACCTTCACGACCACCGACGATACGGGGGCGCTGGTGGGGCTGGCGGCCGGGGAGACCTCGTACTTCATGTTCCTCGATACCGATGCGACGAACTATGACCTCAGCGGGATCATGGATGTGGCGGATGTCCCCGTGCAACACATCTCGGGCATCTTCTCCACCTTCGCTCCGGCGGCTGAGGTGGTGACCGTGCCCGAGCCAGGCAGCCTGGCGCTGGCGGGCCTGGCGCTCGGTCTGCTTGCCGCGCGCCGCCGTCAGGCTTAGGCCACAGCTCAGCCCGGCGCTGGCGCCAGGCCCCGCGGCATCGGCAGAATGCGCCGGCCGCCACTTCGCCTTGTCGCCCCATGCGCCTGTTGCCGCTGTACCTGCTCTGCCTGGCCCTGGCGGGCTGCGCGGGTTCACCGCTGAACCCGCCCCGCAACCAGCCGGCGGTCGCCGAGCCCCTGCAGCGTGCGCCGCGCGCCGACACGCCGCAGACGGCAGTCGCCCTGAGCTTCAGTGGCGGGGGGCTGCGGGCGGCGGCCTTCGCCTACGGGGGGCTGGAGGGGCTGCGGGAGCAGCCCTCCGCGGGCTCCCGGCATCTGCTGGATGAAGTGACCTTCATCACCAGTGTGTCGGGCGGCTCCATCACGGCGGCCTACTTTGGGCTGCATGGCACCGAGGGGCTGCGGGGCTTTCGTGACCAGGTGCTGCTGCGCGATGGCGAAGCCGGCCTGCGCTTCAGCCTGATCAACCCGACCAACCTGATGCGCTTGCTGGCCGGTGGCTTGAACGACCGCAGCAACCTGAATGACTGGCTGGACCGCGACGTCTTCAAGGGCGCCACCTTCGCCGACATGCTCAAGCGCGAGCGGCCTGCTGTGTGGATCAATGCCACCAATGCGCAGTACCGGCTGGCCTTCCCCTTCCATGAGCGGGCCTTCGACGCCATTTGCAGTGACCTGGCGAGCTTCCCGGTGTCGGAGGCGGTGGCCGCTTCGATGGCCGTGCCGCTGTTCTTTGCGCCGGTGGTGCTGGAGAAGTTTCCGGCCGCCTGCAACGGGCCGCTGCCGCCGGGGCTGACACGCCAGGGTGCGGAACGCGACGACCTGCACCGCCTGCGCCTGGCGCTCAAGCGTGCACTGCAGGACTTCCGCGACCCGCGCACCGGCCGCTACCTGAAGCTGGTGGACGGCGGCATCAGCGACAACCTGGGCCTCGTCAGCATCCTGCAAAGCCGCGTGCTGCTGGACACCCCTTACGGGCCGATCAGCGAGCACGACGCCGCCAACCTGCGCCGGCTGCTGTTCATCGTGGTGGATGCCGGCCAGGGGCCGAGCGCCGACTGGGGCCGCGAGCTGGCCGGGCCGTCGGGCGTGGACATCGCCACCGGCGCGGTCGACACCGCCATCGAGAGCACCATGCGCATGAGCTACGCCTACTTCGTGCCGATGATGCGGGCCTGGGAGCGCGACCTGGTCACCTGGCGCTGCTCCCTGCCCGAGGAGCGCAAGGCGGCCCTGCGGGCGAAGAACCCCGACTGGCGCTGTGAAGACCTACGCTTTGCGGTCACGCAGATCAGCTTTGCCGACCTGCCCGAGGCGGATGAAGCCGCGCTCAACGCCATCCCGACGCGGCTGAAGCTACCCGCCGATCAGATCGACCGCTTGATCGACGCCGGCCGGCTGGCGGTGCTGCGGGACGCGGGCGTGCAGCGCTTCTCGACGCAGATGCGCCGCGGGGAGTGAGGCGCCGCAGGCGCGCGGGGCAGGGCGCGAAGGCGCCCGGCGTGCGTCAGACCTTCTTTTCCCAGGCGTTGCACCAGCCCTTGGCCAGCACGTCCTTGCCGTAGAACAGCGCGCAGCCGCCGGAGGGCTTGCCGCCGTCGGCGGCGTAGAGCTGGCAGTTGGCGCAGGTCTGGCCCTTGGCGTACTTGGGGAACCTCCTGGCGTCGACCTTGCTGGCGTCGGCGTGGTAGCCCACGGCCTTGGCCTCGTCGTCCGCCTCGTCCAGCAGGGGCTGGGACTGCGCGCGGGCAAGCCCCGTGCCCCAGAGCGGCAGCGCCTGCAGCAGGCGGCGGCGCAGGAGCGAGGTGGCAGTCGAGGGCGGGGCCATGGGCATCTCCCGGGTCAGAGCACTTCGGAGGCGAAGTCCGCCAGGCGCGAGCGCTCGCCGCGGGCCAGCGTGACGTGGCCGCTGTGGGCCCAGCCCTTGAAGCGGTCCACCGCAAACGTGAGGCCCGAGCTGCCCTCGGTCAGGTAGGGCGTGTCGATCTGGGCGAGGTTGCCCAGGCAGACGATCTTGGTGCCCGGGCCGGCGCGGGTGATCAGCGTCTTCATCTGCTTGGGCGTGAGGTTCTGCGCCTCGTCGATGATGACGAACTTGTTCAGGAAGGTCCGCCCGCGCATGAAGTTCAGGCTCTTGATCTTGATCTTGCTGCGCACGAGGTCGTTGGTGGCGGCACGCCCCCATTCACCGGCGGAGGAGTCGCCCTTGGCCAGCACCTCGAGGTTGTCGTCGAGCGCGCCCATCCAGGGGCCCATCTTTTCTTCCTCGGTGCCCGGCAGGAAGCCGATGTCCTCGCCCACCGGCACGGTCACCCGCGTCACGATGATCTCGCTGTAGCGACGGTCGTCCAGCACCTGCGACAGGCCTGCGGCCAGTGTCATCAGCGTCTTGCCGGTGCCGGCCGTGCCGGTGAGCGTGACGAAGTCGCACTCGGGGTCCATCAGCAGGTTCAGCGCGAAGTTCTGTTCGCGATTGCGAGCCGTGACGCCCCAGACGGCGTTCTTCTGGTGACCGTAGTCCTTCAGCGTCTTGAGGACGGCCGTCTTGCCGGTGATCTCGGTGACCTTGGCATACAGCGGCGTGGCACCGGGGGCTTCGAGGTAGACGAGCTCGTTGACCAGCAGCGTGGGCACGAGCGGTCCGCTGATCCGGTAGAACGTGGTGTTGCCCTGCTGCCAGCTCTCCATGGTCTTGCCATGGCGCTCCCAGAAGTCGCCGGGCAGCGCCTGCACGCCCGTGTAGAGCAGGTCGGAGTCTTCCAGCGTCTTATCGTTGCGGTAGTCCTCGGCAGGCAGGCCCAGGGCGCGGGCCTTGATGCGCATGTTGATGTCTTTCGACACCAGCACCACCTCGCGGCCCGGGTGCAGGCCCTTGAGCGCCTGCACGACGCCCAGGATCTGGTTGTCGGCCTTGCCCTGCGGCAGGCCCTGAGGCAGCGGCGTGTCGATCAGCTGCGTCTGGAAGAACAGCTTGCCCTCGGCCTCGCGGTGGCCCGTCGCCGCCAGCGGCAAGCCCTTGCCCATCTCCTCGATGCTGCTGCTCTTGAGGCTGGCGGCGAGCTGGTCCAGCTCACGGCTGACCTGACGCACGTTGCGGGCGACCTCGGTCATGCCCTTCTTGTGCCCGTCCAGTTCCTCCAGCGTGATCATCGGCAGGAAGACGTCGTGCTCCTCGAAGCGGAACAGCGACATCGGGTCGTGCATGAGCACGTTGGTGTCCAGCACGAACAGCTTGGCGGCTTCGGCCGGCTTGCGGCTGCGCTTGGGGGCCGCTGTCTTGGCCGGGGCTTTGCTGGCTGATTTGGTGGGCAGGCCGGATTTGGCTTCGGGTGCCGGCGTGGCGGCGGGAGTGGGCAGGCGCAGCACCTCGGCGGTGGGGGCTGCGACCGGCGCGGTGGCCGGCTTGGCGGGCGCCACGCTGGGCGGCACGGCGCGGGGTTTGCTGGGGGTCAGATTGGCCGAGTAGTCGGTGGCGTCGAGGCGGCTGGCGCGTTGTGCAGGAGGCTTGGGCAGTGGCATGTACGGCTAGGCAGCAGGGGGTGGGCCCCACGACATCCAGCGCGCAGAAAGCAAAAAGCCGCGCAGGATGAGCGCGGCTTTTGAAGTCTGAGGCGAGGATTCGACCCGGGGCATGGCTTGATTATGCACATGCCGGCGGGCGCCGCCGTGTCAGGGATGAACCCGATGGGAGACCGTCAGGCGGCTTCCTTCTTGAGGCCCTTGACTGCCTTGAGCACTTCGTCGACGTGGCCGGCAACCTTGATGCCGCGCCATTCGCCCACCAGGATGCCCGTGGGGCTGATCAGGAAGGTCGAGCGCTCGATGCCCTTGACCTTCTTGCCGTACATGATCTTGTTCTTGACCACGCCGAACATGTGGCAGAGCTTTTCTTCGGTGTCGGCGATCAGCTCGAACGGCAGTTCCAGCGCTTGCTTGAACTTCTCGTGCGAGGCCATGTTGTCGCGGGAAACACCCAGCACAACTGCGCCGGCTTTCACGAAGTCCTTGTGGCGATCGCGGAATTGCATTGCCTCGGTGGTACAACCCGGTGTGTTGTCTTTCGGGTAGAAGTACAGCACGACCGACTTGCCCAGGAAGGCGTTGGCAGTGAACTTCACGCCGCCGGTGGCTTGAGCCTCAATTTCCGGCAGGGGTTTGTTGAGCGCAGGCGTCATTGGGGGGTGCGGCAAGTTGGGCTCACGGGGTCCCCGGTTCGTGAGCTTGCCCTGAGAACAGAAGCAATTCACGCGGGCGCCCGCAGGCAATAGCCCGTGATTATAAAGCCTCGGCCCGCCTTCCCGGCGGCCGGTCTCATCCCTCGATCAACAGCGCCGCGAGAACGTTGCGGCCTTCGCTGGCCAGCACGTTGTAGGTGCGGCAGGCCGCCGCCAGGTCCATCACCTCGAATCCGATGCGCGCCTCCACCAGCCCGCGCCACAGCGCCGGGCTGGGGAAACGCAGCCGTGCCCCGCTGCCGAAGACCACCAGCTCGGGGTTCAGGGCCTTGATCACTTCGAAATCCGCGGGTCGAAGTTCCTCGAAGCGCGAAGGCGCCCAGGGGGCCACGGCCCCCTTCCACGGCACCAGCACGCTGGCGGTGTGGGGCTGCCCGTTGACCCAGACGCCCTGGGCGTCGTGACGGGAAATGCTGTTGCCGCCCTGCGGCTCGTCGAGCTGGAACTTCATCGGAAATCGGCGCTGGAAACCGGCGCGAGTGTCGCCCAGATCGGCAGGCCGCGTGCCTGGGGCTTGCTTAAACTCCGAGATCCCCGTCCGACCCATCCTGCACTGCAGCAAAAGCTGCCCCGGAGCCCCGTTTTGAAGCCCATCGCCAAGTCCAGCAAGCTCGCCAGCGTCAGCTACGACATCCGTGGCCCGGTGCTGGACAAGGCCCGTCAGATGGAGGAGGAGGGCCAGAAGATCATGAAGCTGAACATCGGCAACACCGCCGTGTTCGGCCTGACGCCGCCCGACGAGATCGTGCAGGACATGATCCGCAACCTGGGTGATGCCGGCGGTTACACCGACAGCAAGGGCCTGTTCGCCCCCCGCAAGGCGGTGGTGCACTACACCCAGCAGCAGGGCGTGAAGGGCGTGACGGTGGACGACGTCTACCTTGGCAATGGCGCGTCCGAGCTGATCCAGATGGCCATCAACGCGCTGGTCAATGACGGCGACGAGATCCTCATCCCGGCGCCCGACTTCCCGCTGTACACCGCCGTCGTCGGCCTCTCGGGCGGCCGGCCGGTGCACTATCTGTGCGACGAGGCCGCCGGCTGGCTGCCCGATCTGGCGGACATCGAGTCCAAGATCACGCCGCGCACCCGCGGCATCATGGTCTGCAACCCGAACAACCCGACCGGCGCGCTCTACCCGAACGACCTGCTGCTGGGCATCCTGGAGCTGGCGCGGCGCCACCAGCTCGTCGTGTTCGCCGACGAGATCTACGACAAGACGCTGTACGACGGCCATACGCACACCGCGCTGGCCTCGCTGGCCGATGACGTGCTGGTCATCACCTTCAACGGCCTGTCCAAGAACTACCGCGCCTGCGGCTACCGTGCCGGCTGGATGGTCGTGAGCGGCGAGAAGCGCCATGCCCGCGACTACATCGAGGGCCTGAACATGCTGGCCTCGCTGCGCCTGTGCTCCAACACGCCGGGCCAGCTCGCCATCCAGACGGCGCTCGGCGGCTACCAGAGCATCAAGGACCTGGTCGCCCCCACCGGGCGGCTCTGCCATCAGCGCGACCTGGCCTACGAACTGCTCACGCAGATCCCGGGCGTGAGCGTGGTCAAGCCCAAGGCGGCGCTGTACATGTTCCCGCGGCTGGACCCCAAGGTCTACCCGATCGCCGATGACCAGCAGTTCGCCTACGAGCTGCTCGCCGAGGAGAAGGTGCTGATCGTGCAAGGCACCGGCTTCAACTGGCCCGAGCACGACCATTTCCGCCTCGTCTTCCTGCCCAACGTCGACGACCTGCGCGAGGCCATCGGCCGCATCGAACGCTTCCTGGCCGGCTACCGCCGCCGCCATTCGTCCTGAGTTACTTGATCCTGTCCCTGAGAGCCCTGCAATGAAAGCCATCCAAGTCGGCCTGATCGGCCTCGGCACCGTCGGTGCCGGCACTTTCCACGTCTTGCAGCGCAACCAGGCCGAGATTCGCGGCCGCGCCGGCCGGGGCATCGAGATCGCGATGGTGGCCGCCCGCAATGCCGAGCGCGCCAAGGCCTTCCAGGCCATCGTGGGGGACGGTGTGCCCTGCGTCGCCGACCCGCAGCAGCTGGTGGACAACCCCGACATCGATATCGTCGTCGAGCTGATCGGTGGCATCGAGCCCGCGCGCTCGCTGGTGCTCAAGGCAATCGCCAACGGCAAGCATGTCGTCACGGCCAACAAGGCCCTGCTGGCGCTGCATGGCAGCGAGATCTTCGCGGCGGCCCGCGAGAAGGGCGTCACCGTGGCCTTCGAGGCGGCCGTGGCCGGCGGCATCCCCATCATCAAGGCGCTGCGCGAGGGCCTGACGGCCAACCGCATCGAGTGGATCGCCGGCATCATCAACGGCACCACCAACTTCCTCCTCTCCGAGATGCGGAGCAAGGGCCTGGACTTCGCCACCGTGCTGAAGGAGGCCCAGCGCCTGGGCTATGCCGAGAGCGACCCGACCTTCGACATCGAGGGCGTGGATGCGGCGCACAAGCTCACCATCATGAGCGCCATCGCCTTCGGCGTGCCGGTGCAGTTCGACAAGGCGCATGTGGAAGGCATCTCCAGCCTCCAGGCCACCGACATCAAGTACGCCGAGCAGCTCGGCTACCGCATCAAGTTGCTGGGCATCACCCGCCGCCGGGAGAATGGTTTCGAGCTGCGCGTGCACCCGACGCTGATCCCGGCCTCGCGCCTGATCGCCAATGTCGAGGGCGCGATGAACGCCGTCGTCGTGCAGGCCGATGCGGTCGGCACCACGCTCTACTACGGCAAGGGCGCTGGCGCCGAGCCCACGGCGTCGGCCGTGGTGGCCGACCTGGTCGACGTCACCCGCCTGGCCACCGCCGACCCCGACCACCGCGTGCCCCACCTGGCCTTCCAGCCCGACGCGATGAGCAACACGCCGGTGCTGTCGATGGCCGACGTGAAGACCGCCTTCTACCTGCGCCTGGTCGTGGCCGATCAGGCCGGCGTGTTGTCGCGCATCACCACCATCCTGGCCGAGCACGACATCTCCATCGACGCCGTGCTGCAGCGTGAATCAGCCGACGGCGAGCGCCAGACCGACCTCATCATCCTGACCCACGACACCGTCGAGGGCCGCATGAACGAGGCGCTGGCCAAGATGCAGGGGTTGCCCACGGTTCTGGCGCCCATCGTCAAGCTCCGCAAGGAAGAACTCGCCTGATCCCATGAAGTACATCAGCACCCGTGGCGATCAGGCCGAGCGCGGCTTCTCCGACATCCTCCTCGAAGGCCTCGCCCCTGACGGCGGCCTCTACTTGCCCAAGGCCTACCCTCAGGTCGACGACGCCACGCTCACGCGCTGGCGCGGCTTGGCCTATGCCGACCTCGCGTTCGAGATCCTGTCGCTCTACATCGACGACATTCCGGCCGACGACCTGCGCGCCATCACGCACCGTGTCTACACGCCTGAGGTCTTTGGTACGAAGGAGATCACCCCGCTGACCTGGCTCGGTGGAGGCCTCGCGCTGGAAGGCCTGTCCAACGGCCCGACGCTGGCCTTCAAGGACATGGCGATGCAGCTGCTCGGCGCGCTGTTCGAGTACGAACTCGGCCGGCGTGGCGAAACACTGAACATCCTGGGTGCCACGTCCGGCGACACCGGCAGCGCGGCCGAGTACGCGATGCGCGGCAAGCAGGGTGTGCGCGTCTTCATGCTCAGCCCGCACGGCCGCATGAGCCCTTTCCAGCAGGCGCAGATGTTCAGCCTGCAGGACGCCAACATTCACAACATCGCCATCGAAGGCGTGTTCGACGACTGCCAGGACATCGTCAAGGCGGTGTCCAACGACCTCGCCTTCAAGCGCGAGCACCGCGTCGGCACGGTCAACTCCATCAACTGGGCGCGGCTGCTGGCGCAGGTGGTGTACTACTTCGCCGGCTACTTCCAGGCCACGAAGAGCAATGCCGAGAAGGTCAGCTTCACGGTGCCGTCGGGCAACTTCGGCAACGTCTGCGCCGGGCATGTGGCGCGCATGATGGGGCTGCCGATCGACAAGCTCGTCGTGGCCACCAACGAGAACGACGTGCTCGACGAGTTCTTCCGCACCGGGGCCTACAAACCGCGCGGCACAGCCGACACGCACGAGACCTCCAGCCCGTCGATGGACATTTCCAAGGCCAGCAACTTCGAACGCTTCGTGTTCGACCTGCTCGGCCGCGACGCTGCCCGCGTGAAGCAGGCCTTCACGGCCAGCGGCTTCTCGCTGACGGCGGACGAGCATGCCGCCATCGCCCGCTTCGGCTTCAAGTCCGGCCGCAGCACGCATGCCGACCGTGTGGCCACCATCCGCCGCTGTCATGCCGAGCATGGTGTGGTCATCGACCCGCACACGGCCGATGGCCTGAAGGTGGCCCTGGAGCAGCGCGACCCGGCCGTGCCCATGCTGGTGCTGGAGACCGCGCTGCCGGCCAAGTTCGCGGCCACCATCGTCGAAGCCCTGGGCACGGAGCCGCCGCGGCCTGCGGGCCTGGAAGGCATCGAAGCGCTGCCCAAGCGCGTGAAAGTCATGCGCGTGGATGTGGAAGCCGTGAAGGCCTACATTCACGCCCATGTCTGATGCCAAGAAACCTGCCCTGACCCCGTTGGACGACGCGCTGGCCACACTGCTGGCGCAGGTCCAGCCCCTTGCTGAAGTTGAGACGCTGCCCACCACCGCTGCGCGCGGCCGGGTGCTGGCGGCGGATCTGATCTCTCCGGTCGATGTGCCGCCGGCCGACAACTCCGCCATGGACGGCTATGCGCTGCGCGCGGCCGACGTGGGCGGCGAGCTGCCGGTCACGCAGCGCATCCCGGCCGGCAGCGTGCCGCATCCGCTCGCCCCTGGCGAGGCGGCGCGCATCTTCACCGGCGCCCAGGTGCCGCCGGGGGCCGACACGGTCGTCATGCAGGAGCACACCGAGCTGGTGGAAAGCCGCGTGCGCGTGACCCAGCCGGTCAGGCCGGGCCAGCATGTGCGACTGCGCGGCGAGGACGTGAAGACCGGCAGCGTCGTTCTGCCTGCCGGGACGCGGCTGGATGCCGTCGCGCTGGGCCTGGCTGCCACCGCCGGCGCGGCCGCGCTGACCGTGACCCGCCGGGCCCGCGTGGCGCTGTTCTCCACGGGCGACGAGCTCGTGATGCCCGGCGAGCCGCTGCCGCCCGGCGCCATCTACAACTCCAACCGCTTCACGCTGCGGGCGCTTCTGGAAGGCCTGGGCTGTGAGGTCATCGACCTGGGTATCGTGCCCGACAAGCTCGATGCGACCCGCGCCGCGCTGCGTGAGGCCGCCTCGCAGGCCGACGTGATCGTCACGTCGGGCGGTGTCTCCGTGGGCGAGGAAGACCATCTCAAGCCCGCCGTGCAGGCCGAAGGCCAGCTGGACCTGTGGGCGATTGCGATCAAGCCGGGTAAGCCCTTCGCCTATGGCCGCGTGGGCGACGCCCATTTCATCGGCCTGCCGGGCAATCCGGTCTCCAGCCTCGTGACCTTCCTGGTGCTGGTGCGACCCTTCCTGCTCAAGCTGCAGGGCGCGTCGCGCCTCGCTCCGCGCGGCTACCTCATCCCGGCCGGCTTCGACTGGCCCAAGCCCGACAAGCGCCGCGAGTTCCTGCGCGTGCGCCTGGACGAGGCCAGCGGCCTGGCCTTGTTCGGCAACCAGAGCAGCGGCGTGTTGACGTCGGCCTTCTGGGCAGACGGCCTGCTGGACAACGCGGCCGGCCAGGCCTTTGCCAAGGGGGATGCCGTGCGCTTCATTCCCTTCTCGGAGCTGCTGGCATGAGCGTGACCGTGACGCTGCGCTTCTTCGCCTCGCTGCGCGAAAAGCTGGGGGAGACCGACTCGCTGACGCTGCCTTCGGGCAGCACGGTCGGCCACGCCCGCGACGCCCTGATGGCACGCGGCGGCGTGCATGCCGAAGCGCTGGCCCGCAGCCGCGCCGTACGTGCCGCCGTCAACCAGAAGATGGCCGCCGAGACCGTGGTGCTGGCCGAGGGCGACGAACTCGCCTTTTTCCCGCCCGTCACCGGCGGATGATTCGATGAAGGGCCTGCACCTCACCGCGGACCTGCGCGGTGTCGACCCTGGGCGGCTGTTGATGACGGACACCACCGCACTGGCCACCGCCTGTGGTGATGCGGTGCGCGCGGCAGGCCTCAGCGGCGTGGCCGAGCTGATGCATCGCTTCGGCCCGGCCGATGGCCAAAGCGGCATCACCGGTGTGGTGCTGCTGGCCGAGTCGCATGTGGCCGTGCACACCTGGCCTGAACTGGGCGCGGTGACGCTGGATGTCTACGTCTGCAATTACGGCGGCGACAACAGCGACAAGGCCCGGTGCCTGCTGGAGGCGTTGATCCTCGCCTTTGCCCCCGGCGAAGTGAGCCGGCAGCAGTGGCTCAGAGGCTGAGGCGACGCGCCGCCAGCACGCCGGCCGTGTAGGCCTCCTCGAACACCGAGTAGCCCGCCAGGTCGCTGTGCGCGAACACCACGCGGCCCTGTTGTGCATTGAGCGCCGCGAGTTCGGCGGACCCGCGTAGGCCCGGTACCGGGATGCTCATCGCATGGCCGAAGCGGCAGAGGTCGATGCGTTCGACCTTGGCCGGCAGGTCGGGATGGGTGCCGGCCAGATCGTCCAGCACCCGCCCGGCCCAGTGTTGCCAGGGCTGTTGCAGCAGGGCGGACCGTTGCGCCTGCGGCAGCGCGAGGTAGGCGGTCAGCAGCGGGGGACGGGGTGTCGGATCCAGGTCCTGGTGGCGCGCGTCCACATAGCCCAGCGCCGCGGAGCCGTAGCGCACGTTGTCCCAGGACGGCGGGGCGCCTGGCCGCGTCAGCAGCGGCTCCCGCAGCAGCATGTTGGCCGTCAGCCAGGGCGCATGGGGCTGCTTCAGCGCGCGCAGCGCGGCGGGCGGCTCGGCCAGCAGGCGAGCGGCCACGAACAGCGGCGTGGCCATCACAACGGCGCGCGCCGCCCAGCGCTCGGGCGCCTGCGTGGCCTCGTTCCAGGCCAGCGCTTCCACGCCATGGCGGCCCTCGCTCACGCGCAGCACGGTGCGGCCCAGGTGCAGCCGGTCGCGCAGGGGCTCCGCCAGGCGGGCAGACAGCCAGCCGTTGCCCTCGGGCCAGGTCAGCACCGGTTCACGTTCGGCCGTCTCGTCGCCGGGGGCGTGAAAGCCGTGCCGGCTGGCAAAGTAGTGCAGCCCCGCCCAGGCCGAGACGGTGGCAGCGTCGGCGCCGAAATCGTCGCGACAGCAGTAATCCAGGTACCAGCGCAGGCGGGTGTCGGTCAGGCCCTGGGCATCGAGCCAGGCGGTGAAGGTCTGCGTGTCCAGGCGCGCATGCTCGGCCGTCCACGGCGCGCGGTGCGTGGGCATCGCGAAGCCCAGGTCGCGCTGCCGCTGCGCGACGAGGTCGCCGAACCGGCGGTACTGGGCCAGGCCCGCCGCGCCGTCGGCCGGGGGCAGCAGGCCGTCATGCCAGGCGCCGTCGAAGAAGAGCCGCTCCTGTGGGCTGTGGCAAAGGTGACGTTCGTTCCATTCGGTGCGGCCCAGGCGGTGCGTGGCCAGGCCCAGTTCGTGCAGCAGCGCCAACACCTCGCGGGCCTCGGCCCCGGGCGCCGGCAGGTAGTGGGCGCCCAGCGGGCAGGGCGAGCCCGCCATGCGGTGGCCGCGGCTGTTGCCGCCCGATTGATCCTCCAGGTCGAGCAGGGCCACGTCGTCCACGCCGCGCTGCGTCAACGCCCGCGCGCAGGCCAGGCCGGCGATGCCACTGCCCACGATGAGCACGCCGGCCTGCTTCAGCGGCCCGCCGGCAGCCGGCAGCGCGCCGCGCAGGCGATGGCCTCGCTCCGGGTGCGTGCCGACCCAGCCGCCTTGCAGGGCCGGTGCCTCCTGGCTACAGCCCGCCATGGCCAGGCCCACCAGCAGCACCTCGCGCCGCTTCAGCATCAGTGCACCTTGCCCCATTCCTCTTCGAAGGTCTGCACCAGCACCTGGTTGGACAGGCGGTTCACCTCGGTGGGCACGCGGGCCATGTCAGGGGGAAAGTCGAGCAGCGCGGGCAGGCTGCCCACGCTGACGAACCGCAGGCCCGGTGGGAACGCCGTCGGCAGCCGGAAGGGCCGACGCGAGGCCAGCACGAAGCCCCACTCGCCGAAGCTCGGCACGTGGGCGTGGTAGGGCGTGGCGGTGAGGCCGGTGGATTCG
Source organism: Methylotenera sp. (assembly GCA_021738245.1). Taxonomy (GTDB): domain Bacteria; phylum Pseudomonadota; class Gammaproteobacteria; order Burkholderiales; family Burkholderiaceae_C; genus Pelomonas. Next base: position 19,466 of record JAIPCJ010000019.1, on the reverse strand, counting down.
ATCGTCGTCACCACCGTCCAGAAGCTGCGCCGCGCGATCAGCGGCGAGGTGGTCTGCACGACCGCATAGCCGCCTGCGCTGAGGTGCTGGTCCACCAGGTCATAGAAGCTCGCGGTGTAGAGCTTGCCGAGCGCGAAATTGGACGGGTCGGGGAAGTCGATGACGATGACGTCGAACACCTCGGTCTGCTGCTCGAGCCAGCCGAAGGCGTCGGCATTGACGATGCGCAGCTTGGGGCTGGACAGGGCATGCGCGTTGAGGGTGGCCAGCTTGGGGTTGTCGCGGAAGAGCGAGGTCATCAGCGGGTCCAGCTCCACCAGGGTGACCTGCTCGACGCTCGGGTACTTCAGGATTTCGCGCACCGCCATGCCGTCGCCGCCGCCCAGCACCAGCACCCGCTTGGGGGCACCATGGGCGGCCATCGCCGGCTGCACCAGGGCCTCGTGATACCGGTACTCGTCCTTGGAATGGAACTGCAGATTGCCGTTGAGGAACAGCCGCGTGCCGGCGTGTCCGTCGGTCACCACGATGCGCTGGTAAGGGCTGCTCTGCTTGAAGACGATGTGTTCGCCGTAGAACCTGTCCTCGGCCCAGGTCGTGAGGTGGTCGGCGCCCAGCAGCGCCGCCAGCAGGAGCACCGCCGACAGTCCACAGGCTGCCACGTGGGAGGACAAGCGCCGCAGCTCCGCCCTGAAGAGCCACAGGGCCCACACCGCCACGCCCACGTTGAGCAGGCCGAAGGCCACGCCCGTGCGCACCAGCCCCAGGTGGGGCACCAGCACCAGCGGGAAGGCCAGGGCCACGAGCAGGGCGCCGAGGTAGTCGAAGGTGAGCACCTGCGAGACCAGGTCCTTCAGCCCGTAGCGCGCGCTGAAGTGACGCTTCAGGATGCGCATCACCAGTGGGATCTCCAAGCCCACCAGCGTGCCCACCAGCAGCACCAGCCCGTACAGCAGCACGCGGAACGGTGCGCCCTCGCCAGGCGGCAGCAGGCTGTGCACGGCAAACAGGGCCGCCGGCATCAGGCCGCCGATGACGCCCACCAGCAACTCCACCTGCAGGAACACCGCCACGAGCTGCCGCTCCACGAAGCGCGACAGCCACGAGCCCAGGCCCATGGCGAAGAGGTAGACGCCGATCACGGTGGAGAACTGCAGCACCGAGTCGCCGAGCAGATAGCTGGCCAGTGCGCCCGCCGCCAGTTCGTAGACCAGGCCGCAGGCGGCGATCACGAAGACGCTGGCGAGCAGCAGCAGCTCGGCCAGCGAGGCGCGCGACGGTGCGGTGTGCGTGTCGCTCACGGCTTGGGTGCCGCCAGCGTGACCGAGAACGCGAGCCGGGAGCCGTCAGGGCTGGCGGCGATGTTGCGGATGGCACCGCCGACCTGGGGCAGGTCGACCAGCGGCTCGAAGCCGGCGCCGGCCTTGCCGCTCCAGCGCAGCAGCAACGTGCCGCGCGCCATGATTACCGAGCCGTCGGGCAGGGCGGCGAAGTACTGGCTGCGTTGCGGGTCCTTCTCGCCCGCGGGGCCGACGGGTGTTTCGGCCAGCACCTGAGGCTGGGTATCGCCGGCAGCCTGGGCGCACAGGCGCCAGTGGGCCGGGTCGGTCTGGTCCACGAACAAGGCGCGGCGGCCATCGGCGGTACGGCCGAGCGAGCGGCCCGGCTTGTCGGTCAGGGCAGTGCTTTCGCCGCTGCGGCGGTCGAACAGCACGGCCCGGTGGGCATTGCGCTCGGGCACGTCGTCCACGATGAAGAGGGCCAGCCGATGCTCGTCCACCCAGGCGTGGTAGCCCACGCGCATCACGGGCACGACCGGGGCCACTTCCTTGCCGTCCCAGTCGAAGCGCCAGAGCGACGGCTGCTTGCTCTCGATGCCGTAGGCCGGGTCGGCGTCCACCACGCGAATGGCAGAGAAGCCGCTGCCGTCGGGCAGGGGCGTGGGGGAGTAGAGGTTGTGCGGTGTCGCGGTCAGCGCCTGGGTCTCGCCCGTGGCGAGGTCATGCCGGTACACATTGTTCGAGCCGCTGCGGTCCGACGCGAACAGCACGGCCCGGCCATCGCGGGTGAACGAGGGCTGGAAGTTGGCCCCTTTGCCGGGCGTGATGTTGGCGACGTCGGTCACCCGGCCGGCGGCAAGGTCCAGCCGGGCGATCACGATGGCCACGTCGGGCCGCGGTTCGGCGGCGAGGACGGGCGACAGCGTGGTTAGCGCGGTGAAGGTGGCGAGGCCCGCGCCCAGCAGAGCGCGGCGGGTCAGGGTCTGCAGCATGGCCCGCAGTCTAGAAGGACACCGGCTGCGGCAGGGCCTTGCTCCAGTAGTGAATGTCCCAGCCGGCGCGCAGGCCTCCGGTCGTGAAGGGGTCGGTGGCGATGAGCGCCTCGACGGCCGCCTTGTCTTGCGCCCGGACGACCCACAAGCCACCGACCGGTGTGCCTTCAGGGGTGTCTCGGAGCGAGCCGGCCACGCGCACCACGTCCTGGTGGTCGGCCACCCATTCGAGATGCGCCTGCAGCAGCTGCCTGCGCAGCTCGCCGGCTGCGGGCTTGTCGTGGAAGCGCACCGCGAAGAGTGTCCAGTCCTCGTGGGCGTTGGCGGTCAGCGTGGCGAAGTCGTGGTCGGGCATGGCGGTTCAGGGCAGGTTCATGGCCTCGCGATAGCGCATCGCATCCAGGATGCGGTGGCGCGTGCTGGGGTGGTGGAAGAACACCAGCTCCTCCACCGTGCCGGGGTCGGCCTTGCGGTATTCCACCAGCCGCAGCTGCGCTTCGGCGAAGCCGTGCGGTTCACGGGACAGCGCGAGACCGAAGCGGTCGGCCTCGGTCTCCTGCACGCGGGTGATGGTGTTGGTGATGGGCGTGGCCAGCGTGAAGAACACGGAGAAGACCGCCAGCAGCATCGGCAGCCCGGCGATGTCGTCGATGCGGCCGATGGCGGTGCTGGACGAAAACCGCGCCAGCAGATAGGCCATCGCAGCCTGCGCGAGGAAGAAGCCCACCAGCAGGACGCCGGACAGCATGACGAGCGTCTTGGGGATGTGGTTCATCACGTAGTGGCCCAGCTCATGCCCCATGACGGCCCGCACCTCGGGCTCGGATGTGCGGCGCAGCAGGTTGTCGTTCAGCCGCACGGCCGCCGTGCCGAACAGGCCAGACACGTTGGCGCTGATGCGCGTGGTCTGGCGCGAAGCGTCAAACACGTACACGTTGTCGACCGGCACGCTGACCGCATGGGCCATCTGCAGCACGGCACGCTTGAGCGGCCCGTCTTCCACGGGCTTGTAGGTGTTGAACAGCGGCTCGATGAACACCGGGCTCAGGGCCACCATCAGCGTGGCCAACCCCATGCCGCCCACGCCGCCCCAGATCCACCAGCGCGCGCCCGCGCGGCGGATCAGCGCGTACAGGCCGCCCAGCACGAGGGCGCCGATGACCAGCGATATGGCCGTGGACATCGCCCATTCGCCGAACCAGGCCGGCACGGTCTGCGTGGACATGCCGTAGGCCTGCTCGCGCCACCAGCCCTGGTAGAAGGTCAACGGCAGGCTGATGAGTTCGCTCAGGGCCAGGTAGCTGCCGGCGAACAGCATGTCGCGCCTCACGGGGCCGCGGCCGACGCGGGCCGCCCAGTCGCGCACCCGGGCTGCGCGGCGGCCGGCCAGGAACGCGGCGGCGATCACCAGGCCGAGCAGCAGGTTGCACAGCTGCATCCAGTAGCCGCCCTCCCAGTAGGCGGCGGATTTCGCCTGTACGTCGGCGGGCAGGCGGTCGAGGTAGGCCTGGGTGGCCGCTTCCGCATTGCGGGGCAGGGCGGCACGCCAGGCATCGTCGACCGGGCGGATCTTGAAGCCCGATACCTGGGCGGCGGCATCCGCCTTCGCCGCCTGGGCGTCGGGCTCGGCCGCCTGTGCGGGGCCGAGGTGCAGGTTGACAGCGAGAGCGAGGGTGGCTGCAGCCACCCAGCGGCGAGAGGGCATGGAGTTCTCCGGAGCTTGAAGCGGCGCGATGGTGTCGAGCCCGCACCGGCCCCGCCAGAGGCAGGCGGACAGCCTGCAGGCGGCGGCGCATGAGCTGCTGCCGCGCGCGATGACCGTCAGCTGCGGGGCTCAGCCGTGGATGGCGGCCGCGACGATGTTGCCGATGGAGATGCACATCGCCCCGACCACGATGGCCAGCGCGACGTTCTTGTGCTCGACGAGCTCTTCCCAGAGTTTGTAGGGCGTGATCTTGTCGACGATGATGAACGACACCCAGAAGATGACGACGCCGATGACGGCATACATCGTCGAGCCGAGGATGACTTCAGGCTTGAGCCAATCGATGGTCATGGGGTTCTCCGTTTACTTGTGGCCGCCGCCACCGCTGCTGTAGCCACCATAGCTGCCGCCGCTGGAGCCACCGTAGTAGCCCCCGCCGCTGCGCGCGCTGCTGCGGCATTGCTGGTACTCGGTGCTGTTCTCACCGAAGCTGTCCTTGTAGCGCTGGCAGTCGTCGCTGGAGCAGGCCCGCATCAGCGCCACCAGCAGCACGATCAGGAACAGCGCGATCACGATGTTGCGCAGCAGCGTGCCGGTGTTGTTCTTGAAGGCGGACGCGTCGCGGGTGAAGGGCAGGCTCGGGGCGACGAGGTTGAAGGCCTTGCGCACCTCATCGGCCGTCAGGGTCTGGCCGCCGCTCCAGGTGACTTCCGGGCCCTGCTGTTCGCGGCTGAGCAGGTAGCGGCCATCGCTGGTGCTGAAATCGGTCACCTGCACGCGGTCCTCCAGGCGCACGGGCCAGTAGAACTCGCCCAGCACGTGGGTGGTCTTGGCACCGTAGACCCAGCGCTGCGAATAGGCCCGGCCCTGCCACTGCACGCCGCCGCGCACCGGCTGCGGCGCGCCGGTCAGCGTGCGCACCAGGCTCCAGCCTTCGCGGGTGTCCACCAGGAAGGCAAAGCCGCTCAGGCGGTTGTAGAGCAGGTATTCGCGCCAGAAGCTCTGTTCGTCGTCGGCGTCCTCGGGGATGTCGCAACGCTCCTGGTAGCCCACCACCTGCCACGGCAGCGGCTTGCCGCCGGCGAAGGCCAGCGTGCCGGTGCGGCCGATCGGGATGAGCGGCGGCAGCCCGCGGTCCTGGGCAGCGAAGGCCACGGCCTGGGCATCGCCCTCGGGCAGCTCCACCACCGCCTGGCACTGGCCGCAGGTCATGCTGCGCGATTCGGCGAGCTTGGGCTCCAGCGCGGCGCCGCAGTTGGGGCAGGCCAGCGCCCGGCCCTTGAACTTGGCCTCGGCGACGGATTCGCCCTCGGCCGTGGTGCGCAGGCCCTGCAAGGCCAGATCGGCCAGTTGCACACCGCGGCCGACCGACCAGACCGGCGGCTCGCCGTCGCGGTACTCCAGGCTGCCGACCTCGTCCTGCGCATTGCGCAGCTCGACGATGCGGCCTGCCTTGGGCACGCGCGGCAGCTCGCCCACGGCCGCGCGCAGGGCGGCCTGCACCACGGCAGCCACCTGCCAGCGTTGGCCGGCCAGGGTCAGCGGGGCGCCGGGCTGAGGTTCGGGCGGGGGCGTCTCGGTGAGAGGCGCCTCCAGGCTGAGGACGAACTGGCCGTTGTCTTCACTGAGCCAGCCCACGCGCTCGCGTTCACCGGCATCGAAGAGCAGATGCCATTCGTTCCAGTTGCCCAGCTCCGAGCCACGCTGCACCCGGCCCACCACCGCAAAGCCCTGGCCCATCCAGCGGCCGGTGGCGCCGAGTTGCAGGGGCGAGTAGTCGTCAAAGATCTCGGCGCTCTGGCCGATGCGGCTCAGCGTCTCGCCATCGCGCAGCAGCGTGCTGCGGCAGAAGCTGCAGACGGCGCTGGCCGAAGCTGCGCTGGCGAACTCGACCGGCGCGCCGCAATTCGGGCACGCCGCGCGCCACTTTCGCTGGGCCGTTGCCTCAGCCATGGCGGAAGTTCAGCAGGATCAACGCAGGCAGCTTCGGAAGCGGCCCAGCGGCCGTCGTGGAACCGGCTTTGCCAGGCCACTGACGGCGCCCCCTGGAGGGGGCCGGCGCGAGCCGGTAGGGGGTGGGCCAATGTCTAGCCAAGTTTTTTCAGAAGGTCAGCCTTCTTGGCGGCGAATTCCTCGTCGGTCAGGATGCCCTTGGCCTTGAGGTCGCCGAGCTTCTCCAGCAGGGCCACGATGTCGTCCGGCTTGCTCGCGGCCGGGGCCGGGGCGGCCGTGCCGACGCCCGCCAGGCCTTGCCCCAGCGTCTGGGCCAAGGTCTGGCCCAAGGCCACGCCGGCACCCAGGCCCACGGCTTCGCCCGCGATGCCGCTGCCCGAACCGGCGCCCTTGGCCAGCTCAGGGATGGCCTGGGCGGTTTGGTACTGCATGAACTGGCCCATGTTCTGGCCAATGATGCCCATGCCGATGCGCTGGTCGAGGATCTTCTGAAGCTCTTCGGGCAGCGACACGTTCTGCATCGTCACCGACAGCAGCTCCAGGCCGAGCGCATCGAACGAGGGCGCGGTGGCGTTCTTGAGGGCCGCGGCGAACTCGATCTGGTTGGCGGCGAGGTCCAGGAAGGCGGTGCCGCTGCTGGCGACCGCGTCGCTGATGTGCTGCAGCATCAGGCCACGCAACTGCCCGTCGAGCTCGGCGGCGGTGTAGCGCTCACGGGTGCCGGAGATCTGGCTGTGGAAGACCTTGGCGTCCTTGATGCGGTAGGCGTAGTTGCCGAAGGCGCGGATGCGCACCGCGCCGAAATCCTTGTCGCGGATGGATACCGGCTGGCTGGTGCCCCAGCGCTGGTCGATCTGCTGGCGGGTGCTGAAGAAGTAGACGTCGCTCTTGAAGGGCGACTCGAAGAGCTTGTCCCAGTTCTTGAGGTAGGTCAGGACCGGCAGCGTCTGGGTGGTCAGCTTGTGGGTGCCGGGGCCGAAGACGTCAGCCACCTGACCCTCGTTCACGAACACCGCCACCTGGCTCTCGCGCACCACCAGCTGGCCGCCGTTCTGGATTTCCATGCCCGCCATCGGGAAGCGCCAGGCCAGCGTGCCATCGCCGTCCTCCGTCCACTGGATGACGTCTATGAACTGTTTCTTGATGAAATCCATCAGGGCCATGTCGGAATTCCTGGCAGCGTGAGAAATGAACGGCGCCCAGTATGCGGCGCCTTGTGGGCAGATCGACGCCAAAACAGGTGAATCTCACCGCCGCCCAAGGTGAGAATCCGTGACATGGCCAGAGTGTGCATCCAATCAGCAGATTTCGACCTGGGCGCCGAGACGGCGGCCCTGCGAATGGGGGACGGCGGGATCGGTGCCGTCGTGGCGTTCGTCGGCACGGTGCGCGAGCGCAGCAGCGGGGCGGCCGTCTCTCAGATGGAGCTGGAGCATTACCCCGGCATGACCGAGGCGGCCATTGAGGCGATGGTGGACGAGGCGTTCGCCCGGTTCGACATCCGCGCGGCGCGGGTCATCCACCGCGTGGGGCTGCTGCAGGCGCGCGAGCAGATCGTGCTCGTGCTGGTGGCCAGCGCCCACCGCGGCCAGGCCTTCCAGGCTTGCGAGTTCCTGATGGACTACCTCAAGACCCAGGCGCCCTTCTGGAAGAAGGAGTTCACGCCCGAAGGCGCGCATTGGGTGGACGCCCGCGAGGCCGATGACGCGGCGCTGGCCCGCTGGGGCATCACCGCGGGGAATGCGGCATGAATGCCTTGATGATCTCGGTGGGGGCCGCCCTGGGGGCGCTGGCTCGCTGGCAGGCGGGCTTGCTGTTCAACACGCGCTGGGCCGGCTTTCCGCTGGGCACGCTGCTGGTGAACGTGGTGGGTGGCTTTTTGATCGGCATGGCGCTGGAGTGGTTTGGCCGCCAGCCCAACGACCTGCTGAAGCTGCTGCTCGTGACCGGCTTTCTGGGCGGGCTCACCACCTTCTCGTCCTTCTCGGGCGAGTCGCTGGCCCTGCTGCGGCACGGTGAGTTCGGCATGGCGCTGGCCCACACGGTCAGCCACGTGCTGGGCTCGCTGCTGGCCGCCTGGGCGGGCATGAAGCTGGTGCAGGCCTTGATTTGAGTCAACTTGAAAAGCGCTGAAAGGCGCCCACTTGGCTTCGCAACCGGAGGATTCATCCCATGCGTGCCGACAAGTTCACCACCCGTTTCCAGGAAGCCCTCGGCGAGGCCCAGAGCCTGGCCCTGGCGCGCGACAACCCTTACATCGAGCCCGTCCACGTGCTGTCGGCCATGCTGGCCCAGGACGACGGGCCGCGGGCGCTGCTGGAGCGCGCCGGCGTCAAGGCGCAGGGCCTCAAGACGGCGCTCGACGGCCTGATGGCGGGCCTACCCCAGGTCAGCGGTGCCGGGCAGACCGTGCAGGCCGGGCGTGACCTCGTCGCCCTGCTGCAGGCGGCCGAGAAGGAAGCCACCAAGCGCGGCGACCAGTTCATTGCCAGCGAGATGTTCCTGCTCGCCCTGGCGGATGCCAAGACCGACCTGGCCGGCGTCGTGCGCGGCCACGGCTTGACGCGCAAGGCGCTGGAGGCCGCCATCGAGGCGGTGCGCGGCGGGCAGAAGGTGGACAACGCCGAAGCCGAAGGCCAGCGTGAGGCGCTCAAGAAGTACACCCTCGACCTGACGGACCGCGCGCGGCAGGGCAAGCTCGACCCCGTCATCGGCCGTGACGAGGAAATCCGTCGCGCCATCCAGGTGCTGCAGCGTCGCAGCAAGAACAACCCCGTGCTGATCGGCGAGCCCGGTGTGGGCAAGACGGCCATCGTGGAAGGCCTGGCGCAGCGCATCGTCAACGGCGAGGTGCCCGATTCCCTCAAGAACAAGCGCGTGCTGGTGCTGGACATGGCCCTGCTGCTGGCCGGCGCCAAGTACCGCGGCGACTTCGAGGAGCGGCTGAAGGGCGTGCTCAAGGAGGTGGCGCAGGACGAGGGCCAGACCATCCTCTTCATCGACGAGATCCACACCATGGTCGGCGCCGGCAAGGCCGAGGGCGCCATCGACGCCGGCAACATGCTCAAGCCGGCCCTGGCGCGCGGCGAGCTGCACTGCATCGGCGCGACCACGCTGGACGAATACCGCAAGTACGTGGAGAAAGACGCCGCGCTGGAGCGCCGCTTCCAGAAGGTGCTGGTGGACGAGCCGAGCGTGGAGGCCACGATTGCCATCCTGCGCGGCCTGCAGGAGAAGTACGAGGTGCACCATGGCGTGGAGATCACCGACCCGGCCATCGTCGCCGCGGCTGAGCTGAGCCACCGCTACATCACCGACCGCTTCCTGCCCGACAAGGCCATCGACCTCATCGACGAGGCCGCGGCCAAGATCAAGATCGAGATCGACTCCAAGCCCGAGGCGATGGACCGGCTCGACCGCCGGATGATCCAGCTCAAGATCGAGCGCGAGGCCGTGCGCAAGGAAAAGGACGAGGGCTCGCAGAAGCGCTTTGCGCTCATCGAGGAAGAGCTGCAGAAGCTCCAGCGCGAGTACGAAGACCTGGAAGAGATCTGGACGGCCGAAAAGGCGCAGGCCCAGGGCTCGGCCCACGTGAAGGAAGAGATCGACCGCATCCGCCAGCAGATCGAGGACCTCAAGCGCAAGGGCGACTTCAACAAGGTCGCCGAGCTGCAGTACGGTCGCCTGCCCGAGCTGGAAAAGCAGCTCAAGGAAGCCCAGGCCAAGGAAGCGGGCAAGGCCGGCAATCCCGACAAGCCGCAGCTGCTGCGCACGCTGGTCGGGGCCGAGGAGATCGCCGAGGTCGTGGCGCGTGCCACGGGCATCCCGGTGTCGAAGCTGATGCAGGGCGAGCGCGAGAAGCTGCTCCAGATGGAAGGCAAGCTGCATGACCGCGTGGTGGGCCAGGACGAAGCCATCCAGGCGGTGTCCGACGCCATCCGCCGCTCGCGCGCGGGCCTGTCCGACCCCAACCGGCCGCTGGGCAGCTTCCTGTTCCTGGGCCCGACGGGCGTGGGCAAGACGGAGCTGTGCAAGGCGCTGGCCGGCTTCCTGTTCGACAGCGAAGACCACATGGTGCGCATCGACATGAGCGAGTTCATGGAGAAGCACTCGGTGAGCCGCCTGATCGGCGCGCCGCCGGGGTATGTGGGCTACGAGGAAGGCGGCACGCTGACCGAAGCGGTGCGCCGCAAGCCCTACTCGGTGCTGCTGCTCGACGAGGTCGAGAAGGCCCACCCGGACGTGTTCAACGTGCTGCTGCAGGTGCTGGACGATGGCCGCCTGACCGACGGCCAGGGCCGCACGGTGGACTTCAAGAACACCGTCATCGTGATGACGTCCAACCTCGGCTCGCAGCACATCATGGCGCTGTCGGGCGAGAAGGATGAGGTGATTCGCGACGCGGTGTGGGGCGAGGTCAAGAGCCACTTCCGGCCCGAGTTCCTGAACCGCATCGACGAGACCGTCATCTTCCATGCGCTAGGCGCCGAGCACATCAAGGCGATCGCCAAGATTCAGCTGCGCCACCTGGAGGCGCGGCTGGAGAAGATGGAGATGAAGCTCTACGTCAGCGAGGAAGCCCTGGACGAGCTGGCCAAGGTCGGCTTCGACCCGGTCTTCGGCGCCCGGCCGCTCAAGCGCGCCATCCAGCAGCGGGTGGAGAACCCGCTGTCCAAGTTGATCCTGGAAGGCAAGTTCGGGCCCAAGGACGTGATCCCGGTGCAGATCGCCGACGGCGAGTTCAGCTTCGGGCGGGTCGTGCACTGAGCGGGGCGGCGGGCCTGCAAGCCAGCCGCCATGACGGTCACCAGCGCGAGCGGTGATCCTCCGTGACGCCGACCAGGTCAGCGACCTGTCTCGGCGTTGCTGTTCTGGAAGTGCGCACCGTGCCGGCGAAGGTGCCGACCGGCTGGACGTAGTGGCTGGCCGCAACGCGCAGGTCCTTGTCCGCCGCGCGCGCGCCTTCCGGCGTGAAGGTCAGGTCCAGCAGGCCGTCGTCGGTGCTCACGTGCCACGGTTCCAGTGGCCGCGTGGCGTCGAACTCGAAGCGCGCCGCGCCCAGCGCGAGGGGCTGGCCGTCCAGCCACAGCACGTTCTCCTGGCCGCCGAAGTAGCCCTGCTGCAGGTTGAAGCCGATGCCGGGGGCGTGGGCGCTGGCCCAGCGCCAGGCGGTGTCGCGGGCGAGCAGGCCGTTGGAGGCATCCACGGCGGCCCAGGCGTCGTCGAGTGCGAAGCGTTGGCCACCGGCCTGCGCCCAGCCGCGCACGGGCAGGGCGGTGGTCTTCTGCGTCGCGTGGGCCAGGCCGCCCTCGATGGGGCCGATCGCCAGCAGCGGCGCCGCCATGGCGCGCAGGTCCATCACGGCTTGGATGCGCAGGGCCTTGGTCGCGACAGCCAAGCGCAGCTCGCTGGCCTCATGGCGTAGCGACAGCCGGGCCCCGGGCCCGAGAAACCAGGCCTTGGCACCGGCCAGCGGCGCGTCGGACACACTCGCCTGCAGCCGCGGCAGCCCGTCCTGGCTCCAGTCTGCGAGCAGCCGGCGTTGGCGGCGATCGAAGAGGTAGGCGAAGGCCGAGCAGGCCCAGCCGACATCGACGATGGCGAGGCCGATGAAGAGCTCGGCGTTGCCCAGGCCGATGTAGTGCCAGCGCTTGTGGTGCAGCGCGCGCCACAGCCAGCCCGGCCGTGGCTGCAGTGCGGCCCAGTCGAAGCGTGCAAGGGGGCCCGCGTAGCGGCCATGCCGCGGAGCGCCGTCCGCGATGAGGGAAGCGGGCGCCGGGATCATCGGGCCTGCCGCCGGCGCCACTGCAGCGGTGCCTGGCCCGTCCATTGCCGGAAGGCGCGGTTGAAGGCACTCTGCTCGGAGTAGCCCAGCAGCAGGGCGACTTCGGCCAGCTCGACGCTGTCGTCGCGCAGATACGCCTCGGCGAGCTGCTGGCGGGTCTGACCCAGCAGCGCCTGGAAGCTGTGGCCGTGTTCGGCCAGGCGCCGCTGCAGGCTGCGCGGGCTCATCTGCAGCGCCTGGGCGAGGTCGGGCAGCTGGGTGCGGCCGCTGCGGATCAGCCCGACCAGCGCCTGCCGCCAGACCCCGACCGGGCCGCTGACCGCGGCGACGCTCTGCAGCAGTGCCTCGGCCTGAGCGTCGAGGAGCGCCAGCAGGGCCGGGTCTGCACCGCGCATCGGCAGGGCCAGATCGCGCGCGGCCAGCAGGACGCGGGTAACGGGCTGGCCGAAGCGCACCGTGCCGCCGAAGAAATCGGCGTACGGCCGCACATCGGCCGGTTGCGGGTTGACGAAGTCCACCGCCAGCGCGCGCACCGGCTGGCCCGTGAAGGCGCGGGCCAGCTGCACGAGCGAGGCAATTGCGGTCTCGTCCACCAGCGCGCCCGGCCGGCCCCGCTCCACGCCCCATTCGATGCTGATGCCGTCGCCGCTGGGGCGAACCTGGGCGATGTTCACGTCGTAGACCGAGCGGTGGTAGCGCTCCAGCCGCTGCAGCGCGTCGGCCAGCGTATTGCAGGCCAGGGCCGCGAAACCCACCACGCCGAAGTGCCGCGGCGCAATGCCGCGCGCCAGACGCAGCGTGAAGCTGCCCTTGGGGCCGGGGTCCAGGTCGCGGGCCTGCGCCAGCAGGGCTTGCCAGCGCCTGAGCGCGACGAAGGTTTCGCTCGGCGCGGGCGGCGGGCCCAGGGCGTCCGCGCGTCCGAGGGCCGCCATGTGCTCGAAGAGCAACTGCACATAGCTGGCGGCGACGCGGGTCTCATCCATGGGCTGGTCATCATGCCGCGCGCACCGCCGCGGCTGGCTGGGTGATGACCCGCAGCGTGGCGTGATCTGTCAAAAACGTGGGCTGTCGCGTCAAGATTCCTGCCGGCCTGCGGCGCACCATGTCGCGATGGATCTGTTCCTTGACCTCTACCAGCGCCACTTCGACTGGCGCGACCTGACGCTGCTGCTCCTGTCGCCGGTGTTCGGCGTCTGCCTGGCGCTGGAAGCCTGGCGGTTTCGCCGCACGCGGGTGTTCGACTGGCGTGACACGCTGGACAGCCTGAACAGCGGCGGCAGCTACCTGGCCGTGGACCTGCTCTTGCTGGCCGTGCTGGTGCTGCCGGCCCTGGGCTGGGTGTACGAGCACCGCCTCTTCACGATCGACATCAGCCCCTGGCGCTTCCTCGGTCTCTTCCTGCTGGTGGAGTTGCTGTACTACGGCTTCCATCGCGCCAGCCACCGCATCCGCTGGTTCTGGTGTGCGCACGTCGTGCACCATGGCTCCGAGAAGATGAACTTCGGCACGGCGCTGCGGCAGAGCTGGTTCTATGCGCTGGCGGGCAACTGGCTGTTCTATCTGCCGGCGGTGTGGCTGGGCTTCGAACCGCGCTGGGTGCTGTTCGCGCTGTCGTTGAACCTGGCCTACCAGTTCTTCGTGCACACCACCTGGGTGGGGCGGCTGCCGGCGTGGTTCGAGTTCATCTTCAACACGCCGTCCCACCACCGGGCCCACCATGGGCGTAACCCGCAATACATCGACCGCAATTTCGGCGGCACGCTGATCGTGTTCGACCGCCTGTTCGGCAGCTTCGAGCCCGAACGTGAGCCGGTGGACTATGGCCTGGAGCATCCGTTCCCGACGCACCATCTCTTCTGGCTGAATGCGCATGAATGGCGTGCCATGTTCCGCGACATGGCGGCCGAGACGTCCTGGCGCCTGCGCCTGGCCCACCTGTGGATGCCGCCGGACTGGCGGCGGCATGGCAATGGTTTTCGCGATCAGGGCTGAAGATGGCGGGCCAGGAAGGCCTCCAGGCGCTGCGCGAAGTCGACCCGGTTCTTGAGCACCGCAAAGCCATGGCCTTCGCCGGGGTAGGTCACCCACAGCGGGTCGTTGCCGGCTGCCTGCAGCGCCTCGCGCATGCGTTTGCCATGGGCCAGCGGCACGCGGCGGTCGTCCTCGCCAAAGGCCAGCAGCACCGGTGCCTTGATGCGGGCCGCGAGCTTCACGGGTGAGTTCGCGGTGACGAGGGCGGCGTCCTTGTCGGGGTCGCCGATCATCTCGGGCAGGGCGTACTGGCGCGCCAGGCTGGAGGTGTCATCGCGCACCCACCAGGAGCCGCGCAGCAGCAGCTCCAGGTCGGTCACGGCAATCCAGGCGACGCCGCAGCGGTAGAGGTCGGCATCCCGGGCCAGGCCCATCAGCGTGCTGTAGCCGCCATAGCTGGCGCCGGCGATGCAGGCCTTGTCGCTGGCCAGGCCCTGTTGCTGCGCCCAGCGGAGCGCATCGGCCACGTCGTCCTGCATGGCCTGGCCCCATTGCTTGAAGCCGGCCTTGAAGTGGGTGTCGCCATAGCCGGTGCTGCCCCGGAACTCCGGCTCGATGACGACATAGCCGCGCGAGGCCAGGAACTGCGCCATCGGGTGCCAGCCCCAGGTGCCGCCGCGCACCCAGGGGCCGCCATGCACGAGCACCACGGCGGGCAGCGGGCCTTTGGCGTTGGGGGAGCGGGTCACCCAGACCGGCAGCTCCAGGCCGTCGCGCGCCGGCACGCGAGTCAGTTCCATGGTGGCCATCTGCTCGGGCTTCACGTCCGGTCGCATGCGGCCGAGCGAGGTCCAGGGCTTCTCGCCTTCGGCGGGCTTGGCCTGGTAGTACAACAGCCGGCCCGGGTCTCGGTCGCTGCTGCTGCGGATCAGGGCCACCATGTCAGCTTGGCCGCAGCGGCGGCAGCTGATGTGGTTCACGGCGCCTGGAAACAGGCGATCGGCCTGCTGCTGAAGCGCCTTCATCGCCTCGTTGAACCAGACGGTGGTCTCGCCGTCGACCTGCACGCGCACGCCCAGCGCCGTGCGGCTGCCCTCGGACAGCAGCTCGCCGCTGAAATCGAAGCCGGGCGTGACGACCAGCGGCTTGGGCTCGGGCGCCTGGGCGGCGAAGTCGTAGCGCGTCAGGACCTGCAGCCGCTGCGGGCCTTCGGTGCGCGTCACGTAGAGGTTGCCCGCGTTGTCGACCGACACTGGCAGGAAAGGCAGCTTGAACTGGTCGGCGTCGAAGAGCTGCACCCAGTCCTTGCTGCCGGGCGCGCGCCACCAGGCGCCCCGGCGGCCTTTGTCCATCGTGATGGCCACGCGCGGCTCTGCGTTCTCGTCGGTCAGCCAGCCGACGGTGTTGCGGGGCTGGTCGAAACTCACGCTGCGGGTGCGGCCGGTGCGGGTGTTGAGCCAGAGGGGCGTGAGCGTGTGCACCTCGCTCAGCCCGTACTCGGCGATGAGCACCTCTTCGTTCGGCTGGTCGGGCTGCAGGGCGGGCACGCGCAGCACGAAGTGGTTCCAGTCCAGGATGCGGTCATCTGCCCCATTGCTGATGAAGGGCTTGCCCATGCGGCGAACCCACTGGCGCATCGGCTTGCCATCGGTGGCGACGCTGAAGAGGCCGGGCGCGCCCTGGGGGCGGCCGCTGCCCTCCGACAGATCCGTCACGCCGAAGATCAGCCGCTCCTCATTGACCCAACGCACCTGGAAGACGTCGCCATCGCTGAACTGGGCCAGGCGCTGCATCTGGCCGCCCGGGCCCATGTCGATCACCACCAGCCCCACCCGCGTGGCGCCCTTGGCCGAGGTGATGGCGAGCCGGCGGCCCGAAGGCGACAGCACGGCCTCGATGATGTCGGCGTCCTTGAAGAACAGCTCGGCGGGTGGTGGCGCCGCCAGCGCAGGGGCGGCCAGCGAGGTGGCCAGGGTGATGGCGATGGCGGCGGCGTTCGCGGCCCGACGGGCCCAGCACGTCAATGGGTTCATGTCTCCTCCAGGCGCGGCAGCATAGGGCTCGCGCCCAGGCGGGCAAGCCTCTCCCTCAAGGCAATCCTCACCTCGCGCCGGGTGCTTCATGCCTGCAGGACAATCGTGGCCCATGACTGCTGCCCCTCAAGAAGCTCCCGTCGTGATCATCGGTGCCGGCCTGGCCGGCCTGACGGTTGCACTGCACCTGGCCGACACGGTGCCGGTCGTCATCCTGGCCAAGCGTGAGCTCACCGAAGCCGCGACCGCCTGGGCCCAGGGCGGCATCGTCGGCGTGCTCGGCAGCGACGATTCCATCGAGAGCCATGTGCGCGATACCCAGGAGGCCGGCGCGGGCCTGGTGGACGAAGCCACCGCGCGCTTCATCGCCGAGCGCAGCGCGGCCGCCGTGGGCTGGCTGGTGGAGCAGGGCGTGCCCTTCACGCCTGACGACACCGGCCCCCTGGGCCTGCACCTGACACGCGAGGGCGGCCATGCGGTGCGGCGCATCGCGCATGCGGCCGATGCCACCGGCAAGGCCATCCATGACCAACTGCTGGCCGTGGCGCGCCGGCATCCCAATATCACGCTGCGCGAGCGCTGGATGGCGCTGGACCTGATCACCTCGCGCCATGTGCAGCGTGAAGATGTGGACAGGGGCGTGCCTCGGGTCTACGGCGTCTATGCGCTGGACATCGACGCCCAGCGCGTGGAGACCCTGCCGGCGCGCGCCGTGGTGCTTGCCACGGGCGGCGCGGGCAAGGTCTACCGCTACACCACCAACCCCGACACCTCCACGGGCGACGGCATCGCCATGGCCTGGCGGGCCGGCTGCCGGGTGGCGAACATGGAGTTCATCCAGTTCCACCCGACCTGCCTGTACCACCCGCAGGAGCGCAGCTTCCTGATCACGGAGGCGCTGCGTGGGGAGGGTGGGCATCTGAAGCTGCCCGATGGCACCCGCTTCATGGCGGCGCACGACGAGCGCATGGAGCTCGCGCCGCGCGACATCGTGGCCCGCGCCATCGACTTCGAGATGAAGAAGCACGGCCTGGACCATGTGTGGCTGGACGCCACCCACCTGGGCGAAGCCTTCCTGATCGAGCATTTCCCGACCATCCACGCGCGCTGCCTGAAGCTCGGCATCGACATCGCGCGGCAGCCCATTCCGGTCGTGCCGGCCGTGCACTTCACCTGCGGCGGCGCGGTGACCGACCTGATGGGCCGTTGTGACCTGCCCGGGCTGTATGCCGTGGGCGAGACGGGCTACACCGGCCTGCACGGCGCCAACCGTCTGGCCAGCAATTCGCTGCTGGAGTGCGTCGTGCTCGGGCAGACCTGCGCGGCTGACATCCTCAGCCATCCGGTGCAGCCACCGGCACCGCTGCCGGCCTGGGACGAGAGTCAGGTCGAGAACGCGGACGAGCAGGTCGTCATCGCCCACAACTGGGACGAACTGCGGCTCTTGATGTGGAACTACGTGGGCATCGTGCGCACCACCAAGCGGCTGGAGCGGGCGCTGCACCGCATCGAGCTGCTGCGTGGCGAGATCGATGATTACTACGCCAACTTCCGCGTGACACGCGACCTGCTGGAGCTGCGCAACCTGGTCGATTGCGCGGAGCTCATCGTGCGCTCTGCGCTGATGCGCCACGAGAGTCGCGGCCTGCACTACAGCCGGGACTACCCGCAAACCTTGCCGGTGAGTTTCCCGACCGTGCTGATCAGCGAGCGGCGGCGCCGCTGAGTGGGGCGGGCGAGGCGGGAATCGCGATTGCCCAGGGACGTTTCCAATCTGAAGGAAACGTCATGACTGCACTCATCCCCGCGTGGATCCTCGGCGCACCGCTGGTGCTGGCGATCATCGACCTGCTGCGCACGCCCCGGCCGCGCTGAGCGCCACCGCCGCGCCCGCAGGCCTAGTTGCGCGCCCGCAGCGCCGTGCGCGCCTGCACGAAGTTGAAGGCATAGCCCACCGCCTCGGCGATCGCGTTGTCGATCTCGTGGCGTTCGTGCTCGGTCAGGTAGAAGCTGAAATCCACCTCGTGCCGGATGTAGCGCGGCTGCAGGCGGTTGAGCGCCACGCAGGCGACGTCGCACAGCAGGTCGTTGCTGGCGGCGATGTCCGAGTAGTCCTTGGCCGCCGCCATCACGGCGGCGAAGACTTCGCGTTCATGGTGGTTGTACAGGGAGCTGAAGTCGGCGGACATGGTGCGGCCTTTCGTGGCGGAGGGCGATGCGTGTCTTATAGCGCCGTGGGGGCGCCAGCAGGACTGTCCCAGATCAAGCGGCCCCGATGCCGGGGGTCATCCCGGACGCCTGTGACTTTCTGGCGGCGGTGAAGTCCAGCATGCGGGTGATGCAGCGTTCGGCTTTCACGCGCGTGATCTCCTCGACCTGGATCTCGGGCTGGCCGCTTTGCAGGCAGTCCACCAGATTGGCCAGGCCGTTCATGGCCATCCACGGGCAGTGCGCGCAGCTCTTGCAGGTGGCACTGTTGCCGGCGGTGGGCGCTTCGATCAGGGTCTTGCCCGGCGCCAGCTGGCGCATGCGGTGCAGGATGCCGTTGTCGGTCGCGACGATGTAGGCCGGCGCGTTGCCTTCGACCACGGCCTTGATCAGCGCGGAGGTGGAGCCCACCACGTCGGCCTGCTCGACCACTGATTTGGGCGACTCCGGGTGCACCAGCACCAAGGCGCCAGGGTGTTGCTCGCGCAGCAGTTGCAGCTCCAGCCCCTTGAACTCGTCGTGCACGATGCAGGCGCCGTTCCACATCAGCATGTCGGCACCGGTCTGCTCCTGGATGTAGCGGCCCAGGTGGCGGTCGGGCGCCCAGAGGATCTTCTGGCCCTTGGCATGCAGGTCGGACACGATGTCCAGCGCGCAGGAACTGGTCACCATCCAGTCCGCTCGCGCCTTCACCGCGGCGCTGGTGTTGGCGTAGACGACGACCTGGCGGTCGGGATGGGCATCGCAGAAGCGGGCGAAGTCATCGGCCGGGCAGCCCAGGTCGAGCGAGCAGGTGGCGTCCAGGTCGGGCATCAGCACGCGCTTCTCGGGGCTCAGGATCTTGGCGGTCTCGCCCATGAAGCGAACACCGGCCACCACCAGCGTCTGCGCGGCATGATCGCGGCCGAAGCGGGCCATTTCGAGGGAGTCCGACACGATGCCGCCGGTGGCCAGCGCAAGGTCCTGCAGGGCGCCGTCGACGTAGTAATGGGCCACCAGCACGGCGTTGTGCTGCTTGAGCAGATCAGCCGCACGGGTGGCGAGGTTCTGCCGCTGCGCCGTTGTCAGCGGGGCCGGCACCTTGGCCCAGGCGTGGGCGGTGCAGGTGGCGCCTTCCGCATCCTGGCGGGGGTAGTCGAAGCTCACTTGATCCATGGCGGCATCGTATCGCCATGGCATCGCCCCCAGGGGCGCCATGCCTACACTGCGGGCATGGTTCAGGACGAGCGACGGCGGCGTTTCATCGGGCGAGCGCTGGCGGTATCAGCGGTGGGGCTGCCGCTCTTGCAGCCCCGCGCGACCAGGGCGCAGCCTGAGACGCTGCGCTTCGCCGTCAGCGACAGCTGGGTGCCGCCCTACGTCGTGCGGGCCCGCGGTGAACCGGTGTCGGGCCTGATGCTGGATCTCATCCGCCTCGTGGCGCAGGCGGGGCCCGCGCGGGCGGTGCTGGTCAAGCTGCCCAGCCAGCGCATCGGCGCCGCTCTGCCTGGCGGTCAGGTCGGCCTGCACTGCCTGATCAGCCCCACCTGGTACGGCCCC